>DATBDO010000029.1:0-9089 GCA_036269855.1 Mycobacteriales bacterium
TGACTCGCACACGCGAGTGCGACTTGTTCGTCGTCGGCCGGGCTCCACCCGGCCCGCAAGAGTCCCAGCGTTTGCAACGGTTTCATGGCACTGCGGGGAAAGAACGGCGATCGAACGTCGCCGACCGCGAGCAGTTGCGTAGCCGCAGGGTCGACCGCAACGATCCGGCCGTGGTGAACGCTCTCGACGAAGCCGTTGCGAACGACTTCGGCGACGACGGTCAACTCGAGGCGTCGGTGGGCAGCAGATCCGACACGTCGGCGTCACCGTCGCGGTAACGACGGGTGACCTCTGCGGTGCACGCATCCATCACGGTCTGAACAGCGCGGCGTTTGTCGGAGACCTCTTGCTCTTCGCGCTCCAACACGTCGAGTGCCCGACGAAGGGAGAGCTCGTCGTGCGCAGACGGGTTGGAGAGGTCGACATCTGCCACGAGCGCCTCGACGTGCCGCCGATGCGAGTCAGCGCGCGACGGCTCGGCGGAAATGTGTCGCCCAAGTCCGTGTGGACTCGACGAGGAGCCTTCGTCGGCCAGGATGTGTGGGAGTGCATCGACAAGGTTGCTCTCGCCGTCGCCCGAGCGTCGAGCAAGCTCCGCGCGCAGGATGTCGAGACGTCCCTGCAGCAGCCGGCGGAGATAGGAGAGGTCGGTCTCTTCCTGGTCGGCTTCCTTGCGCAGAGCGCGCAGCTCGTCCATCGGCAGGCTCGAGATCCCGTCGAGAAAGTCCTCGGCAAGGACGCGGTCGATCCGTCGGTTGCCCTGGGTCATGACTGCGCCCCCGTCTGTGTCGGGATCGAGTGCCGGATGCCCAGCATCTCGCGTGCCTCGTTCGTCGTCAGCGGCGGGCGCTGCGCGTGACGCGCGAAACCCGCGGCTCGCTCGACGAGCTCGGCGTTGTCGCGGACCGGTCGGCCGGGCGCGAATGTCAGCGTGTCTTCCATGCCGACGCGGACATGGCCGCCGGCGGACAGCGAGGCGAGCATCACCGGCAGAGTGGTCCGCCCTACGCCGGTTGCCGAGAACGTCGCGCCCGCCGGCAAGGCCGCGACGCAGGCGGTGAGGGCGGCCGTCGTACCGGGCATGCCGCCCGGAACGCCCATGACGAGGTCACAGTGAACGTGCCCGCCGAAGGGCTCTCCGTGCGTGTCGAGCAGCCGGCGCATGGTCATGACGTGGCCGAGGTCGAACAACTCGAACTCGGGCACGATCTGGCGCTCACGCATCGCCAGGTAGAGCCGCTCGATGAAGTCCCAGCGGTTCATGAAGACATCGCTGCCGAAGTTGACCGTGCCACAGGTCAGGCTCGCGCCGTCCGGGCCGCAGTCGAGCACGGCGAGCCGGTCGTCTTCGGAGTCGGTGACCGCGCCGCCGGAGGAGATCTGCACGACCAGATCGGTCGTCTCACGGAGCGCGGCGACCGCCGCGCGGGCCCGGCCGAGGTCCAGCGTCGGGCGTGCCTCGTCGTCGCGGAGGTGCACGTGGACGACCGCGGCCCCGGCCGCCTCACACGCCTTCGCCGTCGCGACGAGCTCGTCGATGGTGACCGGCAGCGCGGGTGCGTCCGATTTAGCCGTTTCTGCCCCGGTTGGAGCGACGGTCAGAAGGGTTCCGGCGGCCACGCGGGCCATGGTGCCACGGGTAATGCACTCCTGGCCGAATGACTACGTCTCCGGTAGCCCGTCCGGCTCAACATGAGCGTGCGTTCTGCCGATGCAATCGGTACATCTCGTTTGGCGGCGACGGAGCGGTACGGAGGAGGTCCCGGCATGCTCAAGGGCGACCTCTCGTCGACTCCGCTCGCCCCGCTCCTCGTTCAACTGGCCGAGGAAGACTCCACGGGCTGTCTGCACATCTCCGACGCCGAGGGTGACGAGGCCCTCATCTACTACAAGGGCGGCCTCGTCTACGCGGTTTCCGTGCCGGGGCAGCGTCCCCAGCTCGGCGCGAAGCTGATCTCGTCCGGCGCGTTGGCGCCGGAGGCCCTGGCGGACGCGCTTGAAGCGCAGCGCACCGAGTTGCAGGGGTGGCGCCTCGGCGAGCTCCTGGTGCATCTCGGCTACGTCGACCAGCCGGTTGTCGAAGACTTCATCCGGGAGCAGGTCCACGACGCGCTCTGGGATCTCATCAAGTGGGTCGACGGCAGGTGGAAGTTCCGCAAGAGCGAGAAGACTCGCGAGGACGTCGCGCCGCCGATGTCGGTGGCGGACCTGCTGGCCGACCTGCGTGAGCGCGGCTACGAGTGGCAGACGATCTCGAGCGTCGTACACGGCCCGACCGCGGTGCCCGTCCTGTCCGCCCGCGGCGGCGGGGAGCCCGAGACGACGCTCGACGCGGACGCGTGGTCGATGCTTTGCAAGATCGACGGTGAGCGCACCGTCGCCGAGCTCGCCCGCGACTGCGGCTACACGCTGTTCGAGGCCGGCCAGGTGCTGGTCGCGCTCGTGACCGCAGGCCTGGTCGACATCGACGAGGACCTCGAGCTCGCGCCCGAGTCGTCTGCGGCCGACGGCGACGATGACGTGCTGTACGGCGCCACCCCCGTCAGGTCGGCTCTCGCTGCCGACGCGGCCAGCGCTGCCGATGAGATCGTCGGCGACGACAGCTTCGCTGCTCTTGCCCGGCTGGTGACCGAGGTCGCCGCCACCGTCCGCGAGGAGCCTGCTGCGCCAGCTGTGGAGCTTCCCTCCCCCGTACGTTTCAACGGCGGTAACGACCAGTCGTTCGCCGCTTCGATCGAACGCGTCTCCCAGGCGCTCTCGGACGTCCTCGGCCCGCCGTCCCAGACGCACGACCCGTTCGAAGTGCCGGCCGAACTGCGTA
Organism: Mycobacteriales bacterium; assembly: GCA_036269855.1. Lineage (GTDB taxonomy): Bacteria > Actinomycetota > Actinomycetes > JAFAQI01 > JAFAQI01 > DATBDO01. The sequence continues at coordinate 2,822 of DATBDO010000029.1, forward strand.
TCCGCAAGCAGAAGTCGCCGGAACAGCGGGCGCTGATCAGTGACGACGAGGCACGCAAGATGCGCGCCCGGCAGGCCGCCGCCGCCGAGCTCGCCGCCGCGCACGCGTTGGCGGAGGCGCTGCGTGCCTCGCAGACACCGCCGCCGCAACTAGAGCTCGTCACCGACCTGGCCGAGGTCGCGCCGGTTGCAGACCTGGCCGCCGTACGACGCGAGGCAGAGCTAGCCCGCCTCGAGGAAGAGCAGCGGGCCGCGGAGCAGGCCGCACGCGTCGAAGCCGAGCGCATCGCCGCCGAGGAAGAAGCCGCCCGCCTCGAAGCCGAGCGACTCGCCGCGGAAGAAGCTGCACGCCTCGAAGCCGCGAAAGAGGCTGCACGCATCGCCGCCGAAGAAGAAGCCGCCCACCTCGAAGCCGAGCGACTCGCCGCCGAAGAAGCCGCACGCGTCGCCGCCGAAGAAGAAGCCGCCCGCCTCGAAGCCGAGCGACTCGCCGAGGAAGAAGCCGCACGCGTCGCCGCCGAGGAAGAAGCCGCCCGCCTCGCCGCCGAGGAAGAAGCTGCCCGGCTCGCCGCCGAAGAAGCCACGCGCCTCGCCGCGGAAGATGCCGCACGCGTCGCCGCCGAAGAAGCCGCGCGTCTCGAAGGCGAGCGACTCGCCGCGGAAGAAGCCACGCGCATCGCCGCCGAGGAAGAACTCGCCAGGATGGCAGCCGAGCGGCTCGCTTCCGAGCGGGCCGACGCCGAGAACGAAGCCTGGGCGGAGTACTGGGCTCGCGAAGCGCGCGCGGCCGAGGTCACATCGCAGCGTGAAGCCGCCGCCTCCGCGCTGCTGACCCAGTTGTCGGCCGAGCCGGTATCCATGGAGCCGGTCGTCGAGGACGAGCCCGAGGTCGAGGACCCGGCCCCGGTCCGTGAGCCAGCGGCCGTGGGTGCCCGCACTGCGCCGGCCATGAACGAGATGGCTGACACGGCTGCGCTCCTGCGCGAGCTGTCCTCGCTCGGACTCGAGGACGAACCGTCGCCGCCGTCGTCCCCGTCGTCTCCGCGGCCGCCCGCACCACGACCGAGCCGCCCCGCTGCAAGTGAAAAGAAGAAGAAGCGCGGCCTGTTCGGCTTCTGAGCGAGCACCAAGCCGGTGTCTACTAACCGGATGCGAGCGGTTGTGCAGCGCGTCTCCGGCGCGCGCGTCACGGTTGACGGCGCGATCGTCGGCGCGATCGACCGCCCCGGTCTCGTCGTACTTGTCGGAGTGTCCACCGATGATGATGCAAACGCTGCGCAGAAACTTGCAGACAAGGTCTGGCAGTTGCGGATCCTCGACGGCGAGCGATCTGCCGCCGACGACAACGCACCGTTGCTTGTCATCAGTCAGTTCACGCTGTACGCCGACATGAGCAAAGGACGCCGACCATCTTGGAATGCGGCGGCACCTGCACATGTCGCGGAGCCACTTGTACAAGCCGTCGTCGATGCACTGCGCGACGCAGGCGCTGAGGTCGCGACCGGTGCGTTCGGTGCGCACATGCAGGTTCAGCTGACGAACGACGGACCGGTGACGCTCATCATCGAGGTGTAGCGCTAGACGTCGACCAACCGCTCGGCCTTGGCAGCCATTCCACTCACCATGAGATGCGCGTCATCGGCTGTCGAACGCTTGATGACCGCGAGCGCAATCGGCCCCAGCTCGGCGTGGTGCACCGCTGTTCCCAGAAAACCCACGGACCGTTCGTCGATGGTTACCTCGGTGCCCGGCGGCGGCAACGTTTCCGACGTACCGTCCAAGTGCAACAGCACGAGCCGTCGCGGCGGCCGGCCCAAGTTGTGCACCCGCGCAACGGTCTCCTGACCGCGGTAGCAACCCTTGTCGAGGTGCACCGCCGGCCCGATCCAGCCGACCTCGTGCGGAATCGTTCGGTGGTCGGTCTCGAAACCAAGCCGCGGGACACCCGCGGCGACGCGCAGCGCCTCCCATGCGTCGTGCCCGGCCAGCGGCCGGTCTGCGACCGCGTCGGCAAGCGCGGTCCGTGAGACCAGTTGGTCGCGGGCTCCGTCGATACCGCCCGGCGCGAGCTCCGTCAGGACGGCGTACGACGCGGTCTCATCGGCGACCTCGACCCGCAGCATGAAGCGCATCGAATCGAAGTAGGCGGCCAGGGCCGGCGCGGTCCCGGGCTCGACGTGCAGCCACGTCGACTCACCGTCATCGACGAGACGGATGTCGTGCTCGACGTGGCCATGGGGCGACAGGACGAGCGCTTCGGTCCAGACCCCGCTCGGCAGCTCGGACAGATGCTGCGAGGTCAGCGAGTGCAGCCAGGTCAGCCGATCCGGGCCTGTGATCCGCAACACGCCACGCTGCGACCGGTCGACAACCCCGCCGGAATCGAGCAACACCCGTTGCTCGCGCAGCGGATCGCCGTAGTGGCCGGCCACGGCGTCGTCGGGCGCGCGCGCGGCAACCGCGCCCGGCCGGTCCAGCAGCTCACTTCTCACCCCATCGAGGGTATGCCGCGTAACCCAGCTACGTGCTCTCTCGTTGCAGGAGGTGAGCGCCGCCGCGGCGAACTCGTGGTTACCAGTCAACACAGGAGGAATCGGTCAATGAAGACCACGACGCGCGCCCTTGTCGCCGGCGCTGCCACTACCGCCATCGCCCTCGGCTATGGCGCCCTCGCCGCTCCGTCCGGAGCCGCCCACGCTCCGCATGCCACTTTCGGCAATGCAACCGTCGTGGATCTCTTCCACCCCGGCTACGAGCCCGACCTCGCCATCGCCAAGGCCGGCAAGTACAAGGGCTCGACCTACTCGTCGGTGCCCAACGGCTTCTCGACGACGGTCTCCTACCTGTGGCGCTCGGATGACAACCGGCGCAGCTTCCACTTCACCGAGGGCAACGCGCTCGGCAAGCAGGCCACCTGCGTCGGTGGCGGTGACACCGAGCTGCAGGTCGACCCGGTCAGCGGCGACGTCTACTTCAACGATCTTCAGGGTCTGACCAACTTCACCAACTCCCGGTCCGCGGACGGCGGCCACACCTGGCAGACCAGCTGCTCCTCGGTCAACGGTGTCGGCGTCGACCGGCAGTGGATCGGCATCGACTCCAACGGCGGCAAGAGCGCCGTCGGTTCCGGCGCGAACGACGGCCGGCTCTACTTCGACTACGACAACGTCGCGCAGAACGGCGGCCAGAACCAGCTCGTCATGAACGAGTCGGTCGACGGTGTGCACTACGGCAACAAGTGCGAGCTGTCAGGTGCGCCGTGTGCGTTGCCGCCGGCAGTGATCAGTCCCGATGAGGGCATCCCCGGCAACATCGCGGTCGACAACGTGGCCGGGAGTGCCTACAAGCACCGGGTCTACGCGATCCACACCGACAGCGCCAACAGCGGCATCATCGTGTCCTACTGCGGCGGGCTCAAGAGCGACAAGAGCGCCGCTCAGGTTGCCGACTACTGCACCGACCCGACCAAGTTCGACCCGAGCGACTCGCAGCACATCAACACCAACTGGCACGACTCGTTCGTCCGGGCCAAGGGCAACTGGCAGGGCGGCTACCTCTTCCCGTCGATCGCGGTCGACACTCAGGGCACGCTCTACGCGGTTTGGTCGGAGTACCCCGGCCAGGGGGCAGCGACCGGCCCCGGTGCCATCAAGCTCGCGATCTCTCGCGACGGTGCGAAGCACTGGAGTGCCCCGATCACGATCTCGTCCAAGAGCCTGCCCAACAACGTCATGCCGTGGGTCGTCGCCGGGACGCCGGGACGCATCGGCATCGCCTGGTACGGCTCGACCACGGCCAAGTCGGCGACGGGCAAGTTCGGTCCTGACTCTGTCGACAACGCGGTCTGGAACCTCTACTACTCCACGAGCATCAACGCGCTCGCCAAGCACCCGGCCTTCGGTACGACGAAGGTCAGCGACCACCCGGTCAAGTACGGCAACATCTCGACACAGGGCCTGGGCGGTAGTCCGGACCGCAGCCTCGGTGACTTCTTCCAGGTGCAAATGGGTCTGCACGGCGAGGCCGTCATCAGCTACGTCGACGACACCTCGGCCGACCGCAACCAGGACACCTGCCAAGGCTGTGGCGAGACGCCCGCTGAGGCGGCCGGCCCGGTCATGGTGGTGGCGCAGAACGGTGGCCCGAGCCTGTTGGCCGGCAAGACCGTGCCCAGCAACCCGAAGCGGTTCGGCCGAGTCCAGAACAAGCCGGGTGACGCGTTCCTCGCGGCCGCCGGTCAGGACATCAAGGCGCCGTCATCGCTCGACGTCATCGGCGCCAGCGTCCGCCGCAAGGATGCGAAGAACCTGCTCATCACGCTGACGACCAACGACAAGAACCTGGCCAGTCATCTCGCGACCACGCCGCCTCTGGGTGGGCCGGTCGACAACTGGATGGTCCGCTGGGCCGCGCCCTCCTACAAGGGCAACGGCGACGGCAACATGTTCTACGTCGGCATGCAGTCGGCGGGCGGTCAAAGTCCGTCGTTCTACACCGGCACCACCGGTGCGATCACGTCGACGCACGCGAAGTACTTCACCTACCCGGCGACCCACGCCATCAAGGGCCAGATCCAGGGCGCAACGATCTCGTGGACGCTTCCGTTGTCGCTCGTTGGCAACCCGCACAAGGGCCAGGGCCTCTACAGCGTCACCGGCTTCACCTCGACGCAGGCGGCGCCGGCTGGAGTGACGACAATCCCGGTGCCCGACCAGGGTGGCGAGCTCGGCGACGAGAACATCCCCAACCTGATCGGCGCGACGTCCCCGTTCACTTTCATCGTCAACTAACAGCGATAACCAGTCGCGGCCAACATGCACCGGTCGTCATGATCGGTGCATGTTGGCCGCACTGCTGACCGGGCTCGGTCTCGGCGTCTTCGTCGCCGCACAAGTGGGACCAATCTGGTTGCTCTGTGCGCGCAGCTCCTTGCGGTACGGCGCCCGCAGCGGGCTCGCCATCGGCGCCGGGGCCGCGACCATCGACTTCGCCTACGCGGTGCTGGGCGTGGCCGGCGCCTCCCAGCTCGTGCAGATCGACGCCGCCAGGCTGACGCTCGGTCTGATCGGCGCCGGCTTCCTGCTGGTCCTCGGCGTACGCACGGTCTGGCAGGCGACGCGAATCCGGCTCGGTGGTGAGGCCGAGGGCGAGGTGCTCGCACCTGCGGCGGCGTTCCGCACCTCGCTCGCGGCGACGGCATCCAACCCGATGACGATCGCGTCCTGGGCAGCAGTCTTCAGTGCCGCGTCGGTGGGCCACGTCGCTGACCGCACCTCCGGCGCGATAGCTCTGCTTGCAGGCATCGGTGTGGGTAGTTTCGTCTGGTTCGCGGTGCTATCGACCATCGCCGGGCGGTTGGGCCGGCGGCTGCGCACCAGGCACCTGCAAATCGTTGACGCGCTGGCCGGTTTCGGGATCGGCACCTTTGGTGGAATTCTGGCCTGGCGGACCCTCCGATCCGGGTAGCCTGCGGCCATCGCCGACGCCCGTGGGGGGCCGCACATGACCGAAACAACGTTGTCGCTGCCCGGCTTTACCGGCACCGTGATGCGTCCTGGCGACGCGGCGTACGACGAAGCCCGCACAGTCTTCAACGGGCTGATCGACTCTCGCCCGGCGCTCATCGCGCGCTGCACGTCGACGTCGGACGTCGCGGCGGCCGTTCGCTATGCGCGGGCAAACAACCTGACCGTCTCGGTCTATGGCGGCGGTCACGCCGTCACGGGCTCGGCTGTCGCCGAGGGCTCGTTGTGTGTCGACCTGCGCGGCATGAAGACCGCCGACGTCGATGTGGAGAGCCGCACCGTGCGTGCGGCCGGCGGCCTCACCTGGGGTGAGCTGGATGCCGCGACCCAGGAGCACGGGCTTGCCGTCACCGGCGGGCGGGTGCCGAGCACCGGCGTCGCCGGCCTCGCGCTTGGCAGCGGCAGCGGCTGGCTCGAGCGCAAGTGCGGCTTCACCTGCGACAACCTCCTCTCCGCCGAGCTGGTCACCGCGGACGGCAACGTCGTCACCGCCTCCGACACCGACAACCCGGAGCTGTTCTGGGGCCTGCGCGGCGGTGGCGGCAACTTCGGCATCGTCACGACGTTCACGTTCGCGCTGCACCAGATCGGCCCGATGGTGTGGGGCGGGATGATCATCTTCCCGCCGCAGCGCGCCGGCGAGGTGATGCGCGCCTACCGCGACTTCGTCGCGAAGGCCCCGGACGAGGTCGGCAGCGGTCTCGCGTTCGTCACCGCACCGCACGAGGAGTTCGTGCCGGAGCC
>DATBDO010000030.1:0-4336 GCA_036269855.1 Mycobacteriales bacterium
GGACTCGATGTCGCCGTAGCCGGTGAACGTCGACGGTCCGCTCGCGTCGAGCATCGAGCGGTAGACGCTCACGTCGACGTGCCCGGTCTTGCGTTCCTGTGCGTCGGCCTTGGCGCGCAGCCGCTGCTCGTCCATCAACCGACGGAAACCCGCCTCGTCAACGTCCAGCCCCTGCTCGCGCGCCATCTCCAGCGTCAGGTCGATCGGGAAGCCATAGGTGTCGTGCAGCGCGAACGCCTGATCACCGGGAAACTCCGCCGACCCGCTGCTGCGCACGTCGCTGACGATGCGGTCGAACATGGTCGACCCGGTGCGCAAGGTCGCCAGGAACGACTCCTCCTCCTGCGCCGCCACCGCCTCGATGCGGACCTGATCGGTCAGCAGCTCCGGGTACGAAGCTCCCATCACCTCACACGTCTTTCCGACGAGTTCGGTCACCGCCGGCCGGTCGGCACCAAGGAGCCGAAGGTTGCGGATGACCCGGCGCAGCAGCCGGCGAAGCACATAACCGCGGCCCTCGTTGCCGGGGATCACACCGTCGGCGATGAGCATCGTCGCGGTGCGGGTGTGGTCGGCGACGACGCGCAGCCGCACGTCGTTGGCACTGCCGGTGCCGTAACGCACGCCCGTGATCTCGCCGGCAAGGTCGAGCAACGGGCGCAACAAGTCGGTCTCGTAGACGTTGTCGACGCGCTGCAGCACCACCGCCATGCGCTCGACGCCCATGCCCGTGTCGATGTTCTTGGCGGGCAGCTCGCCCGCGATGTCGAAGTCGACCTTGCTGCGCACCGCCGACAGCTCGAACTCCATGAAGACGAGGTTCCAGACCTCGAGGTAGCGCTCCTCGTCGACGATCGGGCCGCCCTCGCGCCCGTAATCGGGCCCACGGTCGTAATAGATCTCGCTGCACGGGCCGCCCGGGCCCGGCACCCCCATGTGCCAGTAGTTGTCCTCGACCCCGCGACGCTGCACCCGCTCCGGCGGCAGCCCGACCACGCGCGTCCAGATGTCGAACGCCGCGTCGTCGTCCTGATAGACGGTGGCCCACAACCGGTTGGGGTCGAAGCCGAAACCGCCGTCCTCGACCGACGACGTCAGCAGCTCCCACGCGAGCGGGATCGCGCCTTCCTTGAAGTAGTCGCCGAACGAGAAGTTGCCGGCCATCTGGAAGAACGTGTTGTGCCGTGCGGTCGTGCCGACGATGTCGATGTCGGGCGTGCGCACGCACTTCTGCACGCTCGTCGCGCGCGGGTAGGGCGCCGGGACCTCACCGAGGAAGTACGGCTTGAACTGCACCATGCCGGCGTTGACCAACAGCAAGGTCGGGTCGTCCGCGACGACCGATGCCGACGGCACGACGGTGTGCCCGCGGGCTTCGAAGAAGCGCAGGAACCGTTCGCGGATCTCCGCCGATTTCATTCCTCATCACTTTCACCCGAGTCGAGGCCGAGCGCTTCCCGAAGCTCGACCTCACGCTCGGCCGCGTGGTGCTGCACCTCGGCCCACCACAGCGCCATCCGATCACCGACTCCACCAGCCTGAGCGGCGATGCCTTCCGGCGTCCACTTGTTTGCCGCCGCGGTCAGGCGCCGTACCAACAGGACGCCGGCGGTTGCGCCAAGGGCCACATAGAAGAGGCGTCTCACGTAGAGGCCTTCCGCGCCTTCTTCTCCGCCTTCATCTCGTGCTTGACGCGCTTGCGCACGTCGGCCTCGTGCCGGTCGTCGATCGCTCGGCGTACGCCGTAGGAGAACGCCGCGACCTTGATGACCGGCGACCCGAGAGTCGCCGCGAAGACGCTCGACAGCGCGGAGACGTTGCTGGAGATGGTCTGCACATTGGCCGTGATCGCGTCGACCCGCTCGAGCTCGACGTTGACATGCACGACCGAGTTGGTGACCTCGCCGAGCAACGGCACGGTCTGGTCGGTGACGCCGCTGACGAGCTTGCCGGTCTCGCCGACGACCTTGCCGAGCTTGAGCAGCACGAACGCGATGAAGCACACGAGGACGGCCCAGAACACCGCGACGATGAGGCCGGCGACTTCGCCGCCGGAGAGACCGTCCGCTACGACCGTCATGCGTTGCTACTCCTCACGTCCCGACTCACCCCGGGTGGCCCGGCGCAGCCGAGCGAGCCGTTCGCCGATCGCTCGTTCTGCGCCGTGTCCCGACGGCTCGTAGTAATCCCGGCCGACGATCGGATCGGGCGCATATTGCTGCTCGGCGACGCCGTCCGGGAAGTCATGAGCGTATCGGTAGCCCTTGCCGTGCTCGAGCCGCCGCGCACCCGGGTAGTGGGCGTCGCGGAGGTGGGCCGGTACGGCGCCGCTGAGCCCGGCGCGCACATCTGCGGAGGCGGCGCCGATCGCCTTGATGACGGCGTTGCTCTTCGGGGCGAGCGAAAGGTAGATGGTCGCCTCGGCCAGGTTGAGCTGAGCTTCGGGTAAGCCGACCAGCTCCAGCGCATGCGCGGCCGCCACGGCGATCGGTAGCGCTTGCGGGTCGGCCAGCCCGATGTCCTCGCTGGCGAGGATGACCAGGCGCCGGGCGATGAACCGCGGATCCTCGCCTGCCTCGATCATCCGCGCCAAGTAGTGCAGCGCGGCGTCGACGTCGCTGCCGCGCATGCTCTTGATGAACGCGCTGACCACGTCGTAGTGCTGGTCACCCTCGCGGTCGTAGCGGACCGCGGCACGGTTGATCGCCTGCTCCAGTGCGGCGAGGGTGATCGTGGGCTCGCCGATGGCCTCGGCCGCCCCGGCGCCGGCTTCCAGCGCGGTCAGCGCCCGGCGGGCGTCGCCGCCGGAGATCGCGAGCAGGTGCTCGAGCGCGTCGTCGGCGAGCGCGAACCTCCCGGCGAGGCCGCGCGGGTCGCTCACGGCCCGCTCGACCAGCGTGCGGATCCCTGCCTCGTCCAGCGTCTCCAGGGTCAGCAGCAGCGAGCGGGACAGCAAGGGCGAGATGACGGAGAAGAACGGGTTCTCGGTGGTGGCGCCGACGAAGGTCACCAGCCCGGCCTCGACGCCCGGCAGCAACGCGTCCTGCTGGGACTTGTTGAACCGGTGCACCTCGTCGACGAACAGCACGGTCCGCTCACCGCCGAAGCCGAGCCGCTCCTTGGCCTCCTCGATCGCGGCCCGGACGTCCTTCACGCCGGCGCTGACGGCCGACAGCTCCACGAACCGGCGGCCGGCGGCGATCAGCCGGGCGACCGTCGTCTTTCCACTGCCCGGAGGGCCCCAGAGCAGGACGGACGTCGTACCGCCGCCCTCGACCAGCCGGCGCAGCGGCGAGCCCGGCCCGAGCAGATGATCTTGGCCGACCACCTCGTCGAGCGTGGCCGGGCGCATCCGGGCCGCGAGTGGCGCCACAGCGGCGGCCGCCTCGTTGGCGGCCTGCTCGAACAGGTCACCGGACACCCGCCGACCCTATGCGACTGCGTACGGCTGAATCGGGAGGATTCGGGCGGCCGTTGGAGAAGTGCTGAACTCTTGCCGGATCACCCAGGGAGCCCGCGATGAAGCGCGCCACCGTCTTTTTGTCCACTGCCGCCATCGCGGCAACAGGCCTTGCGGTCGGATTGACGCCCGCCTCCGGGGCTAGAGCGGTCGACAACGTGCATGCGATCAAGTTCGGCGTGCCGCGGATCGTCGATCCGGTCCACACCTACGGTGAGCCGGACATCCGGGTCGCGCCCAACGGCACGGTCTACGTCTCCGGGCCGCAGGGCACCGGCGTCCAGCGCTCGATCTGGAACGCCTCTTACGACAACGGCGACTCTTACCGCCTGGTGCAGGACAACAAGACCGGTACGGCGCCGCCTTCGGCGGTAACGCCCACGAAGTCGACGATGGGCCCGGGCGGCGGTGACACCGAGATCGCGATCGACCGGCACAACAACATCTACTACGCCGACCTCTACGCGTTGGCGTGTTTCACCACCGGTTACTCCCACGACAACGGCCAGACCGTGCAGTCGACGCCGCTGGGTTGCTCGTCCGCCGGTGCGGACCGTCAGTGGTTCGCCATGTTCGACCCGGCGAAGTCCGACCACACGATCTCGCCGTACAAGGGCCCGAAGCCGATCGTCTACATGAAGTACACGTCCGGCACAACGGGCTCGAAGATCGACTACACGACCGGCGACGACCCGACCAACTGGCACCAAGGTGATGGCGCGACCGTCATCGCCGACCAGTCGCCGTACTCCCCCACCGATGCGCCGATGGTCGTCGACCAGCACACCGGTGACGGGCTCAACGTCGTCAGCGTCGGCAACAACGGCCTCGCGCTCGCGGTCAGCAAGCCGGCGAAGGACGGCAGCGCGCACCTCG
>DATBDO010000031.1:0-19259 GCA_036269855.1 Mycobacteriales bacterium
GCTGTCGACGAGATCTTTGGTGATCATCGGTGTGCCGCTATTGGTCGCCGCGTCCCTCTACAACGCGTATCTCGTCGTCTACTGGCCCTATGCCCTCTAATGGACCCTCCAGCGGCAACAGTCGCACCGGGTTGAGGCGGAGCAGCGCGAGCGGGTCGAGGTAGTCGACGCCGCGGCGCAGGCCCCAGTGCAGGCAGGCGTCCGGCAGACAGTGGCTGCCCGTAAGCACCAGCCGGCCGATCCGGTGGCCCATCTCGACCGGGTCGCCCGCGCGCAACCGGGTCTGCACGGGCTGGTAGGTCGTGAGCAGGCCGTCGGCGTGCCGCACGGAGATCACGGGGACGCGGGCGACGCTGCCGGCGAACGAGACGACGCCGTCGCCGGCCGCCAGGACCGGCTCGCCGGCGTATCCGGCGATGTCGACGCCCCGATGACCCGGCAGCCAGGGCTGCGCCGGCGGGTCGAAGCCGCGGACGACGTGGCGCGGCGGTGGCAGCGGCCACCCCCACCCCTCGAGTGGCACCGGCGCGGGGGCGGCCGGGCCGGCGAGCAACGACAGGCCGATCAGTGCGGCGAGGAGGCGCATCCGGCCAGGGTGAGGCCGCCTCGACGGCACGCGGGCGACCGAGACCGGCGTTGGGGATCCGACGTACACTGTCCACAGCGGCTCGCCTCGGTGAGCCGACTTCGCACGCCGCCAGACCATCCGGCCAAATACCTGGAAAACAGGCCCAGTCGGATGGGGCGCGCCGGGAGGTCCTCGGTCGATTGATCGGGCGGGGTCCGGCGGGTCGGGGGCGTCAGGGCAGCGGCCACCCGGCCGTTGCGACAACCGAACACGGAAGGCACGACCATGGCCGTCGTCACGATGCGCCAGCTGCTCGAGAGCGGTGTCCACTTCGGGCACCAGACCCGACGCTGGAACCCGAAGATGAAGCGGTTCATCTTCACGGAGCGCAACGGCATCTACATCATCGATCTGCAGCAGTCGCTGTCCTACATCGACCGCGCCTATGACTTCATCAAGGAGACCGTGGCCCACGGCGGCTCGGTGATGTTCATCGGCACCAAGAAGCAGGCGCAGGACGCCGTGGCCGAGCAGGCGACCCGGGTCGGGATGCCTTACGTCAACCAGCGCTGGCTGGGCGGCATGCTCACCAACTTCTCGACCGTGCACAAGCGGTTGCAGCGGCTCAAGGAGCTCGAGGTCATCGAGCAGACCGGCGGCGCGCATGTGACGTCCAAGAAGGAAGCGCTGATGCTCTCCCGCGAGAAGGAGAAGCTCCAGCGCACCCTCGGCGGGATCCGGGACATGGCAAAGATCCCGAGCGCGGTCTGGGTCGTCGACACCAAGAAGGAGCACATCGCGATCGCCGAAGCCCGCAAGCTCGGCATCCCGGTTGTCGCGATCCTCGACACCAACTGCGACCCGGACGAGGTCGACTACCCGATCCCCGGCAACGACGACGCGATCCGCGCCGTGTCGACGCTGACGCGCGTGATCGCGGATGCGGTCGCCGACGGTTTGATCGCGCGCGCTGGGGCGGCGCAGGGCGAGGAGAAGCCGGAGCCCGGTGCGCTCGGCGCCGACGAGCCTCTCGCCGACTGGGAGAAGGAGCTGCTGCAGGGCCAGAGCAGCGACGCCGCGCCCGCCGCACCGGCGGAGGAGGCGCCACCGGCGGAGGAGGCGCCACCGGCTGACGGCGGCGACACCGCCACTCCCGCGTCCTGACAACTGCTCAGCCGGCGTACGACGCCGTACGCCTTGAGGGAAGAGACACGACATGGCTATCAGCGCTGCCGAGGTAAAGAAGCTTCGTGACGCCACCGGCGCCGGGATGATGGATGCGAAGAAGGCTCTGGAAGAGGCCGACGGCGACTTCGAGAAGGCGAAGGAGATCCTCCGGGTCAAGTACGCACGGAAGGTCGACTCCCGCAGTGCCGAGCGCACTGCGTCCGCCGGCCTTGTCGCGGCGGCCGAAGGCGCGCTCGTCGAGCTCAACTGCGAGACCGACTTCGTGGCGAAGAACGAGGAGTTCATCCAGCTCGCCAACGACATCGTTGCCGTGGCTGCTGCCACGAAGCCCGCCGACCGGGAGGCGCTGCTCGGCCTCCAGATGGCCGACGGCAAGTCCGTGCAGGAAAACATCTCCGCACTCGCCGCGACGATCGGCGAAAAGCTCGAGCTGGGTCGGGTCGTCGTGTTCGACGGTCGGGTCACGTCCTACATGCACCGGCGCGCGAGCGACCTCCCGCCGGCGATCGGCGTGATCGTCGAGTTCGACGGCGATGACGTGGAAACCGCGCGCGGTGCGGCCATGCAGATCGCCTCGCTGCGCGCCCAGTACCTCACCCGGGACGACGTGCCGGCGGACATCGTCGCCAGCGAGCGCCGGATCGCGGAGGACATCGCCCGCGAGGAGGGCAAGCCGGAGCAGGCGCTGCCCAAGATCGTCGAGGGCCGGGTCAACGGCTTCTTCAAGGACGTGGTTCTGCTGGACCAGGCCTACGTGCGCGACAACAAGAAGTCGGTCAAACAAGTGCTCGATGAGGCCGGCGTCACGCTCAAGCGATTCGCGCGGTTCGAGGTAGGCGGCTGACCGCCAGGGGGGCTCTGGGGGAGACTGACGCCGTGGCTCAGTGGAACCGGGTCTTGCTGAAACTGTCCGGCGAGGCGTTCGCCGGCGGCGACAAGCTCGGCATCGATCCCGGCGTCGTCGCCGACATCTCTCGCCAGATTGCCGATGTCGTGCGCACGGGCACCCAGGTCGGGGTGGTCGTCGGCGGCGGCAACATGTTCCGTGGAGCGCTGCTCGCTCAGCGCGGTGTCGACCGGCCGCGCGCCGACTACATGGGAATGCTCGGCACTGTCATCAACTGTCTCGCGCTGCAGGACTTCCTCGAGAAGGCCGGCATCGAAACGCGTGTCCAGACCGCCATCACCATGGGCCAGGTCGCCGAGCCCTACATCCCGCGCCGAGCGATCCGCCACCTGGAGAAGGGCCGCGTCGTCATCTTCGGCGCAGGTCTCGGTGCTCCGTTCTTCTCGACCGACACCTGCGCGGCGCAACGTGCGCTCGAAGTCGGTGCTCAAGTCCTGCTGATGGCCAAGACCGTCGACGGGGTCTACGACGACGACCCCAAGATCAACCCCGACGCGACGCGGTTCGACACGGTTTCCTATACCGACGTCATCCGGCGCGGGTTGCGCGTCGCCGATGCGACGGCGATCAGCCTCTGCATGGACAACCGGTTGCCCATCGTCGTGTTCGACCTGCTGACAAACGGCAACATCGAGCGCGCAGTCCGCGGTGAGAAGATCGGGACGCTGGTCACGACGGACGCGGGTGCCGAGGAGACGACGCGGTGATCGACGAGACGATGCTCGAGGCCGAGGAGAAGATGGAGAAGGCCGTGCACGTGCTCCGCGAGGATCTCGCGGCCGTGCGCACCGGCCGGGCAACGCCCACCATGTTCGCAAAGATCGTGGTCGACTATTACGGCGCGCCCACGCCGGTCAACCAGCTCGCCTCGTTTCACCTGCCCGAGCCGCGGATGGCGATCATCACGCCTTACGACAAGTCGTCGCTCGGCGCCATCGAGAAGGCGATCCGGGACAGTGACCTCGGTGTCAACCCGACCAACGACGGCAACATCATCCGCGTCGTGTTCCCGCAGCTGACCGAGGAGCGCCGTAAGGAGCTCATCAAGGTGGCCCGACACAAGGCGGAGGAAGGACGGGTCGCCGTCCGCAACATCCGCCGGCACGCCAAGGAGAGCCTCGACAAGCTCGCCCGCGACGGCGAGGTCGGCGAAGACGACGTCGCCCGCGCGGAAAAGGAGCTCGAGAAAGTCACGCATCAATACGTCGACCACATCGACGGCGCGGTGCGATCCAAGGAATCCGAGCTCCTCGAGGTCTAACCTGTCATGTCTGACCTCGACCAGGCTGTGCCGCCGGCGGCCCCGCCCGCGCCATCGCCGGGTCGAGCCGGGCGCAACCTACCGGTCGCCCTGGCGATAGGCCTCGGCCTGGGCGCGCTGGTGCTCGTACCGCTCTACACGGTCAAGCCGGTGTTCCTCGGAGTGATCGCGGCGGCGGTGCTGATCGGGTTGTGGGAGCTCGTGCGTGCACTGCATCTGCAGGAGCTCAATGCCCCGTTCATACCGCTTGCCGTGGGCCTCTGCTTCATCCTCGCGCTCGGCTATACCAATGGCCGCGAGGCGATGACGGTCGCCATGTTGCTGAGCGCGGTCGCGGTCGTGGTGTGGCGTCTGGCCGAGGGTGCGGCGGGTTTGCTCGCGGATCTCGGCGCAGCGTTGCTCTGTCTGCTGTACGTCTGTTTCCTCGCCGGGTTTGCGGCGCTGCTCCTCGCTCCGCATGACGGCGACCGCCGAGTGACGATCTTCATCGCGACTGTGGTTGCCAGCGACGTCGGGGGCTACGCAGCCGGCGTGTTGTTCGGCAAGCATCTGATGGCGCCGGTCATCAGCCCGAAGAAGTCCTGGGAGGGCTTCGCCGGTTCGGTCCTCGCGTGCGCAGCTTGCGGCGCCTTGCTCGTGCAGTACCTCCTGCACGCGTCCTGGTGGAAGGGCGCCATCGTCGGTCTCGCTCTTGTCTGCTCAGCCACGCTGGGAGATCTCGGCGAGTCGATGATCAAGCGCGACATCGGCATCAAGGACATGGGCAACCTGCTGCCCGGCCACGGTGGGCTCATGGACCGGCTCGACTCGATGCTCCCGAGCGCGCCGGTCGCGTGGTTGCTGCTGTCGGCCTTCGTTCACACATGACGCACCAACTCGTGTTCGAAGCGCCCCGGCGCGGGAAGCCACCACGTCATCTGGCCGACCTCGACCCGGCCGAACGGCGCGCCGCGCTGACTGCCCTGGGCCTGCCGGCGTTCCGCGCCGACCAGTTGTCGCGGCACTACTTCACCCGTCTCGTCGACGACGCCGAGTCGATGACCGATCTGCCGGCAGCCGACCGAGCGGCCCTGGTCGCTGCACTGTTGCCTCAACTCATGACCACCGTGCGCACACTCGAGTGCGACCGAGGGACGACGCAGAAGACGTTGTGGCGTCTGTTCGACGGCACGCTGGTCGAGAGCGTCCTGATGGGCTATTCGGACCGGGTGACGATGTGCGTGTCGTCGCAAGCCGGGTGTGGCATGGCCTGCCCGTTCTGTGCGACCGGACAGGCCGGCCTGACGCGCAACCTGTCCGCCGCCGAGATCGTCGAGCAGGTCGTGGCCGGCGCACGGGCCGTCGCGCGCGGCCGGCTGCCGGATGCGACCGGCGCGCGTCGCTTGAGCAACGTCGTGTTCATGGGCATGGGGGAGCCGCTCGCCAACTACGTCGCGGTCATGACCGCCGTACGACGTCTGGTCGAACCGCCCCCGAGTGGGCTGGGCCTGTCGCAGCGGCATGTCACCGTCTCGACGGTCGGCCTCGTCCCCGCAATGGACCGCATGCGCGAGGAGGGTCTCCAGGTGACTCTCGCCGTATCGCTGCATGCACCGGATGACGAGCTGCGCGACACGCTCGTGCCCGTCAATACGCGCTGGCCGGTTGGCGAGGTGCTGGATGCTGCGTGGCGTTACGCCGAGACGACCGGTCGTCGGGTGTCGATCGAATACGCGCTGATCCGCGACGTCAACGACCAGGCGGACCGCGCGCATGCCCTGGCGGCGCTGCTGCGGGGGCGGTTGGCACACGTCAACCTCATCCCGCTCAACCCGACCCCGGGGTCGGCCTGGACGGCTTCGCGAAGCCGCGACGAACGGGCCTTCATCGAGATCCTGCGGGCGGCGGGAGTACCAACCACGCTGCGTGACACGCGGGGGCGGGAGATCGCTGCGGCGTGTGGGCAGCTAGCCGCCGAGTAGCCGATTACAGTTGAACGGCCGGCCCGCGTGGCGGGCACGGGGGAGAGGAACACTCTGATGCTCGCGCTCGTCCGGTCGGTGTCGCTGCCGCGGTCCCTGGTGGTCGCGGTCTGCACCGCACTCGCCCTTCCACTCGCGAGCACCGCCGACGCGGCGACCGCGACCGTCAGCCAGCTCGCCCCGAGCTACGGGCCGGTCGGCACCGTGGTCGACATCACCGGCTCCGGCCTCGCAACGGCCAGCGATGTGACGTTCAACGGCACTGACGCCGGCGCGCCGACCGTGGTCGACGACACCCACATCCAGGCGACGGTGCCAGCTGGCGCCACCACCGGCGTCGTGTCGGTCACCACGGCGGACGGCACGGCCCGGGGGCCGAGCTTCACCGTGCAGCTACCGACCCAGAGCGCGATCGCGGTATCGGTCGCCGATGTCGTATTTCCGACGACGACGCTCCTGACCGCGACGCTGACAGCCGACGGCATGCCGGTTCGCGGGGAGCAGGCCCAGCTACAACGATCGATTCGTGGCACGCACCGGTGGGTCGACTCCCGGCCGGCCAAGACCACTGGAAAGCACGGCAAGGTGCGCTGGCATGTGGCGCCACGCAACACCAGCAAGTTCCGGGTCGTCTTCGGTGACTCGAACGGTTATCGCGGTTCAACGTCGGCATCCGTCTGGGTGCATGTCCATCCGCAAGTGACGCTCGACATTCCCCAGGTTGCGCCGATCCTCACCACCATCACGTTCAAAGGCGCGATCCGGCCTCGGCCGGTGCGCGGACACGTCGTGATCGAACGGCGGCAGCCCGGCGCGCCGTGGCAGCGCGTCGCGAAGGTGCCGGTCGCCCACCTGGTGCACTTCAGGTTCGACACGTCGTTCGACCAGACAGGTGGCTACGCCTACCGAGCTCTGCGCGGCTCCGATGCAACTCACGGCGCCGGGAAGAGCGCTATCGGACGAGTGCGCGCCGTGGAGCGCACGCTGCGATCAGGAATGACGGGACCCGATGTCCGGGCTCTTCAGCGGCGGCTCACCGCATTGCACTATGACGTCGCCGGCATCACCGGTGAGTTCGACTACGACACCCTGCATGCCGTCGTCGCGTTCCAGAAGCTCAACCGTCTCGACCGGGACGGGGTGGTCGGGCTCGACGTGTGGCGCGCCCTCGACGACCCCCACAAACCCCGACTTCGCCACCCCACGGACGCGTCGGCAGCAGGGGTCGAGGTCGACCTGACGCACCAGGTGCTTCTCTTCGCCGTCAACGGCCGGCTCAGGCGCATCCTCGACACCTCCACCGGCGGCGGTTACTACTACACGGGCTCGGACGGTACGCAGCAGCAGGCCATCACCCCGACCGGTCATTTCCACGTCGTCTACAAGCGCGACGGTTGGGTGACCTCGGATCTCGGCACGCTCTATCGGCCCGCCTACTTCAACTACAGCGGTTACGCGATCCACGGCGAGGACCAGGTGCCGTCCTATCCGGCCAGCCACGGCTGCGTGCGGATCACCGTTCCCGCCATGGATCGGATGAACGCCAAGCTTCCGGTCGGCCTTTCCGTCTGGATCTACTGAACGGCGTGCGACCCAACTACTTCGACGAAGCTGTCGCCGCCCGCTACGACGCCGACGCCGCTGAAATGTTCGCGCCGGACGTCGTCACTCCGGCGGTCGACTTCCTGAGCGAGCTTGCCGGCAACGGTCGCGCGCTGGAGCTCGGGATCGGGACCGGTCGCATCGCCGTCCCGCTGCACCAGAGGGGCGTCGATGTTCACGGCATCGAGCTCTCTGAGGCGATGGCCGCCCGCCTGCTCGCGAAGCCAGAGGCTGCCGGCATCGAGGTCACCATCGGCGACTTCGCCGTCGCCCGTGCGCCGGGCTCCTACCGGTTGGCCTACCTCGTGTTCAACACCATCGAAAATCTCACCACCCAGGACGAACAGGTTGCATGCTTCGTCAACGTCGCGGCGCAACTCGAGTCAGGTGGCTGCTTCGTGATCGAGGTGCTGGTGCCATCGCTCCGGCTGCTTCCGCCCGGCGAGACCGTCCGCGCGTTCAGCGTCGGAACGTCGTACCTGGGCTTCGATGAGTTCGACGTCGCGAACCAGCGGTTGACGTCGCATCACTACTGGCTCGACGAGGGCCGGCGCGTGTCAATGCCGTTCCGCTACGCCTGGCCGGCCGAGTTTGACCTGATGGCGCGCATCGCCGGGATGACGTTGCGAGAACGATGGTCGGGCTGGACCCGGACACCGTTCACCAGCGAGAGCACTAACCACATCTCGGTCTGGGAGAAGGCCTAACGCTTGCGCTGCACCTCGCGCGCCCAGCCGGCGTACTCGGACTCGGCATAACGGCGGTCCATCCGGCCTGTGCGCAGCGCCCGTCGCGCCTCCGGGTGGCGCACTGCCAGCCAGGCGTGGCCGGCCAGCAGCAACAGGACCGCGAACGTGAACAGGTCGTGCACGATCGTCGCGCCCTGCCGCATGCCGACCGGCAGGTCGATGCGGACCGGCGCGATCAGCAGCAACCCGGTGCCGAACAGCACTAACAGCCCGCCCAGCAGTACGGCGGAAGCGAGCTTCTGGCCCCCGTTGAACTTGTCGACCGGGAGCCGGGCGATTCGCCGATCGTTGCGCCGCAACCATTGCCAGTCCGTACGGGTCATCCGGCCGAGGATGACGAAGTCGGTGCGCAGCGAAGTCGAGGCGAACGCGCCGACGATCGCGGGCACCGGCAACAAGAGCCCGGCGGCGATGTGCAGACCTTCGACGAGCGGACGACGGCCGACGGCAAGGGCGAATGGCTCGTAATAGAGGACTGCTCCCGTCGCGGTGAGAACGGCGACGAGCGCACCCGTGGTGCGGTGCACCCAACGCTCGGCGCGGGTGAAGCGCGGCAGCGTGTCCGGCTTCGCGGTTGCGGTTGCGGTCACGTGGTCGGCGCGTCGTCCCGGCCGTTGGACCGGCCGACCCACGCGTCCTGGTCGTAGCCGAGCCGTTCCCAGTAGCCGGGGATGACCTTGGGAGTGACGCGAATCTCGGACAACCACTTGCAGGACTTGTAGCCGTACATCGGTGCGATGAGCATCCGTACCGGCCCGCCGTGGGCCCGACCGATCGGCTTGCCGTCGAGCGTGTCGACGACGAGCACATCGGAGCGCCGTGCCTCGTCCATCGTCAACGACTCGGTATAGGCACCGTCGTAGGAAACGAACTGAACTGCGTGCTGATCGGAGTCGGCGCCCGCCTCGTCGAGCAGCTCCGACAGCCGCACGCCCTCCCAGCGCACGTTGGGGACCCGCCAGCCCGTCACGCACTGGAAGTCGGCGGTCAGCCGGGTCCGGGGTCGCCCCTTGAGGTCATCGGTGGTGAGTGTCAGCTCGCGGGAGACGTTGCCGGTCACCGTCAGTCGGTAGGTGGCCGGTGGCTTGTAGGGGAAGCCACTTGTGACCGTGTAGTAACGCCAGCCGGCTCCGGGGATGAGCGCGGACAGCCCGGTGGGGTCGTGCGCGGACAGCGCCCCCGCCAGCCGGCCGAAGAAGTTGGACAGTGACGGGCCGGCTGCCACCCCGGCTGCGCCTAGCCCCAGCAGGCCGAGCACGACCCGACGCCCCACCGGCGCGCCGGCGGGTGCGGGGCTGGTCGACTCGTTGCTCACTACCCCAGTATTCGCTCGCGCGCAGCGGAAGGTTCACCAACCGCGCAAGTCGACCGGCAATTCTTCGACGATGTCGTCGCCGTCGACGAGCCACATGCGCTCGTGCAGGGCGATCGTGGGGTCGACATGAGCGGGTACGACGCGGACCCGGTCGCCGAGGGCCACCGCGTCGTAATCGTCCGGCTGCCACGTCACGTGCTCGTCGGAGCAGAACCACACCGTCCCGCCGGGCACGGTCGGGTTGCCGTGATCCATCCCCAGTGACTTCAAGCCGGCGTCGACGATCGCCCAGCCGGGGATGCCGTCGGCCGGCGGCGTGTGCGAGATGACCGTTGTGAGCACGAAAAGTGCCTGTTCGAACGGTAAGTCGGGGACGGCGCCGTAGGCGGTGTCCATCAACGCGTAGGACCCGGCCTGGATCTCGTTGGCCCAGGTGTTCACCGCGAAGGTGCCGGTGCCGCCGGCCGACACGAGGTCGCCGCCGACGGCGGAATGCGCCGCGAGCAGACGCGCCATGCACTCCTCGGTCTGCTTGCGCCGGTCCTCGACGTCGGGCACGAGCATGAGGTGGCCCTCGTAGCCCATGACACCGCGCACCTCGAGGCCGCGCGATCGAGCCAGGTCGGCGAGTCGGCCGGCGTCGTCCACGGCGCAGCCACAACGCGGGAGACCCACGTTGACGTCGATCACCACCTCACGCACCCCGCCGGCCGCGGCGGCTTCCACCGTCTCGGTGGAGTCGACCGCGGCGGTCACGTGAGCCCCGGCCGCCGCGACCCGACCGAGTCGGGTGGCGTCCAGGACCTCGTTGGCGAGGAGGAGATCGGCGCCAAGCCCGGCGGCCGCCATTCCCTCGACCTCGCGGATGGTCGCGCAGGTGAAGGCGGTGTGCCCGGCCGCGGCCTGGAGGCGGGCGAGCGCGGTGCACTTGTGCGCCTTGACGTGTGGCCGCAGCTGCGCGCCCGGGCGGGCCGCCGTCATCGTCGCGATGTTGCGCTCGAGCGCGGCCCGCTCGACCAGCAGCGCGGGTGTCTGCAAGTCGTGAATCGTCGTCATCGGCCGAGCACCGTGTCGAGGTAGGCGTTGGCGAAGACGCGGTCCGGGTCGACCTGATCGCGCACCGCAAGGAAGTCGTCGTACCGCGGGTAGACCGGGCGCAGGTCTTCCTGCGTCCGCCAGTGCATCTTGCCCCAGTGCGGACGGCCGTCCAGCGCTCTCATCTCCTTCTCGACCGCCCGGAAGTAGCCCTCGAACTGCTCGCCGCGGTAGCGGTGGATCGCGACGTAGGCACTGTCGCGGCCCGATGCCGTCGACAGCGGGATGTCGTCCGGCGCGGTGACCCGGACCTCGATCGGGAAGGAGATGCGGAGGTTGTCGCGATCGATCACCTTGCGCACAGCCTGCACGGCGTCGCGGATCGCGGCGCGCGGTACGGCGTACTCCATCTCGACGAAACGCACCCGACGGGGCGAGGTGAACACCTCGTACGACGGTGCCGAAAAGCGACGTGCGCCGAGAAGCTTGGCTGCGGTGCCATTGAGCCGCGGCACCAGCGACGGTCGTGCCTTGCCGACGGCGCAGACGGCGTTGAAGAGCGTGTTGGCGAGGAACTCGTCCTCCAGCCACTCGCGCCACGGCTTGAGTGGTCGCGCCTCCTGTCCCGCGGGGAGCCGGTTGTTGCGCTTCGTGAGCGCGATATCGGTGTGCGGAAACCAGTAGAACTCGAAGTGCTCGTTGGCTTCGGCGAGGTCGTCGAGATCCGACATCACCTGATCGAGCGGCATCGGTTGCTCGTCGGCCTCGAGCAAGAAGGCGGGCTCGCATTGGAGGGTCACCGCGGTGACCACGCCGAGGGCACCGAGACCGACGCGGGCGCAGTCGAACAGCGCCGGCCGTTCGTCCGCCGAGCACGTGACGATCGAGCCGTCGCCGACGACGAGTTCGAGGCCGCGGATCTGCGTGGCGAGTCCGCCGAGCCGGCTGCCCGTGCCGTGCGTTCCGGTGGACGTGGCGCCGGAGACGGTCTGGCGGTCGATGTCGCCGAGGTTGCTCATCGCGAGGCCGAGCTCGGCGAGGATCTTGTTGAGCTGGTGCAGCGGCGTACCGGCCTGCACGGTGACGAGTCCGCTGGCGAGATCCGAGGAGACAACGCCGCTCATCCGGTCCAGCCGGACCAGCGTGCCGTCGGTCACGGCGGCGGGCGTGAACGAGTGGCCTGAGCCGACGGCTTTGACCCGCCGGCTCTCGCCGGCCGCGCGCTTGACGAGAAGCGAGACCTCCTCGGCGTCGCGGGGGTGCTCGATCGAGCGCGGCTCGGCGTGCTGGTTGCCAGCCCAGTTGCGCCAGGTCGCCACCCCGGTCAGCCGCCGATCGTCGAGCGCTTGTCTGTCGTCGTGAGATCGACGGAGCGCTGCTCGGGGATGTGTGTCACCCCGGCAGTATGCCGACGAAGACGCGGGTAGAGGCCAACGGCCCACCAGATCGCCGCCAGGCCGATGCCGTATCCGACGTACCTATCCGCACCGTGGAAGTCCTTCGGAAGCGACAGCGCGAGGATCGCCACGACGAGCCAGACGAACGCGCCCACGAACACCGGCCCCGCCCACTTGCCCAACGAGAAGGCACCGGGCATCGCCTCGAGCCCGCGCCGCTTCCATCCATAGGCGACGACGGTCAGGAAGTAGACGACGAACGGCACCAGGGCGGTGGCGCCAACCAGGGTCCCGAACGCGTTGGCCTGGTTGTAGCCGTAGATCATCACGCCGACTGTGATCACGTAGGAGGCACCCAACGCCGGCATCGGTGTCTTGGTGCGCGGATGCACCATCCTCAGCAGGCTCGAGCCGGGAAGCATGTTGTCCCGCGACATCGCGTAGTACAGCCGCGCGTTGGCCGCGGCGCCCACCACGGTGAGCGCGAACATCGAGAA
Organism: Mycobacteriales bacterium; assembly: GCA_036269855.1. GTDB lineage: Bacteria > Actinomycetota > Actinomycetes > JAFAQI01 > JAFAQI01 > DATBDO01. The sequence goes on from DATBDO010000031.1 coordinate 12,481, forward strand.
AACGACGATCGCCGTGAACGTCCGCGCGAGCCCGGAGCCGATCCAGTACTGGAACATCGCCGGCAGGAAGCCACCGGTGTCGGAGAAGAACTTGTCGCTCGGGACGGCGATCACGAATCCGATGAGCACGATCATGCCCAGTACGGTCGACCACACGACAGAGCCGATCATCGCGCGCGGCACTGACCGGCGCGCGTCCACGGCCTCCTCGGACAGGTCAGCGGCAACTTCGAAACCGACGATTGTGAAGATGCCGATGAGTGAGGCCAAGGTGATGGCGTACCAGTACGGCTGTCCCGCCAGATGGAAGTGATGGCCGATGTAACCCAGCCCGTGGTCGGTGTGCTTGTGATTGCCGACCCAGAGGAAGAACAGCAGCACGGCGAGCACCACGGTGCCGACGATCTCGGTAAAGACCGCGACGTTGTTGACTCGCGCGGCGAGCTGCACGCTGATGACGTTGATCAGATAAGCAACGGTGATGAAGAGCAGCGCCACGAACAATGTCAGCCGACCGCTCGGGTTGCTCACGTTGAACACGTATTCGGTCAGGGGCGCTGCGGCGAGGTACATGATCGCGGGCAGGCCGACGGCGCCGTACATGATGCCGAGGCTGCCGACGAACCAGCCGTACGTCGGGCTCACCAAGCGGGCGCCCCACTGGTAGTTGGCCCCCGCGAGCGGGATGCGCGTCGCCAGCTCGGCCAGCACCAGACAGACGAGCAGCTGCCCGACACCGGCTACCGGCCAGGTCCAGATCATCGCCGGGCCGAGATGGCCGAACCCGAACCCGAAGTTCAGGAAGATTCCGGTGGTGATCGAGATGATCGAGAACGACACGGAGAACACGGAGAAGTACTTGAGTGCCCGCCGTAGTTCCTGCTTGTAGCCGAACTGGTTGACGACGGCTTCCTCGGTGCCCTGGGGCGCAGGGTTGGTGGCGGTCACGGTGCCTCCCTCGTGCCGGCGGCACTGCCGGCAGGTAGCGATGTGTAGCCAATCCGGAATGTAAGCCCGTGGTGATCACCCCGAGGGCGTTTTCCGGCAGGTGGCAACCCGACTTGCTCCGTCGGTCCATCCCTGGCAGGTAACCGGCCGATTTGTGTCGAAATGTGCCTCATGAACCGCAGACGTCAGGTCGCGTTGGGGTTGGCCGCCGCTACGGCGATCGGATCCCTCTCCGGGTTCGCGGCCGCGGGACCGGTGCCGCCGGCTCCGGTGACCGGCGCCACGCCGCAAGCCGTCGCTGTCCCGGTGCACACGAGCGCATACCCGGCGTTCGACCGGCACGGCCGGCGCACCTCGGCGAGTTGGCGCATCTCGCCGGCCGGCGGCAACTGCTGCGAGACCTATGTGACGGCTACCGCGTCCGGGCGCATCGTGGAATCCGGCGGGACCTATCCCTGGTACACGACCGACGAGGGCCGGCACTGGTACGAGGTCAAGTTCGACGTGCCCGACCAGAATGACAACGGGCCGACGGTTGCGGGCGGCGAGGGTGCCGCGGTCGCGGGCCCCGGCGGCGATGTCTATGGCGCCACCTGGGATGCCTACAGCGGGGACCATCTTCAGGCCTACCGCTACACGGCACAGACCAACACCTGGCAGGTCTCCGACATCGTCATGAAGTCGCCGTTCTACGACCGGCCGTGGCTCACCTACGCCAAGGGCCCCTACACGCTGGACGGCGCCAAGACAAAGCAGGTGCTCGACGTGACGGGCGGCGGCATCACCAAGGACATCGACACCTTCAGCACCGATGGCCTGAACTACAGCGACCCGTCCTACTACGCGCACGACGAGGCGCAGGCGCCGACGGCGAAACTCCGCATCAAGGTGGCGCGCAACCCCGACGCCGACTGGTGGCAACCGCATCCCGGCACGGGCACGCTGCCGCTGACCGCCGGCGGGGTGCTGCGGTTCTTCAACACCGACGACCTGACGGGTGACAAACCGTGCGCCATCGCCCGGCTCGACCCGGCGACCTCGACCTGGCAGTGCGTCAAGGTTCGCGGCGCGTTCCAGCCGGGCGTCATCCGGCAGGACTCGCGCGGCTACCTCACCGATGTCTATTCGGTCGACGGTGGCGCGGCGCTGGTGCTTGCGACCTCACGCGACGGCGGACTGCACTGGCGCACGACCAAGCTGCGTCCACCGGGTCCGACGCGTCACCTCGAGACCCCGTCGATGTACGACGTCGTCGCGAACGGCCGGCTTGGTCAAGCGGTTGTCTCAGCGCGTTTCGACGACAGCAAGAGCCTCGGCCAGGACTACGTGTTCCGCGTCGACATCAGGCACCAGGAGCCACAGCTGATGACGACCTACGCAGTCGGCAAGGGCGACCTCAACACCGCCAACAACGTGCTGGGGTCACTGGGTGATCGCTTCGACTACGAGAGCGTCGCCTTGTTGCCCGACGGCCGCATCGCGGTCAGCTTCGACGACTCGACCTGCAAGCAGCCAAGCACCCGCAACCCGGCCCACCACGGCCCCCAGGTCGCAGTGCTCGTCGGATGAGCAGCCTTCGTAAGCGGGTCGCCATCTCGACCGCGGTCTCCGCGCTCGCCACGGTCGGCGTGGTCATGACAGTTCCGCGGCCGGCCCCGCCGGTCTCCGGTGCGCGGCCGGCAACGACCGGGACGTTCGACATCGACAGCTCGCTCGGGCCGGAGGACGGTTACCTGTTCGCCCGGTCCGTGACCGGCGGCATGCCGTCAATGGCGAGCTTCACCGCGGTCGGCCGGGAACGCGCACGCATCCTGGCCGCCACCCGGCGCGAGGCTCCTGGGCTGCTCGATTCGCGGTGGCGTTTCCAGGGCCCGACCGACATCGGCGGCCGCGCCGTCGACCTCGCGCTCGACCCGAAACACGTCGGCTCCGTCTACGTCGCAACCGCCGGCGGCGGAGTCTGGCGGACTACGGACCGAGGGAAGTCGTTCACGGCCATCTGGCCACGCCGGCTGCCACAGGCGATCGGTGCGATCGCGACCGGACCGGACGGCACCATCTACGTCGGCACGGGCGAGACCAACCCGGGCGGCGGCAGCATCACCTACGGCGGTGACGGGATCTACCGCTCGACCAACGGCGGCCGGACGTGGAAGCACTTCGGCCTGCGTCGGTCGAGCACCATCGCCCGGCTCGTCGTCGACCCGCGGAACCCGCACCGGATCTATGCGGCCGTCTCGGGCAACCTCTACATCCCCGGCGGCCAACGCGGTCTCTACGTCAGCACTGACAAGGGTCGGCACTGGCATCGCCTCCTCAAGGCGCCAAACGGAACGACCGGTGCCTCCGATGTCGCCGTCGACCCCAAGAACCCCCGACACATCTTCGTCGGCATGTGGGATCACATCCGTCATCCGGACGTGCGTACCTACACGGGCGTCGGCTCGGGACTGTGGCGCAGCACCAACGGCGGCCAGACGTGGACGCAGCTCGGCACGAGCAACGGGCTCCTGGCCAACAGCAACGCCAACGGCCGGGTCGGAGTCACCTTCGACGCCAAGAACCCGAAGAACGTCTACATGATCTACGCCAACGATCCGCTCGGGCTGTTCGAGGCGTTCTATGTCTCCCGGGACGGCGGCAGCAGCTGGACCGCGCCGCAGCAGGCTCAGTCCGACCTCGCCGACTCGCAGTACGTCTACGGCTGGTGGTTCGCACATCTGTGGGTCGACCCTTGGGCGCCGACGCACGTATTCGTCGCCGGCCTCGACCTGTATCAGTCGACTGACAGCGGATCGACCTTCCAGATCTCCAGCGGTCCGCACGCCGACCAGCACGCGATGGCGTTCGACCCGCGCGTCCGCAATCTCGTCTATCTGGGCGACGACGGCGGCTTCTATCGATCCATCACCGGCGGCAGCTCCAACTCGTGGATCCATGCGACCTACGAGCCATGGACGCAGTTCGACGGCCTCGATGTCAGTGAGCAGGATCCGACCCGCATCAACGGCGGACTGCAGGACAACGGCTCCGTACGAAGCTGGGGTAAGGACGGCAACACCGGGAAAGTGGGCTGGGACTCCTATTACGGCGGCGACGGCCAGCAGAACCTGATCAACCCGAAGAACAAGGACAACGTCTTCGCCTGCTACCAGTACGGCTCATGCGCCGTGTCCACTGATGGTGGCACCACGATGAGCGAGTTCGACCAGGGCACGGTGTCCGACCGGCACAACTACTTCACGCCGATGACGTTCGACCCGAGTAACCCGAGCACCGTCTATTACGCGGGCGACATCGTCAACAAGTCGGTCGACGGCGGCAACACGTGGGCGCCGATCAGCAACGACCTCGGCAACATCGACCCTGGCACCGAGATCAACCCGCTCTACGCCGCGCACTACGGCACGGTCACCACGCTCGCGGTCGGTCCGAAGGACGGCAACCTCATCTGGGCCGGCACTGACAACGGCCTGCTCTGGAAGACGACGACGGGCACGCCGCCCTGGACGCGGATCACCGCTCCCAACCTGCCGAACCGTTGGGTGACGCACGTCACGATCGATCCCAAGAACGCCGACACGGTCTACGTCACCTACAGCGGCTTCCGGGCCGGGGTCCACACGCCCTACGTCTTCCGCACGACCGACGGCGGAACGCATTGGGCCAGCATCACGGCCAACCTGCCCGAGGCGCCGGTCAACGACCTGGAGGTGATCGGGAGCCGGCTCTATGTGGGGACCGACGTCGGCGTGTTCACCGCCAAGATCGGGGACATCCGCTGGCACGTGCTCGGCAGCGGCCTGCCCAACGCGCCGGTGACGCACCTGCGATACGTGCCGACCAACGGCCGCCTCTACGTCTCCACCTTCGGCCGCTGCGTCTGGTCGATCGCGCTGTGAGGTCGCATTCAGAATCTCGGGTGACAATGGAGGGGTGACCCGCGCGCTGGCACTCCTCGGATCCACCGGATCCGTCGGTACCCAGGCGCTGGACATCGTTCGTCAGCGACCGGACCAGTTCCGCGTCGTGGGCTTGGCCGCGGGAGGTGCACGCCCCGAGCTCCTCGCCGCCCAGGCGCTCGAGTTCGGCGTGGAGGTGGTCGCGGTCTTCCGGGCGACCGCGGCCGAGGACGTGCAGCTCGCGTTCTATGCGGAGGCGTCGCGGCGCGGGTATGCGCGCGGCGATTTCGCTTTCCCCAAGCTGCTCGCCGGTCCGGAGGCCGCTGCCGAGATCGCCGGCTGGCCCGACGTCGACCTCGTGCTCAACGCCATGACCGGCTCGATCGGTCTCGCCCCGACGCTGGCCGCACTCGACGCCGGCCACACCTTGGCGCTCGCCAACAAGGAGTCACTGGTCGCCGCCGGACCGTTGATCGAGCGGCGAGCGAAGCCCGCGCAGATCGTTCCGGTCGACTCGGAACACTCCGCGCTCGCGCAATGTCTGCGGGCGGGATCGAGCGCCGAGGTACGACGACTTGTTCTGACGGCGAGCGGTGGTCCGTTCCGTGGCCGCACCCGCGCGCAGCTGGCCGAGGTGACGCCGACCGAGGCGCTGGCGCATCCGACCTGGGACATGGGGCCCGTGGTGACGCTCAACTCGGCGACTCTGGTCAACAAGGGGCTCGAGGTCATCGAGGCACATGTCTTGTTCGGTGTCGGCTACGACGACATCGAGGTCGTTGTGCACCCCCAGAGCGTCGTGCACTCGATGGTCGAGTTCATCGACGGCTCGACCATCGCCCAGGCGAGTCCGCCCGACATGCATCTGCCGATCGCACTCGCTCTCGCTTGGCCGGACCGGGTCCATGCTGCGGCGCAACCACTTGACCACTCGACGCCGGCGACCTGGACGTTCGAACCGGTTGACCACGCGACGTTCCCGGCGGTGGAGCTCGCCCGCACCGCGGGCCGTCGGGGCGGCGCGGCACCCGCTGTCTACAACGCGAGCAACGAGGAGGCAGTCGCGGCGTTCGTGGATGGACGGCTTCCGTTCCTGGGGATTGTCGACCTGGTCGCGGCCGTCGTCGAGGATCCGGGCGCGCCGACCGGCATCGAGACGGCCGACGATGTCTGGGCCGCCGAAGACTGGGCCCGCGGCCGCGCAAGAGAGCTGATCGAGAAAGGACTACCCCGGTGACGGCGATAGGCATCGTCGGTGCGATCGTCGTGCTGCTCCTCTCGATCATGCTGCACGAGGCGGGTCACTTCCTGACCGCGAAGCACTACGGCATGAAGGCGACGCGGTTCTTCCTCGGCTTCGGACCGACGATCTGGTCGACGACACGGGGTGAGACGGAGTACGGCATCAAGGCCATTCCTGCCGGCGGGTTCGTCAAGATCGTGGGAATGACGCCGCTCGAGGAGATCGAGCCGGGCGACGAGGATCGCGTCTTCTACAAGCAGCCGGCGCGGGAGCGGGCCGTCGTGCTGTCCGCGGGCTCGGCCGTGCATCTCGTCCTCGCCTTCCTGCTCACCTACCTCGTTCTCGTCTTCGCCGGCGACCTCAGTTCGAGCAGGGCCGCGGTCTATGTGCAAGAGGTGCCCAAGTGCGTGGTGACGGACCAGAAGTCGTGTCAGGCCGGCGACCCCGCCAGCCCGTCGCTCGGGGTGCTGCGTGCCGGCGACCGGCTCCTTGCCGTGAACGGCCGCGCCGTGCACAGCGACACCACCTTGCGCAACGCGCTTCAAGTGGGCCAGCCCGTCCGGCTGCGGATCGATCGCAACGGCACGGTGATGTCGGTGACGACGACGCCCGTTGGCGTGGTGCAGAAGGTCAACGGTTCCAACCAGACCGTGGCGAAGATCGGTGTCTTCCTGAGGGCGGATCCG
>DATBDO010000032.1:0-2907 GCA_036269855.1 Mycobacteriales bacterium
ACCGTGCTCGTCCGGCCCGCACCGGTGCCCGGTTTCCGTGGCACCCGCTCGTTCGGCCTGCCGGAGTTCGACCCGTTCTGGAAGGCCGTCGAGGACGCCGGCATCCCGGTGGCGATGCATGCCTCCGACAGCGGCTACAACGAATTCCTCAACGCGTGGGAGCCGTCGCGCGAGTTCACGCCGTTCAAGCCGACGCCGTTCCGGATGATCGCGATGGGCAAGCGGCCGATCGAGGACGCGATGACCGCGCTCGTCTGCCACGGCGCGCTGTCGCGGCATCCCAAGCTGCGCGTCATCTCGGTCGAGAACGGCGCCGGCTGGGTCAAGAGTCTGCTCAAGTCCTTCGCCGACACCTACGCCAAGATGCCGGCCGGCTTCGTCGATGACCCGGTCGCGGCCTTCAAGCGCGGTGTCTACATCACGCCGTTCTGGGAGGAGAACTTCGCCGAGATCGTCGAGACGATGGGCGCCGACCGGTGCGCGTTCGGCTCCGACTGGCCGCACCCCGAGGGCCTGCAGGACCCCATCACCTACGTCGACGACCTCAAGGGCCTGCCTGACGACGCGATCGCCAAGATCATGGGCGGCAACCTGATGGAACTGATGAAGGTCAAGGCGCCAGTCCCCGCATGAGTGGTGACATCCTCAGCGGGGTCAAGGTCCTCGAAGTCGCGGCCTGGACCTTCGTACCCGCGGCCGGCGCCGTCCTCGCCGAGTGGGGCGCCGACGTCATCAAGGTCGAGCACCCGGTCGGCGGTGACCCGCAGCGAGGGCTGATCTCCTCCGGCCTCGTGCCGGCCGGAGCAGGCGGCGTCAACTACATGATCGAGGTGCCCAACCGCGGCAAGCGATCGGTCGGGATCGACCTTTCCACCGAAGGCGGCCGCGAGCTCGTCCTCCGGATCGCGGCGCAGAGCGACGTGTTCCTGACCTCGTTCCTGCCGAGCGCACGCAAGAAGTTCGGCATCGATGTCGACGACATCCGTAAGGTCAACCCGACCATCATCTACGTGCGCGGCACCGGTCACGGCACCAAAGGTCCGGACGCCGACAAGCCGGGGTACGACGGCGTCTCCTACTGGTCGCGTGGCGGGATCGCGTCCGCCCTCACCAGCGATGACTCGCCGCATCCGGTCGGGCCTCGCCCGGCATTCGGCGACGTGATGGGCGGGATGACGATCGCCGGCGGAGTTGTCGCCGCGCTGTTCAAGCGCGAGCGGACCGGCGAGCCGTCGGTCGTCGATGTCTCGCTGCTCGGTCTCGCCGCTTGGAACCTCGGGCCGGACGTCACGTCGGCGAAGCTCTATGACAAGGCACCGATACCGAAGTTCGACCGCAGCTCGGCGCCCAACCCGCTCGTCGGCAACTACAAGACCAAGGACAGCCGCTACGTCACGGTCATGATGCTGACCTCGGACAAGTTCTGGCCACAGTTCGCGCGGCTCATGGGTCTCACCGAGCTCGTCGACGACGACCGGTTCAAGGACGCCGGCGCGCGGTTCACCAACCGGGTCGAGCTCATCAAGATTCTTGACGAGCGCTTCGCATCCCAGACGCTTGACGAGTGGAAGGTGTCGCTCGCAGAGCTGACCGGCGCGTGGGCACCGATGCAGACCGCAGTCGAGCTGCATGACGACCCTGACGTCGTCGCCAACGGTTACATCCCCACCGTCACCTCGTCGGCCGGCGCGCCGTTTGCCATGCCGGCCAACCCGGTGCAGTTCAACGAGACGCCGTCACGGCCCACCGGCGCCCCAGAGCACGGTCAGCACACCGAGGAGGTCCTCCTCGAGCTCGGGCTGTCCTGGGAGGACATCGCCCAGCACAAGCAGCAGGGAGAGATCTTGTGACGACGACGGATGTCGAGCTCGACTTCGATCCGTTCTCGGACGTCTTCTTCAACGATCCGTATCCGACCTACCGTCGCTTACGCGACGAGGCTCCGGTCTACTACAACGAGACCTACGACTTCTACGCGATCAGTCGGCATGCCGACGTCACAGCGGCGTACAAGAACGTCGAGGTGTTCTCTTCGTCGCGCGGTGTCGACCTCGCGACCATCAAGCACGGCTTCATGAACCGCAACATGCCGGTGCCGAAGCTGATCATCATGATCGACCCGCCGGACCACAACCGGATGCGGGTGCTGGTCAGCCGGGTGTTCACACCGCGCGCGATCGGGTCGATGGAGCCGATGGTGCGCGAGATCGTCACCCGCTTCCTCGACGAAGCCGACCCAAAGAAGTTCGACGTCGTCGCCGACTGGTCGACCAAGTTCCCGGTCGAGATCATCTCGACGATGCTCGGCGTGCCCGAGGAGAACCGGCAGAACATCAAGAAGTGGCTGGACCGCAGTCTGAGCCGCAAGGCCGGTGAGATCGGTGTTTCCGAGGACGGCATCGAGGCCGGCATGGAAGCGGGCCTCTTCTACTACGAGCTCATCGTCAAGAAGCGCGAGAACCCTGGCGACGACATGATCAGCCGGCTGATCGAGACGGAGATCACCCGCGAGGACGGCACGACGACCTCGCTCGACGACGTCGAGATCGCCGGGTTCGTCAGCCTGCTCGGCGGCGCCGGCGCCGAAACGGTGACCAAGCTCGTCGGCAACGCTCCTGTGTGTTTCGCAGACAACCCGGAGCAGTGGCAGAAGGTCCTCGACGATCCGGACAAGATCCCCGGTGCGGTCGAGGAGCTGTTGCGCTACCACCCGCCGGCGCAGTACGTCTGCCGCTACACGCTGCAGGACATCACGATGCACGACGTGACGATCCCGGCCGGCAAGCCGGTGTTGCTCATCAACGGCTCGGCCAGTCGCGACGAGCGGGTCTACAAGGACCCGGATGCGTTCGACATCGAGCGCGACCAGGGCCAGAACATCGGCTTCGGTTACGGCGTACACAGCTG
>DATBDO010000033.1:0-10134 GCA_036269855.1 Mycobacteriales bacterium
CGCGGCAAAACCGTTCGGGTCCGAGCGGTCCCACAACGTCTGGGCGATGTCGAGCAGCAACAGCCGCTGGGACTGGTCCGGATAGGAGGAGTCGAGCAGTTCCGAGTAGCCGACCGCGCTGGTCGGGTCAGTCGGGTCGAACGTCGTCGGATCGAACTGCCGCAGCGACGACGCGGCGACATAGTCGCTCGAGCGTGGCAGCAGGATCGAGTAGTCCATGCCGGGAACACCCAGCGCGCACTTGCGCACGTCGATGGACACCGCGCAGACCGTGCCGCCATAGATGCCGCCCTGGCTGTTGCCGTCGTAGTAGGCCGACGTCGTGTCGATGAACGACGTCCCGTCGTCGAACTGGAAAGCCGCGTTGGAGCTGAGGCCCTGCGGATGCACCATCAACCGGGCCAGGTAGAGGAAGTTCAGCTCACCCTGCTGCACGCGGTCGGTGAGCCACGGGAATCGCGACATGTCTTGCAGCGCTGCCACCGCGTTAGGAACATCGGCGGTGGCCATGCCGGTCCAGTCGGTGGCGCAGTACATCATCCCGTGGTCGGCCGTCATCGTCTGCTGCGGTCCCGAGTTGACCTCGTCGGCGCTGCCGAACAGACCGTGGCCATATTCGACCGGCCTCATCAGTTGATGGGCTTCGTACGCAGTCTTGCCGACGTTACAGATGAAGTTGGCTTGGTAGGTCTCGCCAGGGATCTGCTGCGGGACTGAATCGGGCTTGGTCGGGTCGAGCGCGAACTGACCCGGCGTCGGACAGTCGTTGAACACGCCCTGCGAGACCTTGTCGCACTTCGTCGGCGCGTCGCAGGTCGGCGCGATGTAACAGGGCACCGTGAAGTGACCGGTGATCCGCCGCTCCAGTGAGCCGCCCGGGTTGTTGTCGACGTTGTCGACCGTGAACGCGGGCGCGTTGCCCTGCACGATGCCGTCGCCAGGGGTGTCGTCACCGAGCTGGTGGAACGCGTCGTCACGGATGGCGAGCAGCCGACCGGTGACGTTCTTCGTACTCGCGGTCGTGAAGTCCCAGGCGAGGTAGAGGTCGCTCTTGTCGACGCCTGCCTCGGCGAGGTTGTCGAAGATGTTGTTCATGTGCGCGGTCCGCGCGTCACTGGCCGGTGCAGTGCCGTCCCGGTAGGACTTGAAGGCAGCACTCGGTTGCGCGATCGAACCGTCGTCGGTGTGCAGGTGGCGCAGCGCGACGATGTAACGGTCCCCGTCGATCAGGTTCTCGGCCGGGTGAATCATGAGGTCTTGCTGCACCGAGCCGACCTGGCCGGCAGCGAACGGGCCGGACTCCTCGATGTACTGGTCGACCTCGACCCAGACCGGGAACTTGCGACCCGTGTCGGCGTCGAGCAGCACGACGCCGAGGTCCGGCTGGTCGTTCATGCCGAGGTCAGTCACCGGCGGTAGGCCGGACGCCACCAGGTCGTCGTTGCTCGTCATGCCGGGTACGACGGTGAGGATCTGCGCGCCGGCGCTGAAGCCATCGCTTGCGTTCCAGGCGAGCGGCTCGACCGGCTTGCCGTTGACGTTGCGCGGCATGGCGGCCGCGACCAGGTCCAGCCGACGCCCGGTCGCGCTGGTGCTGTCCGCCGTGGTGAACCAGTCGTTCGGGTAGGGCAGCATGCACTGCGCCGGGTCGATCGGGTCGCACGCCTGCGGGTTCGCCGGGTCGACGCCGTGCCCGGCCCAGCTGCTGTCCGGGTGCGGGTCCCAGGCAGTCGCCGCGTGCGCACCGGCGGTCAGCGCCGGCGTCGCCACCGCGAGGAGGACGGCGATGACGGCGGGCACAGTACGTCGCAGCATGTCGATGACAGTTCGCCGTCCGTGATCACAACCCTGCTCGCGGGAGCACCGACCGGCGTCGTACCGGTTGTGACCAGTCACAAGGGGTCCGGTCGTGCCATTCCCGTCGCGTGCCCCCGGTGAGCAGAGTGGCCCCACCGACGTCGACAGATGGGGGAGGGCACATGACAGGTGCGGTACTCATTCGGTGGGGGGCTCAGGTCCCGGGCCGGGAGGCAAAGTCGCTCGAAGTATTCGGCCGGTCGATCGAGCGGTTCGAGCAGCTCGCGAAGGAGGGGCGGATCCACGCCCACCGCGAGTACATCGCGCTGACCGGCAGGGCGGGCGGGTTCACGATCCTCGAGGGTGAGGTCGAGGAGCTGCAGAAGATCCTCGTCGAGCCGGAGACGCTTGCGCTCAACTCGCAGGCCCAGGCGATCGTCGTGGACTTCGAGATGACGCTCTACGCAGGCGGCACGGACAAGGCGGTTCAGGACCTCATCGGCACCTACATGGGAGCGATGGGCGACCTCGGCTACATGTAGCCGGCCGCACGCTCACGAAGCGGGCGTGCTCCCGCTCGTGTCGGAGTTGGCCCGCGCCTCGGCAACGAGGCGCGGGACGACCTCGCCCAGTTCACCGGGCTCCCAGCGGGCGCCCTTGTCCTCGGCCGGCCCGGCGACCCAGCCCTCGGCGACCGAGACATAGCCGCCCTTCACGTTGAACACCCGTCCGGTGATCCCGCGCGCCTCGCTGCTGCCCAGCCACACGACCAACGGCGCGATGTTCGACGGGTCACGCGGGTCCCACTTCGGTTTCTCGTCCTCGTCGCCCTGCCAGCGGACCAGGTCCTCGGTCATCCGCGTCAACGCGGCCGGGGCGATGGCGTTGACCATCACGCCATAGCGCTCGAGCTCCATTGCCGCGATGACGGTGAACGCGGCGATCCCGGCCTTGGCTGCGCCGTAGTTGGTCTGCCCGACATTGCCGTATATGCCCGAGGAGGACGACGTGTTGATGAGCCGCGCGTCAACCGGCTCGCCGGCCTTCGACCGCTCTCGCCAGTAGTTCGCCGCATGATGCGCCGTCGCGAAGGTGCCGCGCAAATGCACCTTGATGACGGCGTCCCACTCGTCGATCGACATGTTCACGAGCATCCGGTCGCGCAGGATGCCGGCATTGTTGACGAGTACGTCGAGCGTTCCGAAGCTGTCGATCGCGGTCTGCACGAGTCGCTTGGCGCCGTCGAAGTCCGACACGTCGTCGTAGTTGGCGACCGCGTCGCCGCCGAGTGCCTTGATCTCGTCGACGACCTCCTGGGCGGGCGTCGCGTCTTCGCCGGTGCCGTCGCGCGCCGCGCCCACGTCGTTGACCACGAGTCGCGCACCATGGCGCGCGTACTCCAACGCTTCATCCCGTCCGATGCCGCGACCGGCACCGGTGACGATGACCACTCGACCGTCGCACAGCTCACTCATGGCGACGATCCTGCCCGAGGGTCAGGTGGCGGGTGCCGCCAGGGGTTGCACGACCGCGTCGAGGATGCCGTTGCGACGGGCAAGGTCGACCAGGCCCTCGAGGTGGGCAGCGGCTGCATGGATGAGCAGCGACTCGCCGCGCCGTTCGGCCTCGGTGAGCGCATCGCGCGCGGCTGCCAGCTGGTCGTGCATCTCGGTCTCGAACAACGACAGGGTCGATGGCTTCACCATGTGCGGGCCTCTCCTCGATCCGGGGGTGGGGTCCGTTGGGCGGACGTTACCCGTTTCGCGAAACACAGCAAACCCGGCGCGGGATGTTTCCCGGCCGGGTTTGGCTGTGAGATTTGTTACAGAGAGTTACAGCCACGCCTTCAGGGTGGCGGCGGCGTCGGAGCGGCGTAGCTCGCGCAGCGTGTCGCGCTCGATCTGGCGGATCCGCTCCCGGGTGAGGCCCAGCTCCTTGCCGACCTCGTCCAGCGTGCGGGCCCGGCCGTCGTCGAGGCCGAACCTCATCCGCATGACCGCGGCCGAGCGGTCCGGCAGGGTGCCGAGCACCGAGCGCAGCCGGTCCTGCAGCAGGCCGAAGTCGACGACATCGGCGGCGACCGGCGCGTCGGCGTCCTCGATGAACTCACCGAAGGTCGCCGTGCCGTCGTCGCCCACCGGCGTCTCGAGCGAGAGGGTCTCGCGACCGTAGCCGAGGATCTCCTCGACCCTGGCAGCCGTCATCTCGAGCACGTTGCCGAGCTCCTCGAAGGTCGGCTCGCGGCCGAGTTCGGTGGCCAGGTCGCGCTTGACCCGCAGGGCCTTGTTGATCTGCTCGACCATGTGGACCGGCACGCGGATGGTGCGGCCCTGGTCGGCGATCGCCCGCTGCAGCGCCTGACGGATCCACCAGGTCGCGTAGGTCGAGAACTTGTAACCCTTGGCGTAGTCGAACTTCTCGACCGCGCGAACCAGGCCGATGTTGCCTTCCTGGATCAGGTCGAGCAGCGTCAGGCCCTTGCCCTGGTAGCGCTTGGCCAGCGAGACCACGAGGCGCAGGTTGGCCTCGAGCAGGTGGTTGCGTGCGCGGATGCCGTCGACGGCGATCCACTCCAGGTCCTTGCGGACCCGCGGAGTCGCCTTCTTGATCTCCTTGGCGTCCATCTGACGCAGCTTCTCGGTGGCGAACAGGCCGACCTCGATCCGGCTGGCCAGGTCGACCTCCTGCTCAGCCGTGAGCAGGGCGACCCGGCCGATGTCGGTGAGGTAGACGCGGACGAGGTCGGTGGTCGGGACCTCGTGGTCCCAGGTGTCGACGACGTCGTCCTCGTCGATGGCGGTGGCGTGCGGGTCGGACGGGGCGTCCGACGGGGTCGTGCCGGGCGCGTCGGCTCCGATCTGGATGCCGCGCTCGCTGATCAGCCGCAGGACCTTCTTGGCGTCGGCGGGGCCGACGCCTGCCTCGTCCAGGGCGCGGCGAACCTGCCCGAAGGTGAGCTGGCCCTGCTCCGTCGCCGCGTCGAGGAGATCCTCGATCGAGCGGGGCAGGCCGGACTCATTGGTGAGCCGGGCGATCGTGGCGGTGCTCATGACTGTTCAAGCCCTCCAAAGGGCCTCGGTTGCGTAATACGGTGGCCGAAGCTGCTGAGTGATTCCTGAAGTACGACGCTGGACTGAGCGGTGAGGTTGACGGTTTCGCTCGGTGTGATACCTCTCACTACCCGCTGGTAGGTCCAACGCACGTGACGCCGCCGGAATTCCGCGGCGCGACCCATCATGATGCCGCACCGGCCTTCCGTTGTCACGCCCGGGGTGGGGAAAACCCCTCCTTGGCGATTCCCTCCTGTTCTCGCGCTATGCGTGTCAATATCGCGAGCATGGCGGTCGCGGTGCGAACGGCCCGGTGGCCGCTGCGCTTGGCGACCCTGCTTACCGTTGCCGTGGCGCTCGCGCTCACGGCCGGGGCGGTCTGGGCGACGCACCTGGGGGCTCGAGACCAGAGCCGGCGCCTGCTCAAGGAGCGCACCGCTGAGATCAGCCTCGTCCTGACCCAGGCGATCGACGCGATCCCGACCTCGCTGCAGGAGCTCGGTGCGGTGCTCGACGCCACCGACGGCGATGTCCCGGCCTTCGAGTCCGCCGCGCAGCAACAGGCCAACGCGAGCCCGACGCCGATCACGATTGCCTGGCTTCGCCAGGATTCCGCCGGCGGCTACCGCGTGATCGCGGAGGCAGGCGCGGGCGACCTGCGGATCGGCCAGGTGATCTCCGACGAGCGGGTGCAGACGCTCGACGCGGCGATGGCCACTGCCGCCATCGTCCCGACCCCCGTGATCGGCAAGGACCGGCTGCTCGGCTTCGCGCTGGGCTCACCCGCCGCCCCGGTGGGGACCGTTCTCTACCGGCAGTCGACCCTCGGGCCGGCGGTCGCCCCGCCCCGCGCCGCCGGGACGGCGCCCTTCTCCGAGCTGAACGTCGCGCTCTACGCGGCCCGGACCGCGGACAAGGCCTCGGTCCTGACCAGCACCACCCGCGATCTTCCGCTGCCGGGCGAGGTGCACGACGACCTGTTGACCGTCGGCAACGCCAAGTGGCTGCTGACCGTCTCGGCGCGGTCGCCGCTGGTAGGCAGGCTGACCGCGGACTCGCCGTGGATCGTGCTCGGGATCGGCGTGCTCGGGTCGCTTCTCGTCGGTTTTGTCGTCGAAACGGTCGCCCGGCGCCGCGATGCGGCCATCGCGCTCTACGAGGTCGAGCACCACGTCGCCGAGTCCCTGCAACGGGCATTGCTCCCCACGTTGCCCGACCTGCCCGGGCTTCAGCTGGCCGCGCGCTATCTGGCCAGCGGCGCGGGGCAGCAGGTGGGTGGGGACTGGTTCGACGCCTTCCCGGTGGCCGGCGGCCGGTGTGGTCTGGTCGTCGGCGATGTCATCGGGCACGACGTCGCCGCGGCCAGCGCGATGTCGCAGATCCGCGCTCTCCTGCGCGGCTACGCCGTCGACGGGGACTCCCCGGCGGCCGTGCTGACCCGGCTGGAGCGGATCATCGACGAACTTCAGCTCACCCAGCTGGTCACGGTCTTCTACGGGCTTCTCGAGCCGCCGGCCGCCGACGGCAGCCGGGCATTGCGTTACAGCAACGCCGGCCACGTACCGCCGGTGCTGCGGCGGCCGGACGGCACCGTCGAGCCGTTGGCCGGCGGCGCCTCGGTGGTGATCGGTGCGCCCATCCCGGCCGAGTACGCCGAGAGCGAGGTGCGGCTTCCGCTGGGGAGCACGCTCGCGCTGTTCACGGACGGCCTGGTCGAGGTGCCGGGCGGGTCGCTCACCCAGGGGCTCGACCGGGTGTCGCAGACCGTCGCCAACCTGGGCGAGGAGCCACCGGAAGCCCTGTGCGACGACCTTCTGCGAGAGGTCTCGCTGCGGTCGCTGCGCGACGACGTGGCACTGCTCGTCGTACGCGTCCTGGCGACATCGGCGCGCTCGAACGTGAGCGGTGCCCCCACCTCGCACGCGTCGTCCTGACCCCGCGCGGGCGGCGGCATACGATCCCGCCGTGGCTGCCAAGAAGATCTGCCTCGCCCAGGACGCCGCCGCCGACGCGCTGTTGACGGACTCTCCGCTGGCGCTGCTCATCGGCATGGTGCTGGATCAGCAGATCCCGCTGGAGTGGGCGTTCAAGGGTCCGTTGCATCTGACCCAGCGCCTCGGCCGGGGGCTCGACGCCGCCGACATCGCCGGTCGCGACCCGGAGGCGCTGGCCAAGGCGTTCGCCACGCCGCCGGCGATCCACCGCTTCCCGGCGTCCATGGCCGGGCGGGTGCAGGAGCTGTGCCGCGTCGTCGCGGAGGAGTACGACGGGGATGCAGCCCGCATCTGGACCGAGGCCAAGGATGGCAACGACCTGCTGAAGCGGGTTCAGGCGCTGCCTGGTTTCGGTGTGCAGAAGGCCAAGATCTTCGTGGCGCTGGTCGGCAAGCAGCTCGGCGTGCGGCCGAAGGGATGGCGGGAGGCAGCCGGCGATTTCGGGGTCGACGGCTCGCGAAAGTCCGTCGCGGACATCACCGATGCGAAGACGCTCGGTCAGGTTCGCGAGTACAAGAAGGCGATGAAGGCCGAGAAGAAGGCCGCCGCCGCCAACTAGCGGTCAGGTCAGGTCGATGACCCCGGCGTCATGGTCGCGCCGGTCGGCCTCCGGGTCGTCGAACCATTGGCCGCCCTCCGCGAGGTAGCGGAAGCGCACGCTGGTGCCCTTCGGCACGGTGACGGACACCGAGCGCGTGCCGTTGGTGCGCTTGGCGAGCACGTGCTCGCCCGGCGTCCAGTTGTTGAAGTCGCCCACGACCGAGACATTGCCGGTCGGATTGTCCTGGGGGAGGGCGAACGTGACCTTGATGGTGTCGCTCTTGGCGACCTTGCTACGGCGGATCACGGCTTACTCCTCCTATCGGTGACGCTGGGTAGTTCCTACCCCACTGGGGCGTAGATCACCGTGGTCCGATGTAGAGCGTCTGCGCACCGCGGGCCACGAGGCGATCTTTGTCGAACAAGCGTGAGCTGGCCAGCCCGAAACCCGCCGCATCGACCCGGGTCCGCGCATCGAGGCAGATCCAGTCGCCACTGGGCTCCGCAGCGAGGTGGACGGTGAGGTCGGGGTTGATGAAGAACCACGTCTCGAACGGCAGGACGTGGGAGATGCCGTTGCCGGAGTCCGCGATCGCCATCACCCGCTGCAAGCCGCTGGGCACCTCGTCCGGGACGAGCGGGTAGCGCATCCTTCCCCACACCGCGGCCGCGCCCGGAGGTCCCCAGTTGCCGCGGGCCTGTCGCCATTCCATCGCCTGCAGGTAGCCGCCGCTCCATCCGCCGGGCAACGGCGTCTCCGCGCCGGGCATCGGCGGGACCTCGTCGCCGGACGCTTCGTCGTGGTCGGGCGGGAGTTCGGGCAGGTCGAGCTCGGCCCGGCGTACCCGCCAGGCCGTCGCGCGCGCGGCGACGCGGCCGTCGTTGGCCAACTCGGCCCGGACCAGCTCGACACTGCGACCCGAGCGCAGCACCTCGACCCTGAGGTCGAGCTCGGCTACCGGGACCGGTCCGAGGAGGTCGACGGTCACCCGGGTGACGGTCGCGGCCCACGGCCCCGGCTGGCGCTCGATCGCCCGGGTGAGCAGAGCGGACGGCGGACCGGCGTGCTGCAACATCGGATCCCACGGCCCGCCGGTGTGCCTGGTCGACGCGTAGCGGTCGTCGCCGAGCGGCAGGTAGAACGCGTCGGCGTCCGGCGCAGTGGTCACGGCGGCGCAATCTATCCGCACCACCATCCGACAAGATGCGGTGGTGACCGGACTGGAAGGAGTCGCTGTCGCGGCCGTGGGCGTGGCCGCAGGTGCGGTCAATGCGGTCGTCGGCTCGGGCTCGCTCATCACCTTTCCGACGCTGCTCGCGGTCGGCTATCCGGCCGTGCTTGCCAATGTCTCCAACACGGTCGGGCTCGCCCCGGG
Source organism: Mycobacteriales bacterium (assembly GCA_036269855.1). Lineage (GTDB taxonomy): Bacteria > Actinomycetota > Actinomycetes > JAFAQI01 > JAFAQI01 > DATBDO01. The sequence continues at coordinate 8,758 of DATBDO010000033.1, forward strand.
CTCGGTCTCCGGTGCTGTCGGCTATCGACACGAGCTCGTCGGACAACGCCACCGAGTACTCGTGCTCCTGCCGGCAGCGTTCCTCGGCGGCCTGGCCGGAGCCGTTCTTCTCCTCGCGGTGCCGGGTGCGTTCCGGGACGTCGTACCAGCGCTGATCCTGCTGGCCGTGGCCCTCGTGCTGGCGCAGCCGTGGCTGGCTCGCCGCCGCGCGGCACAGGGGAGGGTCGTCGACCGTCCCGGTCCGTTGCTGCACGGCGGGGTGTTCCTTGCCGGCGTGTACGGCGGGTATTTCGGCGCCGCGCAAGGAGTGCTGCAGCTGGGGCTGCTCGGACTGACCCTCGACGACGACCTACAGCGGCTGAACGCCGTGAAGAACGTCCTCATCGCGGTAGTCAACGGGGTCGCGGCGATCTATTTCATCGCGGCGCACGACATCGCGTGGGTCGCTGCACTGCTGCTGCTCGGCGGGTCCGTCGTCGGTGCGCAGGTGGGTGCGCACTACGGCCGGCGAATCCCTGCGCGCGTGCTGCGCGCCGTGATCGCGATCGTCGGCACCGCCGTCGCGATCAAGCTGCTCGTCGACTAAGACCCGCACTCTCATGCACCGTTGAGTGCGACGAAATCCGGCGTTCGACCCGGGTCAAATGACGGATTTCGTCGCACTCAACTCGGACTAGGAGTCGGTCGGGTGCTATTCGAGGTAGTCGCGGAGCTTTTGTGACCGGGACGGGTGCCGCAGCTTGGACAGTGTCTTGGCCTCGATCTGGCGGATGCGCTCGCGGGTGAGCCCGAACTCCTTGCCGATCTCGTCGAGGGTGCGCGGCTGGCCGTCGGTCAGACCGAAGCGCAGCGCGACCACCGCGGCCTCGCGCTCGGGCAGCGTCTTCAACACGCTGTCGAGCTCGCGTTGCAGCAGCCCGAACGAGACGACCTCGGCGGCGATCGGCGCGTCGGCATCCTCGATGAAGTCGCCGAGCTGGCTGTCGCCTTCGTCGCCGACGTTCTGCTCGAGACTCACCGGCTCGCGGGCGTAGCCCTGGATCTCGACGACCTTGTCCGGCGTCATGTCGAGCTCGGTGGCGAGCTCTTCAGCGGTCGGCTCCCGGCCCAGGTCCTGGAGCATCTGGCGCTGCACCCGGGTGAGCTTGTTGATCTGCTCGACCATGTGCACCGGGATGCGGATGGTGCGCGCCTGGTCGGCCATCGCACGCGTGATCGCCTGCCGGATCCACCAGGTGGCGTACGTCGAGAACTTGTAGCCCTTGGTGTAGTCGAACTTCTCGACCGCTCGGATCAGGCCGAGGTTGCCCTCCTGGATGAGGTCGAGGAAGGCCATGCCGCGCCCGGTGTAGCGCTTCGCGACCGACACGACGAGGC
>DATBDO010000034.1:0-3143 GCA_036269855.1 Mycobacteriales bacterium
CCGACGTATTCGCAGCTGCCGAAGAACTCGACCTTGCCCGAGCGCAGCATCCGATCGCTGAGCACATGGCCGTAATAAGCAGAGATCTCTGCCGCCGGGGCTCGCTCGTGCAGGCCCGCCTCCGGCCCTTCGTGCTGGACGCGCCCTCCGCCGAGCAATGTCGATGCCACGCCGTAGAACGCGGATGCCTGATGCAGTCGGACAAACGGATAGGCACCGAGCCAGTGGCCCCCGACATCGTGGCGCCGGTCGACCAGCGCGACGCGGACATCGGCATGGTCGATGAGGGCGTCGGTAAACGCCATGCCCATCGCGCCGGCCCCCACCACCAGGTAGTCGGCCTGCACCACCTGTGCCACCCGACCACCTAAGCACGCTCGGGTGGCGCGTATGCGGCCATTAGTCGAAGACGATGACCCCGCGGATGTTCTTGCCGTCGCGCATGTCCTGATAGCCCTGGTTGATCTGGTCGAGCGAGTAGGTCTTCGTGACCAGCTCGTCGAGCTTCAGCTGCCCGGACTGATAGAGCCCGAGCAGGTGCGGGATGTCGTATCGAGGATTGCCGGCGCCGAACAGCACACCGCGGACTTCCTTCTGCCACATCGCCAGCTCGAACAGGTTGATCTCGGCCGTCGCCTGTGTCATCGGCGCCACGGCCGTCACCACGCAGGTGCCACCCTTGGCGGTCAACGTCAGTGCCGGCGCGAGCAGGTTGCCGTACATGACGCCCGGCGTGAGGATGACCGCATCGGCCATCACGCCCCGCGTGAGCTCCATGACCAGCGGCTGTGCCTCTTCCATCGACGCGACCGAGTGCGTGGCGCCGAGGTCGAGCGCAGCCTTCTGCTTGAACTCGACCGGGTCGACGGCAACGATGATGCGCGCACCTGCGACGCGAGCGCCTTGTACGGCGTTGATGCCGACGCCACCCACACCGACCACGACGACCGTGTCGCCGGGACGGACGTCGGCGCGGTTGACGGCGGAGCCGAAGCCAGTGGTCACGCCGCACGACACCAGCGCAACCGCAGCCGGCGGCAGGCTCGGGTCGACCTTGACGGCAGAGCTCTCGTTGACGACCGTGCGCTCGGCGAAGGTGCCGAGCTTCGCCAGCATGCTGACACCCTTGTCGCCGACGTGGTGACGGTCGGTGCCGTCGCTGATCTGGCCGGGCAGGAAGACCGCGGCGCCGAGATCGCACAGGTTGGTGCGGCCGGTGACGCACCATGAGCAACGTCCGCAGGCCGGAATGAAGCTGGCGGCCACGTGGTCGCCGACCTGCAGAGTCGTGACGCCGGGGCCGACCTCCTCGACGATGCCGGCACCCTCGTGGCCTCCGATCATCGGGAAGGTCTCGGGAAGGCCCATGGCGACCCGGATGTCCTCGGGAACCACCATGTCGCCGGTGACGACGTGCTCGTCCGAGTGGCAAAGGCCGGCGGCCTGCCACTTGACGAGGACCTCGCCCGTCTTCGGCGAGTCGACCTCGACGTCCTCGATCTTCCAGTCCTGGTGGGTGCCCCAGAGCACCGCGGCGCGCGTCTTCATAGAGGCATCAAAGTGCTTCGTACGCCGAGCGGCAAGGGAGTGCCCCCGGCCGAAGTCCGGTTTGCGGCGTCAGGCGCGGCGGGTGAAGATCTCGATCCGGCTGATCCGGCCGTCCTCGTCGAGGTCGAACAGCAGCGCTTCGGGTGTCACCAACGGCGCGCCGTCGACGGTGACGGTCTCGGACAGCTCGGCCACCGCACGGCGGTCGCCGTCGAGATAGGTCACCCTGGCCACGTCCATCGAGTAGCCGGGCAGTGTCGGCATCAGGTTGGACAGGAACTCCAGGTAGCTGTCGCGACCGATGTAGGTGTCGCCGAACGGGCCGATGCGTACGACGTCCTCCCGAACGGCCGCCCGCATCCGATCCCAATCGTGCGTCGCGACCGCGTCGAGATATCCCTCGACCACCTTGTCCGTCACGGCGCCAGCATCCCGCGTACGCCGGAGCGCTGCCGCATCAAGGTCGACGGGACCGCTTCGCCTTGATGGGTCACGGCGTACGACGGATGTGCCGCCAGCAGTTCCTCGACAAGAACCCGAGTCTCCAGCCGGGCCAGGCTCGCGCCCAGACAGAAGTGCTCACCGATGCCGAACGTCAGGTGCGGGTTGATCTCCCTCGTGATGTCGAACGCCGCGGCGTCGTCGCCGTACACCGCCTCGTCGCGGTTGGCGGACAGGTAGACCATGACGAGGTAGTCGCCGGCTGCGACCGTCGTGCCTCCGACGAGTGTGTCGGTCGTCGCGGTGCGCGACATCGCGGCGATGGGCGTCGACCAGCGGAGGATCTCCTCAACGGCTCCGGACATGAGCGTCGGGTCCGATCCGAGCCGCGCGCGCTGGTCCGGATGCTCCGCGAGGGCGATGAGGCCGCTCGACAACGCCGACCGCGTCGTCTCGTTGCCGGCGACCAGCAGCGTCATGCAGAACCCGAGCCGCTCGCTGTCGGTGAGTCGCTCACCGTCGACCTCCGCCTCCACGAGCACGGTCAGCAGGTCGTCACGCGGCGACGAGACACGATCCGTCAAGGCGGCGGCGAAGTAGTCCATCAGCTCCAGTGCGAGCAGCGCGTTGTCATCGGTGAGCGCGGTTGCTGCCTCGATCACGGCGTCCGACCAGATGCGGAACTGCGCGCGGTCGCTACCCGGAACGCCCAACAGCTCGGCGATCACCAACAACGGCAGCGGCGCTGTGATCGTGTCGACGAGGGCGACCTCCTGGCCGGGGTCGACCGCGGCGAGCAGTTCGCGCGCGAGGCGTCGTACCTGCTCCTCCAGCGCCGCCACCCGGCGCGCGGTGAAGCCGCTGCCGACCAGCTTGCGGTAGCGGCTATGCACCGGCGGATCGATGTAGAGGATCGAGTCGGCGGCCGCGACCGTGCGATCCCGGTCGTTCATCAGCACGCCCTGGCTCGAGCAGAACCGCGCCGGATCCTTGCTCACCGCGAGCACGTCGGCATGCCGGGTGAGTGCCCAGAACTTGCCCGGCTCGTACCAGTGCACCGGGGAGTCCGCCCGCAGCCGAGCAAGCTCCGGTTCGGCGTCGCCTGCCCAGAACACCGGATCGTCGAGCCGCGGCGACCTCACACGTCCACCTCG
>DATBDO010000035.1:0-22911 GCA_036269855.1 Mycobacteriales bacterium
CGTCAACCTGAAACCGAGCAACGCCCACGAGGACCGCTCCACCTACGCGCTCGGACACGCCTGGCGCTTCCGCGACTGAACCGCCGGCAGCGTCAGCGGCGCGGAGTGAAGAGCCCGTGGGCACGAGCGAGCGCCCGCCAGGTCGCTCGCGGCGCCGACTGCCATGACCAGATGCTCACCGCCCGTACGTGGGCACGGGCGGCGGTCCGAAGGAACACCGGGACCTCACGGGCCAGATTGTTATGCCGGAGAGACGGCACATCGAGCTTGCCGTCGTACCCCTGGCCCACCGGAGCCACCGGCTTGTGGAACTGGCGCAAGTAGCTGATCGAGCGCGCCGTCACCAGGCCGGGCGGGTTGTTGTACCAGTAGGCCATCGGCACCAGCACGTCGCTGTGCGCGGCGATGGTGCGGTAGGGGTAGTCCGTGCGCCGGTACGACGACGGCCAGGGCACGGTCGACAAGATCGTCACGCCCGCCGGCAAGTGCTTGCGCAGGACGTGCAGATAGAGACGCACTCGCCAGGCCGCGTTGAACGTGCCCTCGGCCGGCGTTTCGATGTCCGGTGCGACGGCCGCGACGTGCGCGCCGTTGTGCGCCCGACCCACCCAGGCAGCGTGCGCGAGCCGGCGCGCGTCCCGAGCCGGCCGCTTGAGCCGCGGGAAATCCCAGGTGACCACGCTGAGGTTGCTGCCCCGGGTCGCCCGCAGCAGCACTGGGAGCGTGCGATCTGCGGTGAAGCCGTCCCAGCTGCTGCCGGTCCGTACGTAGAGCGTCGACAACCCGACCCGCTTCGCGCGCGCCACGATGTCGGCAGCGCTCCCGCCGTCGGTGTGGTGCCACTGGTAGATCCACATGCCCGTGCCGCTCGGGACGTACCGGACGACGCGAGTGGGCGTCGGCTTCGCCCTGCGCACAGGCGCAGCGGCGGGCCGAGCGATCACCTGCCGCGGCGCGGCGTGCACGACCGTCCGCTCGGTGCGTACGACGAGGCGTTGCCGGCTGGCCGGCAACTGGCCGACAGTGGCGGCGCCGGCCGACCTGACCACGGGCGCGGCGGTCGGCGAGCCGTGCGGGGCGGCGACGGTGAGCACCGCGGCGCCGAAGACGGAAACGCCGAGGAGGGCGATCAGCCGGTCGAGCCCGTGGATCTCGCGCAGGCGGAGCCGGATGGGCGGGTCAAGGCGCACTCGACGAGTGTCGGCGCCCGAATGCCCGTTTCGTGCCTATCCCGGGGACAACGGAACGAACGTCGGAGCAGAATCGTCCGTCCGGCCCTGGCCAGGACAGCCAGGTCTCCCTACCCCGACTAGAGCCCGGACTTGTCAGCAGCTGGCGTGGCTATAGCCACGGCACGTGCTGACAAGTCGGTCCAGACGTCCTGAACCTTCTTGTCCAGTGCGGCGAGGTCGCCGGTGTTGTCGATCACGATGTCCGCGAGGTCGAGCCGCTGGGACCGGGAGGCTTGTACGGCGATGCGAGCCTGCGCGTCTTCGGTGGTCATGCCCCGCTGGTCGACGAGGCGCCGTAGCTGCGCCTCCGGATCGACGTCGACAACGACAACCACGTCGTACCGGTCTCGCGACCCGCCCTCGGCAAGAAGCGGGACATCGTTGACGACCACGGCATGCGGGTCATGCTCGCCGGCGCGAACGGTGCGCTGGAGCATGGCGGCGCCGACCAACGGATGCACGATGGCGTTGAGCCGGCGGCGCGCGTCATCGTCGGCAAACACGACCGCCGCCATCCGGTCCCGGTCAAGGGAGCCATCCGGCGACAGCACCGACTCGCCGAACTCCGCCACGATCTGTTGCAGCCCCGGCGTGCCGGGAGCGACCACCTCGCGTGCGATCGCATCGGCGTCGATGACGACGGCGCCGAGCGCGGCCAAGCGCCTGGCGACCTCGCTCTTGCCGGAGCCGATCCCGCCGGTCAACCCGACGACGAGCATCTACTCCTCGTCGGTGGTGCCGGTCTCCGGCTCGGGCTCCGCCGCGGCCTCAGGCTCTGCCGCGGCCTCAGGCTCTGCCGCGGCCTCTGGCGCGGTCGCCGGCTCCACCTCGGTCTCGGCTTCGGCCTCGTCGCCGCCGGTCAGCTTGCGGCGCAGCTCAGCAAGTGCCTCGTCGCTGGCGAGCGTGCCGCCGGTCGCCGCAGGCTGGTCGGCGCCCGCACCCTCAACAGCAGGAGTCGAGGAGTACGACGTCTCTTCGGCCGCCTGGGCCTCGGCCGCCTGCGCCTCGACGATCTGCTTCTGGTGCGCCTCCCAGCGAGCCTGGGCCTCGGCGTAGCGTCGCTCCCACTCGGCCTGCTGGTCCTCGTAGCCAGGCTTCCACTCGTTGGTCTCCGAGTCGAAGCCCTCGGGATAGATGTAGTTGCCCTGCTCGTCGTACTGGTCATGCATGCCGTACTGAGCCGGGTCGAAGTGGTCGCTGACGGCCTCACCGATGGTGCCCTCGTTGGCCTGCTTGAGCGACAGCGAGATGCGACGACGCTCGAGGTCGATGTCGATGACCTTGACGAAGATCTCGTCGCCGACGTTGACGACCTGCTCGGGGATCTCGACGTGGCGCTCGGCGAGCTCGGAGATGTGCACCAGACCCTCGATGCCCTCAGCCACGCGCACGAAAGCGCCGAACGGCACCAGCTTGGTGACGCGGCCCGGCACGACCTGGCCGATGGCGTGCGTGCGGGCGAACGCCTGCCACGGGTCTTCCTGCGTCGCCTTGAGCGACAGCGAGACCCGCTCACGGTCCATGTCGACGTCGAGGACCTCGACCGTGACCTCTTGGCCGACCTCGACAACCTCGCTCGGGTGGTCGATGTGCTTCCACGACAACTCGGAAACGTGGACGAGACCGTCGACGCCACCGAGGTCGACGAACGCGCCGAAGTTGACGATCGAGGAAACCTGGCCCTTGCGGACCTGACCCTTTTGGAGCTGGGTGAGGAAGTTCTGCCGGACCTCGCTCTGCGTCTGCTCGAGCCAGGCGCGGCGGGACAGCACGACGTTGTTGCGGTTCTTGTCGAGCTCGATGATCTTTGCCTCGAGCTCTTTGCCGACGAACGGCTGCAGGTCACGCACCCGGCGCATCTCGACGAGCGACGCAGGCAGGAAGCCACGCAGTCCGATGTCGAGGATGAGGCCGCCCTTGACGACCTCGATGACGGTGCCGGTGACGATGCCGTCCTCGTCCTTGATCTTCTCGATCGTGCCCCAGGCGCGCTCGTCCTGCGCGCGCTTCTTGGACAGGATCAGGCGGCCTTCTTTGTCCTCCTTCTGGAGAACCAGGGCCTCGACCTCGTCGCCGACCGTGACGACCTCGTTGGGATCGACGTCGTGCTTGATCGACAGCTCGCGGCTCGGGATGACGCCTTCGGTCTTGTAGCCGATGTCGAGCAGGACCTCGTCCCGGTCGACGCGGACGATGACGCCCTCGACAATGTCGCCGTCATTGAACTCTTTGATGGTGCCTTCGATCGCGGCCATGAAGTCGTCGGCGGTGCCGATGTCGTTGATAGCGACCTGGGCGGGACCCTTGGGGTCGGCGACTGCTGTTGTCGTGCTCGTCATCTAGTGGGGACTCTTCTCGGTGCGGACAGGTGTCGAACGGACGCGCGGGGGCCCGTTTCGTCAGTGGCCGAGAAGTGATGATCGACTACCTACGAGCGCAAGCCTGCTCCATTCAGAGGCATGGCAGACCCACAGCGCTTCGTCAAGTCTAGGAAAGGCGGCCATGGCGGTCAACGAGCCGGTCTCCCGCAGGGACGCCGGGCGCGAGGAATCGGTCCACGCAGCGCGGGCTTGGTGGGACGGATACGCCGCGGAATACCAGGTGGAGCACGCGGATTTCCTGGGCGACGCCGACTTCGTCTGGGGTCCGGAGGGTCTGCGGGAACGGGAGGCCAAGCTCCTCGGCGACGTCGCCGGCCGTGACGTGCTGGAGGTCGGCTGCGGTGCCGCTCAGTGCAGTCGGTGGCTATTTGGCCAGGGGGCGCGGGCGGTGGCGTTCGACCTCTCCCGGGGCCAGTTGGCCGAGGCCAGGAGGATGGCCCGGTCGACCGGTCTGGATGTGCCACTGGTGCAGGCGGATGCCGGCCGGCTGCCGTTCCGAGACGCATCGTTCGACCTGGCCTGCTCGGCGTACGGCGCGGTGCCCTTCGTCGCCGACTCGGCATCGGTGATGGCCGAGGTGGCTCGGGTCCTTCGACCGGGCGGGCGATGGGTCTTCTCCACGACGCATCCGTTCCGGTGGTGCTTCCGCGACGATCCCGGTCCCGACGGTCTGGTCGTCGAGTCGTCGTACTTCGATCGGCGGGCCTACGTGGAGCAAGACGGGCGGGGCCGGGCGACGTACGTCGAACATCACCGGACCGTCGGCGATCGCGTCCGCGAGATCGTCGGTGCGGGGCTCGTCGTCGAGGACGTCGTCGAGCCGGAGTGGCCGGACGGGCACGAGCAGGCGTGGGAGCAGTGGAGCCCGCTGCGCGGTCGCCTGATGCCGGGAACCGTCATCTTCGTGACGAGCAAGCGCTAGCTGTTCGGCGGCACCGCAGCGAGCCACCGACGAGCCTCGGCCGGCGTGCTGAACCGGATGACCTGGACGTGCGCGTTCTCCGGACGTCGGGTGATTTCCTCGAAGTGCGCCCGCTTGTCCGCGTGATAGCGCCAACTCCAGCGGACCGGATGGTCGGGCTCCCGGAGCAGGTTGCGCAGTGACTCGCGGTTGCCGTTCCACAGTTCCTGGCGCAACAGTCCACGGACCAGGGACCGGCGCACCACCCGCCACTCGGTAAGCCAACGCGGATAGTCGAGCCAGACGAAAGTGTCGAGCCTCGGCCACACGACACCGCAGGCCACGTCGTAGTCGTGATCGATCACCCATCGGGCACCCGCCACGACCGCGGTGACGTCGTCGACGAACTCGGCGCGCTCGGTCCACCCGGGGCCGTGGAACAGCGAGTCGACCTCGACATAGCGAAGGTCCAGTCGAACCGCAAGCCGGCGCGCCATCGTCGACTTGCCGGCACCGCTGCTGCCACCGACGAGGATCCGCTGCATCGCCGCATCAATGGGCGGCGTCGGCCCAGCTGTGGCCGAGTCCGACCGATACGTCGAGCGGGACGTCCAACTTGTAGGCCGAGCCCATCTCGCGTCGTACGAGCTCTTCGACCGCTGCTGCCTCTCCGGGCGCTACTTCAAGAACGAGCTCGTCGTGGACCTGGAGCAGCAGTCGCGACTTGAGATTGCCGTCGCGCAGCCCACGCTGCGTGCCGAGCATCGCGACCTTGATGATGTCGGCGGCGCTGCCTTGGATGGGCGCGTTGAGCGCCATCCGCTCGGCCATCTGGCGACGCTGGCCGTTGTCACTGGTGAGGTCGGGAAGGTAGCGGCGGCGCCCGAGGATCGTTTCGGTGTAGCCGTCCATGCGCGCCTGTGCGACGACGCCGGTGAGGTAGTCGCGAACGCCGCCGAAACGATCGAAGTAGATGTCCATCTGCTCGCGCGCTTCCTCGGGGCTGATGCCGAGCTGCTGCCCGAGCCCGTAGGCAGACAGGCCGTAGGCGAGCCCGTAGGACATTGCCTTGATGCGGCGGCGCATCTCGGGCTCGACGGCGTCGATGGGCAGTCCGAATGCCTTGGACGCAACGAACGTGTGCAGGTCCTCGCCGGACATGAACGCCTCGATGAGCGCCCGGTCACCGGACAGGTGGGCCATGATGCGCATCTCGATCTGCGAGTAGTCGACCGTCATCAGCGAATCGAAGCCGGCGCCGACGATGAACGCCTTTCGGATCTCGCGGCCTTCCTGGGTGCGGACGGGGATGTTTTGCAGGTTGGGATCCTGGCTGGAAAGGCGGCCCGTGGCCGCGACGAGCTGGTTGAACGTGGTGTGAATGCGACCGGCGTCGTCGACCATCGGGATAAGGGAGTCGACCACGGTCTTCAGCCGGGAGACGTCACGGTGCCGCAGCAGATGACCGATGAGCGGATGATCGGTCTGCGCCGCAAGCCAGGTCAGCGCATCGGCGTCAGTGGTGTAGCCCGTCTTGATCTTCTTGGTCTTGGGCAGCTTGAGCTCGTCGAAGAGAATCTGCTGCAGCTGCTTCGGCGAGCCCAGATTGAACTCGCGGCCGACGCAGGCGTAGGCCTCGTCCGCGACGCGCTTCACCTCGCCGCCGAAGCGCGCTTCGAGCTCGGCGAGCCACTCGACGTCGGCGGCGATGCCGGTGCGCTCCATCTCGGCGAGCAGCAGGGTCAGGGGCAGCTCGACGTCGCGCAGCAGGCGCGAACCACCCCGACGTTCGAGATCGGCCTCGAGGGCGTCGGCGAGATCGACGACAGCACGCGCCCGCACCATCTCGATCTGGGCAAGGTCCTCCTCGGCCGATCCGTCGAGTGACAGCTGGCCGTCGGCTGCGGCGCCTTCCGCGCGCAGTTCACGGCGGAGATAGCGGAGCGCGAGGTCGGCGAGGTCGAACGAGCGCTGGCCGGGCAGGGCGAGATAGGCCGCGAGCGCGGTGTCGTTGGTGACGCCGTCGAGCGACCAGCCGCGCTCGGCGAAAGCCAGCAGTGGGCCTTTGACGTCATGCAGCGCCTTGGGCTGGTCGCGGTCGGCCAGCCACGCCGCCAGCGCCTTGTCGTCGTCCTCGGTGAGCTGCTCCGGGTCGACGTAGCCGGCGGTTCCGTCGGCAGCGGCGATCGCGAGACCGGTGACAACACCGGTGCCTCTCCCCCAGGTGCCCGCGACCGAGATGCCGACCCGGCCGCCGCTCGACGCATGTTCGTGGAGCCAGCCGTGAACGTCTCCGGGAGCGAGGACGCTGCCGTTGACCTCGAAGCCCTCCTCGGCCTCGGGCTCGACGGCCTGCAGAGTTTGGTAGAGCCGCTCGCGCAGCACCCGGAACTGCAGCGTGTCGAAAAGCGTGTGCACCGCCTCGCGGTCCCATTGCCCGAGGTGAAGGTCGTGCGGACCGACCGCAAGGGATACGTCGCGGCGCAGCTCTGTCAGTTGCCGGTTGAGGACGACCGCAGCGAGATGCGCACGCAACGAGTCGCCGGCCTTGCCCTTGACCTCGTCGACCCGGTCGACGAGTGCGTCGAGCGAGCCGAACTCGCGGATCCACTTGGCCGCGGTCTTCTCCCCCACCCCGGGGATGGACGGCAGGTTGTCGGATGGGTCGCCGCGCACGGCCGCAAAGTCCGGATACTGCGCCGGGGTCAGCTGATATTTCTCCTCGACGGCGGCGGGGTCGAACCGGCTCATCTCGCTGATGCCGCGCCGCGTCATCAGAACGGTGACCTTGTCGTTGACGAGCTGCAACGCATCGCGGTCGCCGGTGACGATGAGGACGTCCATGCCCTCTGACTCGCCCTGCGACGCAAGCGTCGCGATCACATCGTCTGCTTCGTAACCTTCGGCCTCGACGGTCGGAACAGCGAGTGCTTCGAGAACCTCCTTGATCAGACTGACCTGACCACGAAAATCCGTCGGCGTTTCGGAGCGGCCGGCTTTGTAGTCCGCATACATCTCCGACCGGAAGGTCTGACGACCCACGTCGAAGGCCACAGCGACATGCGTCGGCTGCTCGTCGCGCAGGATGTTGATGAGCATCGACGTGAAGCCATAGACGGCGTTGGTCGGCTGGCCGGTCGTCGTCGCGAAGTTCTCGACCGGAAGCGCGAAGAACGCGCGGTAGGCCAGCGAGTGGCCGTCCAGCAGGAGCAGCCGGGCGGTGTCGGCGGTCGGAGCGGAAGTCGACACGCGACGATCCTAGGAGGGGTCGCCGACAGTCGACCGAACTCAGTCGGTGCGCTCGGTCTGTCGCACTCGAGCCCGCTGGGCCGGCACCGGTCGACGGAGCCGGGTCCGCCGTCGGACGAGATCGTCGACCCGGCCGAGCGCCGAGTCGGGCCCAACAGCGGCGATGGTGGCGCTGTGCGGGGCGCCGTACCCCCCGCCGAGGCGACGGCGCAGCATCGCCACCGGAGCGACCCGATGGACCATGACCGGGGCGAACCCGAGCCGCGCGTAGAACCGGCTGACGTCCCGCAGCGACGGGTAGACACCTGCGGATACGTGCTCGATCTGGCGCTCGTCGGCGAAGTCAGCTGCCGCGCCTAGGAGGGCGTGGCCGACGCCCCGGCGGCGTTTCCCGGAGGCCACAATGACGTGGCTGACCTGGACGACGCGGTGCATGGACAACGGGTCGGGAAGCAGCTCGCGCAGCACCGCCATACCGGCCACTTCGTCGTCGGCGAGAGCGACGACGACTCGGCAGTCCTCACTGGTGATCGCTTCGGCAAGCCGGGCACTGACGTCGGGAACGGACAGTGGGTTGACCGCGCGCTCCGCGCGGGCGCCCACATGCCTCAGCTCCCCCCACAGCCCCACGAGCAACGGCACGTCGGCAACCGTCGCGGCCCGGGTCGACACGGGGGTACGTGGCACCTGATGCTCCTCGCCGCCGTGGCGGGCTGGGGGTCCCGGGTAGGGGTCGTCACGGCCTAGTGATGATGCACGCTAGACCCGTTACCTGTCTTGTGCGCGGGCAGGTTCTTCCTTGGAAGGAAGGGTCCGTTGACCCTCGCACCCGAGCGCCCTAGCGTCTGCGACTGAGGGGCCCGACGCCCAGTAGACAACGTCCAGGCACGGGGAAGGCAGGGACGGACCCAACGGCGCCGGGCCCCCTCTGCCTGCGGCAACGATCTAGGCCGCGCCCTCGCCGAGGTAGGCCTCGCGAATGCGGTCGTTTGCCAACAACGCACTCGCGTCGTCACTCATGACGACCTCGCCGGTTTCGAGGACGTAGCCGCGAGCGGCCAGCCGAAGCGCCTGCGCCGCGTTCTGCTCGACCAGCAGCACGGTCGTGCCCTGCTGGTTGATCTCGCGGATGATGTCGAAGATGCGCGTCACGATCATCGGCGCCAGGCCCATCGATGGCTCGTCGAGCAACAGCAGCCGCGGCCGGCTCATGAGCGCACGGCCGATGGCAAGCATTTGTTGCTCACCGCCGGACAACGTGCCGCCGTCCTGACTCGCTCGCTCCCGCAGCACGGGGAAAAGCTCGAAGACCCGGTCGATGTCACCAGCGAGATCGTCATGACGGTGGTAAGCGCCCATCGTCAGGTTCTCGCGCACGGACATGCGCGGGAAGATGCGCCGGCCTTCGGGGACGTGCCCGATGCCGAGTCGCACCATCATGTGCGGCGCCGTCGTGTCGATGCGCTGGCCGTCGAAGGTGATCGTGCCTGCCTTGGGGCGCAACAAACCAGAGACGGTACGAAGCGTCGTCGTCTTGCCGGCTCCGTTGGCTCCGAGCAACGTGACGATCTCGCCCTCGTCGACGTCGAAGCTGACCCCGCGCAGGGCTTCGATGCCGCCGTAAGCGACACGGATCCCGTCAACCTGCAGCAGCATCGCCGTCACCTCCATCCGCCGGAGCGCCGAGATAGGCCTCGACGACTGCGGGGTTGCGTTGGACGTCGACCGGGGCGCCCTCGGCGATCACCCGGCCGAAGTTGAGCACCACGACCCGGTCGGTGAGCGACATGACGAGACGCATGTCGTGCTCGATGAGCAGAACGGTTACGCCCATCTCGCTGTTGATGCGGCGGATGAGCGCCTCGAGGTCACGCTTCTCCGCCGGGTTGGTCCCGGCGGCCGGCTCGTCCAGGAGCAACAGCTGCGGCTGGGTGCCCAAGGCCCGCGCGATCTCGAGTCGCCGCTGTCCGCCGTACGGCAGCGCTGCGGACAGCTCGTTGGCTCGCGCGCGCAGACCGACGAAGTCGAGGAGCTCGAACGCGCGCTCGTCGCCTTGACGCTCCTCGCGGCGGGTCCGGGGCAGTCGCAGGACCGCGCCGACCGGACCGGTTTTCTGATGTGCCTCCACGCCGATCTTCACGTTCTCGAACGCCGTCATCGCGTTGAACAACCGGATGTTCTGGAACGTCCGCGCGAGGCCTAGCTGCGTGATGTCGTGCGGCTTGCCGCCGACGAGCGGGTGGGTCTGCCCGTCCGGCGACGTGAAGGTGATCGACCCTTCCTGCGGTACGTAGACACCGGTCAGGCAGTTGAACAGTGAGGTCTTGCCGGCACCGTTGGGGCCGATGACCGACAGGATCTCACCGCGATGCTGTTGTAACGAGACGTTGTCGAGGCTCGTCACGCCACCGAACCTGAGTGTCACATTGCTGACGTCGACGAGGACGGGACCGGCGTCCGTCTGCTTCTTGGCGCTCATGAGACCGGGCTCCCGATCGGAGCACCGGTCGCGTCCGCGCCGCCTATGCCCTGTTCGGCCATGCCGATCTCCCGGGCCCGCCGCTTCGACGGGATGATGCCTTGTGGTCGGAAGATCATCATGACGATGAGCAGCGCCCCGACGTAGAGGTAGATGTCCTCCGGCCGGATCGGGATCTTGACGCCGATGCCGGGGATCGGAGCGCCGTCGTGCTTCTGCACATAGGCGAAGAACCACTGGATGGCAGCCGCACCCGCGATGGGGCCGATCAGCGAGCCCATGCCGCCGAAGATGACGAGAACGAGCACGAGGATCGAGAACAGAACGGTGAAGCTGCTCGGGTTGATGAACGAGATCTTGGCTGCGTAGAGCACGCCCGCGAACCCGGAGGTCGATGCCCCGATGGCGAACGCCATCAGCTTGTACTTGACGGGTGGGATGCCGCAGGCCTGCGCGGCGACTTCGTCCTCGCGGATCGCGGTCCACGCTCGGCCGACACGCGAGTTCTCGAGCATGGCGAACGCCACCATGATGATGACCGCGAACGCGAGCAGCAGGTAGTAGTACGGGACCTGGCTGAGGCCCCAGTCGTAGTTGATGCCGAAGACGTGGACGCTGAACGATGTGATGCCGGGCGCGCCACGGGAACCGTTGGTGACCGAGTCGAGGTTGACCGCGAGGATCGTGATGATCTCGCCGAACCCGAGCGTGACGATGGCCAGGTAGTCGCCGCGCAGTCGCAACGTCGGCGCGCCGAGGATCAGACCGGCGATCATCGCGGCGGCCACGGCGAAGATGAGGGCATAGAAGTCGTTCAGGATGAACGGCGGCTGCACCGGCAGCGCGCCGGTGAAGTAGGCGACGACGTAGGCACCGATCGCATAGAACGCGATGTAGCCGAGGTCGAGCAGACCGGCGAAGCCGACGACGACGTTGAGCCCGACCGCCAGGAGCGCGAAGATGCCGATCTTGTCGACGAGGATTTCCTGCCAGTAGGCGCCGACCATGTGCGGCAGCAGGATGGCGAAGGCGAGCAGCACGGCGTAGACGCCCAGGCGGATCTCTCGCCTCGCGTAGATCCGCCGCGTTTCACTGCGTACTTGGGCAACGGTGTCGCGGAACTGTGCCGGCCGGGCTCCCCACAGCTGCACGATCACGCCGGCGACGAGCGCAATAGCGATGGAGTCGAACAGGTGACCCGGATGCATCGCCTGAGAGATCGAGTAGCCGGGCTGACCGACCCGGCCTTGCGGCCCCGTCATGACGGCGAGCAGGACGCCGGCCGGGACCCAGGGCAGCAGCCGGCGGCCGCGCTCGAGTAGTTGTGTCTGGTTCATGCCGACCGTCCCAACCGCTCACCGAGCAATCCGGTGGGCCGGAACATCAGGACGAGCACCAGGATGCCGAAGGCGATGACGTCTCGCCAGGAGTTGCGCACGCAGGTGACGCCCCAGTTCTCGACCAGGCCGAGCGCGAGACCACCGAGGACGGCACCGCGGATGTTGCCGATACCGCCGAGCACCGCGGCGGTGAAGGCCTTGAGCCCGGGTACGAAGCCCATCGTGTAACCGACGCTGCTCCCGATGCCGAACAGGAAGCCGGCCGCGCCGCCGAGCAGGCCGCCGATGATGAACGTCTGCGAGATGACGCGGTCGATGTTGACGCCGAGCAGGCTGGCGGTCTCGGCGTCCTGAGCGACCGCACGAATGCCTTGCCCGAGCCGGGTGTGGGCAACGATCCGGTCGAGGATGAACAACATGGCGATAGCTGATCCGGCGACGAGGAGGTCGTACTCCTGGATGTTGCGGCTGCCGATACTGAACAGACTCTTGTGACTGAGCAGGTCGGGCACGCCGTAGGCGTCGCGGCCGAAGAGGTGGCCGGCCAGGCTGAACAGGAAGTACGACGCTCCGATGGCCGTGATGAGGAAGGCCAGCCGAGGCGCGTGTCTTCGTCGTAACGGTCGATAGGCGACGCGTTCGAGCAGGAACGCGACGATGGCACCGACGACCGCGCCCATCAAGGTGCCGACCGCGACATAGCCGCCGGCGGTCCAACCAGTCGGGTTACCGGTGCCCACGAGCGCCTGGGTGAGGAACAGCCCGCCGAAGGCGCCGCTCATGAAGACCTCGCTGTGCGCGAAGTTGATCAGTTGCAGAACGCCGTAGACGAGGGTGTAGCCGAGCGCGATCAGTGCATAGAGGAACCCGTTGTTGAGCCCGTCAATCGTCAAGGACCAGAAGTTGCTGGTGAAGCACATGGCCGGGCTCCCCACTTTGCGAAGTGGGGTGGCCGGATGACCGGCCACCCCACTTGCGTGAGCGCGAGACTTACTTCGTCAGGGACGTCAGGTCGCCCAGGTACTTGAGCTTCCCGGAGACGACCTTGTAGAGGAATGCGGTCTGGACCTTGAGGTTGTGGTCCGCTCCGAAGGTGATCTCCTTCGTCAGACCCTGGTAGTCGACGCTCCCGAACGCGCTCACGACGGCGGCACGGGTCGGGCTGCCGCCGAGACCCTTGAGAACGCCGATGATCGCGTTGGTGACGTCGTAAGCCTCGGCGGAGTAGGCGCCGGGGTCCTGGCCGAAGGCCGACTTGTAGGCGGTGATGAAGTCGCCACCCTTCGGGTTGGACGCGATGTCGCTGCACTGGCAGGACAGCAGCGTGCCCTCGGCATTCTTCGCACCCGCGCCACTGATGTAGTGCGAGTCATAGGAGCCGTCGCCCGACATCAGCTGACCCGTGTAGCCAGCGTTGCGTATTGCCTTGGCAAGCAAACCGAAGTCGCAGTAGTAACCGGCGTAGAAGACCGCGTCGGCACCGGAGCCCTTCACCTTGCTGGCCTCGGACGGGTACTGCGACGTGCTGCCGGTCGCACCGGGAACACACGTCGAGGTCTGTGGCGCCGAGTCCGAGCCCGCGATCGAGCCGCCGGCCTTGGCCACCTCACCCTTGAACGCACTCGCGAGACCCTTGCCATAGTCGGTCGTGTCGTCGATCAGGAAGATCTTCTTCTTGCCGGCGACCTTGACCAGATAGTCAGCGTCGGGCGGACCCTGCGCGAAGTCGTCTGCAACCGCGCGGTAGAAGGTCGGGAACCCCTCGTCGGTCAGCGCCGGCAGCGTTGCCGACGGCGTGGCCATCAGCAGGTTGGCCTGGCCGTAGATCTTGCCAGCCGCGTCACTGGCGCCGGAGAAGGCCGGGCCTACGACGGCGATGACACTCGAGTCGCCGATCTCCTTCTGAGCGGCCGGCGGGCTGCCGTCGGCACTGCCCTGGTCGTCCGCGGAAAGGACCTTCAGGGTGTAGGGCAGGGTCTTGGCGTCATTGGCCTGCTGAACGGCCAGCTTGACGCCGTTGTTCATGTTGATGCCGAGCGCGGCGTTGCCACCGGAGAGCGGGCCCTGATAGCCGATGGTGAACGTCTTGCCACTACTGCTGCCGCCACCGCCACCACCGCTGCTGCTTCCGCCACAGCCGGCGAGAAGCACGGCTCCGACAGCGATGGGGAGTGCGGCACGGACAACGTGCTTCGTGTCCACGCGAGATCCTCTCTGCTCCCACCGTCGACACTGAAGCCGAGCAGCAGAGCCGTCTACGTAAACGGGCGAGGGAAACCTAGCGCCTTTCCTAGGGATTGAGGAGCAGAAGTTGCCGTGTCGTAACACTCAACCGGTCACAAATGATCAGGCCGAGGGGACATCGGTACCCGCCAGGACCCCGTCCGCGACGGCACGCATGGACGTCCGGCGGTCCATGGACGTCTTCTGGATCCAACGGAAAGCATCGGGCTCCGACATGCCGTGATCCGTCTGGAGCTTGCCCTTGGCCCGGTCGACGATCTTGCGGGTCTCGAGGCGGTCCTGGAGGTCGGTGACCTCTTTCTCCAGAGCCGTCAGCTGGGCGTGTCGGCTGACCGCGATCTCGATGGTCGGCAGCAGGTCGCTCTTGGCGAACGGCTTGACGAGGTAGGCCATCGCACCCGCGTCGACCGCCCGCTCGACCAGCTCCCGCTGCGGGAACGCGGTCAGCATCACCACCGGCGCAATATGGCTGGCGACGATCCGCTCGGCCGCGGAGATGCCATCGAGGACCGGCATCTTGACGTCGAGGATGACGAGGTCGGGCTGCAGCTCCTCGGCGAGACGAACCGCCTCCTCGCCGTCGCCGGCCTCGCCGACGACGTCGTAGCCCTCTTCCTCGAGCATTTCTTTGAGGTCGAGGCGGATGAGCGCCTCATCCTCCGCGATGAGGACGCGCCGTTGCGTCACGGCGCAGCAGCCTAGCGACTGCCTAGACTCGAACCCTAGAGCCGGGATGATGGAACGGTATACATGGAGGTCTCAAAAACCTCTGTCCGAAAGGGCGTGCGGGTTCGAATCCCGCTCCCGGCACGACTCCCGAAGTGTTAGCGCTAGGGGTCGCTATAGCGACCGGTGGTGCTAACACTTGCGTGGGTACGACGTTCCGGTGGTCGCTGATCCGGAGGGGAAAGCCGGGTCAGCGACCACCATCCAGCTCAGGTCGTGGAGCCGATGAGTGAGTGGTGCGACGACATCGCCTCGACGGCTGGTCGGCGCATCATCACGGCGCCCGCGACGATGTCCCACGCCGCAAGCCCGATGAGGGCGACGAAGCTGACGATCGTCCACCCTGTCGTGTAGTTGCCGACCGTCATCCAGCTGACGCCCGCCGCGACACACGCCACGCCGACAAGGCCACCGAACCAGCCGAGGGCCGGGCTCGCTACCTCACCGCGCACCATGCCGACCGCGACGGCACCGAGCCACGCTGCGACGAACATGAAGGCCACGCCGTTGCCGACGTAGCCGATGTCGTACAGCGCCCGGACCAGTCCTGCGTCGCCCAGACCACCGCCCGGCTGCGCGGACATCAGCGCCATGGCGCTCTGCAGGATCCCCGACAGCGCGGCGAACGCAACGGCGACCAAGCCCGTCCCGAAGACGACTGTGCTGATGCCTTCGACGCCTCCCTCGACGCGGTCGAACACATGTCGCAGGTGGCAGATGAACAGCACGGCCGCGACTGCCGACAGCGTGCCCACGACGTTTGCCCACAGCACGGCGTGCCGGTGGTCGCCGTAGAACGACGCGATCTTGTTCGCGCTCGCGTCGATGTGCGGCGGGTTCGGCACCATGAAGACGGCGACCAGCAGCAGAATGCCGAAAGCGATGCCGGTTGCGGCGCCGTACTTCTCCCAGGTTCGCTCCGTCATATTGCGCCCCCAAGATCTCGCACCGGCTCCGATGCCGGTGCCTACAAGATCAAAGAGTGCGCAAGGAGCGGCAGGTCGTCATGACACTGCCGGACTAGTCACGCGATGGGACGGTCCGTCGGAAGAATCGGACTGGGAAGCTGGGTGTCGCCCATGAGGTGGCGATCCACCGCCGCCGCGCAGGCACGGCCCTCGGCGATGGCCCAGACGATCAGCGACTGGCCGCGAGCCATGTCGCCGCAGGCGAAGACGCCGGGCACCGACGTTGCCCATTCGCCGTCCCGTGCCACATTGCCGCGCTGATCGAGCTCCACCTCGAGCCCCTCGAGCAGCGGACCCTTCTCCGGTCCGACGAAGCCCATCGCGAGCAGCACCAGCTGTGCCGGGATCTCGCGCTCGGTTCCCTCGACCGGCTGGAACTTCTCGTCGACCTCGGTCAGCACGAGCGCCCGCACGTTGCCCTGCTCGTCGCCGAGGAAGCGCTGGGTTCCGACCGCATAAACCCGGTCGCCGCCCTCCTCGTGGGCACTCGAGATCCGGAACGTCATCGGGT
Organism: Mycobacteriales bacterium; assembly: GCA_036269855.1. Classification (GTDB taxonomy): domain Bacteria; phylum Actinomycetota; class Actinomycetes; order JAFAQI01; family JAFAQI01; genus DATBDO01. The sequence goes on from DATBDO010000035.1 coordinate 16,032, forward strand.
AGGTCGGCCACGGCATCGTGTCGGTGCGCTGATCCGGCGGGCGGGCCAGGATCTCGAGCTGGGTGACCGAACGCGCCCCCTGCCGGTGCGCGGTGCCGAGGCAGTCGGCGCCCGTGTCACCGCCGCCGATGATCACGACGTCCTTGCCAACCGCGGTGATCGGCGGCTGACCGGACTCGTCCGCGACCGGATCACCCTCCTGCATGCGGTTGGACCAGGGCAGGTAGTCCATCGCGAAGTGGACGCCGGCCAACTCCCGACCGGGCACGGGGAGGTCGCGGGATGCGGTCGCACCACCCGCGAGCACGATCGCGTCGTACCGCTTGCGCAGCTGCTCGGCGGTGATGTCGGTCCCGACGTCGCAGCCCGGCCGGAACCGGGTCCCTTCCTCGCGCATCTGCTGCAACCGCAGATCGAGGTGGCGCTTCTCCATCTTGAACTCGGGGATGCCGTAGCGCAGCAGGCCGCCGATCCGGTCGGCCCGCTCGAACACCACCACCGTGTGCCCAACCCGAGTCAGCTGTTGAGCCACCGCAAGCCCGGCCGGACCGGACCCGACCACAGCGATCGACATGCCCGACAGTCGCTCGGGCACCTGTGGCGTGATCCATCCCTCGTCCCAGGCCCGGTCGACGATCTCGACCTCGACCTGCTTGATCGTGACCGGGTCTCCAGGTCCCGATGGCCCAGTGATGCCGAGCACACACGCCGTCTCGCAAGGCGCCGGACACAGCCGGCCGGTGAACTCCGGGAAGTTGTTGGTCGCGTGCAGCCGCTCGATCGCCTCCCGCCAGTCGTCGCGCCAGACGAGGTCGTTCCAGTCCGGGATGAGGTTGCCGAGCGGGCAGCCCTGATGGCAGAACGGGATGCCGCAGTCCATGCAGCGTCCGGCCTGCTGTTGCAGCCGCTCGTGCGGGAACTCCTCGTAGACCTCGTTCCAGTCGAGGATGCGTACGTCGACCGGCCGCCGCGTCGGCGTCTCGCGCGGGGTCGTCAGAAAGCCGCGTGGATCAGCCATGAGCCGCCGCCATGATCGCCTCGTCGACGTTGCTGCCCTCCGCCTCGGCTGCGCGCGCAGCCTCGATCACCCGCTTGTAGTCGCGCGGCATGATCTTGCTGAACCGCTCGACCGCCTTGTCCCAGTCGGCGAGCAGCGACGCGGCGACCGGCGAAGCCGTCTCGGCCGCATGTCGCGTCAGCACGTCGCGCAGGAACGCCCGGTCCTCATCGTCGAGCGGGTCGAGGTCGACCATCTCGCGGTTGAGTCGCTGCTCGGCCAGGTCGAGCACGAACGCCATGCCACCGCTCATGCCGGCGGCGACGTTGCGCCCGGTCGGTCCGACGATGACGATCCGCCCGCCGGTCATGTATTCGCATGCGTGGTCGCCCACGCCCTCGACGACAGCGGTCGCACCGGAGTTGCGGACGCCGAACCGCTCGCCGACGACACCGCGGATGAACGCTTCACCATCGGTGGCGCCGTAGAGGATGACGTTGCCCGCGATGATGTTGTCTTCGGCGCGGAACGGCGCATCGCTCGCCGGTCGTACGACGAGGCGACCGCCGGACAACCCCTTGCCGAGGTAGTCGTTGGCGTCGCCGACCAGTCTCAGCGTGATGCCCCGCGGCAAGAACGCGCCGAACGACTGTCCGGCCGAACCCGTGAACGTCACGTCGATGGTGTTGTCGGGCAAGCCCTCGTCGCCCCACCGCTTGGTGACTTCATGTCCGAGCATCGTTCCGACGGTGCGGTTGACGTTGCGAATCGGAAGCTCGAGCTTGACCGGCGTCATGCTCGACAACGCACCCTCGCTCAACTGGATCAGCGTGTTGTCCAGTGCCCGGTCGAGTCCGTGGTCCTGACTCGTCGTGCAGTGTCGCGACCCGGGCACGTCGGGCACGTGCAGGATCGGCGCGAGGTCGAGTCCGCTTGCCTTCCAGTGGGCGATTGCATCGGTCGTGTCGAGCAGCTCGGCGTGACCGACCGCCTCTGCGATCGACCGGAAGCCCAGCGCCGCCAGGTGTTCGCGCACCTCCTCCGCGATGAACTCGAAGAAGTTGACGACGAACTCGGGCTTGCCGGTGAAGCGCTTGCGCAGCTCCGGGTTCTGCGTGGCGACGCCGACCGGACAGGTGTCGAGATGGCAGACGCGCATCATGATGCAGCCGCTGACGACGAGCGGCGCGGTGGCGAAACCGAACTCCTCTGCGCCGAGCAACGCACCGATGACGACGTCGCGACCGGTCTTCATCTGCCCGTCGACCTGTACGACGATGCGGTCACGCAACCCGTTGAGCAGCAGTGTCTGCTGAGTCTCCGCGAGACCGAGCTCCCACGGCGCGCCGGCATGCTTCAGGGACGTCAGCGGCGCGGCGCCGGTTCCGCCATCGTGGCCGGAGATGAGGACGACGTCGGCGTGGGCCTTGCTCACGCCTGCCGCGACCGTGCCGACACCGACCTCCGCGACGAGCTTGACGTGCACCCGCGCGGACGGGTTCGCGTTCTTGAGGTCGTGGATGAGCTGCTTGAGGTCCTCGATCGAGTAGATGTCGTGGTGCGGCGGCGGTGAGATCAGTCCGACGCCGGGTGTCGAGTGCCGGGTCTTGGCGATCCACGGATAGACCTTCGCGCCGGGCAGCTGGCCGCCCTCGCCGGGCTTGGCGCCCTGCGCCATCTTGATCTGCAGATCGTCGGCGTTGGTGAGGTAATCGCTCGTGACGCCGAACCGGCCGCTCGCGACCTGCTTGATCGCCGATCTACGTCGCGGGTCGTGCAACCGGTCGGTGTCCTCGCCGCCTTCACCGGTGTTGCTCTTGCCGCCGAGGCGGTTCATCGCGATCGCGAGGGTCTCGTGGGCCTCGGCGCTGATCGAGCCGTATGACATCGCACCGGTCGCGAACCGCTTGACGATCTCGCTCGCCGGCTCGACCTCGTCGATCGGAATCGGCTGCCGGTCGCCCGCCGAGAGCCGGAACAGGCCGCGCAGCGTCATGAGTCGCTCGGACTGTTCGTCGACGGCTGCGCTGTATTGCTTGTAGACGTCGTAGCGCCCCGCACGGGTGGCGTGCTGGAGCTTGAACACGGTCTGCGGGTTGAACAGGTGCAGCTCGCCCTCACGTCGCCACTGGTATTCGCCACCGACGTCGAGCCGGCGGTGCTTGTGCGGCACCCGCGGGTAGGCGTGCCGGTGCCGGGCGGCGACCTCGTCGGCGAGCACGTCGAGCCCGACGCCGCCGAGCCTTGACGTCGTACCGGTGAAGTAGTCGTCGACAAGGTCCTGCGCGAGGCCGATCGCCTCGAAGATCTGCGCACCGGTGTAGGACGCGACGGTCGAGACGCCCATCTTGGACATGACCTTGAGCACGCCCTTGCCGAGCGCCTTGATGTAGTTGCGGATCGCGGTGTTGGCCGGGTGCTGGATGACCCCGGCGTTGACCAGGTCCTCGACCGTCTCCATTGCGAGATACGGGTTGACGGCGGCGGCGCCGTAGCCGATGAGCAGCGCGACGTGGTGCACCTCGCGTACGTCGCCGCTCTCGACGATCAGGCCCACCGTCGTCCGCGACTTCTCCCGGATGAGGTGGTGGTGCACGGCCGCGGTCAGCAGCAAGGACGGGATGGGGGCGAGGTCCGCGTCACTGTCGCGGTCGGACAGCACGATCAGCCGGGTGCCGTCGGCGATGGCCTCGCTGACCTCAGCCCGGATGTTGTCGATCGCCTCGCGCAGCGCCGCTCCCCCGCCGTCGACGCGGTAGAGCCCCTTGACGACCTTCGCGGCAAACCCTGGCAGGTCGCCGTCGTCGTTGATGTGGATGATCTTGGCCAGCTGGTCGTTGTCGATGACCGGGAACGGCAGCGTGACCTGCCGGCATGACGCCGGCGTCGGCTCGAGCAGGTTGCCTTCGGGCCCGATGGTGGTCGACAGCGAGGTGACGAGCTCCTCGCGGATCGCGTCGAGCGGTGGATTGGTCACCTGAGCGAAGAGCTGAGTGAAGTAGTCGAAGAGCAGCCGAGGCCGGTCGGACAGCACCGCGACCGGTGTGTCGGTCCCCATCGACCCGATCGGCTCGTAGCCGGCCCGCGCCATCGGCGCCATGAGGATCCGCAGCTCTTCCTCGGTGTAGCCGAACGTCTGCTGGCGACGGAGCACGGACTCGTGCGAGTGCGTAATGTGCTCGCGGTCGGGCAGCGTCTCCAGACTCATGAGACCTGCGTGCAGCCAGTCGCCGTACGGATGCTCTCCGGCGAGCTCGCTCTTGAGCTCGTCGTCATCGACGATGCGACCGGCGGCGGTGTCGACCAGGAACATCCGGCCCGGCTGGAGCCGGCCCTTGCGGACGACCTTGTCCGGCGCGATGTCGAGCACACCGACCTCGGACGCGAGGATGACGCGGCCGTCCTCGGTCACCCAGTAGCGCGAGGGACGGAGGCCGTTGCGGTCGAGTACGGCGCCGACGACCGTGCCGTCGGTGAACGTCACGCACGCCGGGCCGTCCCACGGCTCCATCAGGCAGGAGTGGAACGCATAGAAGGCGCGCCGGGCCTCGTCCAGCTCCGCGTGGTTCTCCCAGGCCTCCGGGATCATCATGAGAACCGCGTGCGGCAACGTCCGGCCGCCGAGGTGCAACAGCTCGAGCACCTCGTCGAACGACGCGGAGTCGCTGGCGTCAGGAGTGACGATCGGGAACAGCCGCTTGAGATCCCCGGGGATCAGGTCACTCGCGAGCAGCGCTTCCCGGGCGCGCATCCAGTTGCGGTTGCCCTTGACGGTGTTGATCTCGCCGTTGTGCGAGATGTAGCGATACGGGTGCGCAAGCGGCCAGGACGGAAACGTGTTGGTGGAGAACCGCGAGTGCACGAGGGCGATGGCCGACTCGACGCGATCGTCCCGCAGGTCGGGAAAGAACTCGGGCAGCTGGTCGGTGGTCAGCATGCCCTTGTAGACGACGGTCCGGCACGACAGCGAGGACAGGTAGACACCCAGCTCCCGCTCCACGCGCTTGCGCAGGCAGAAGGCCCGCCGCTCGAGCCCTAGGCCGAGCTCGCCACGAGTTCCGGCCACGAACACCTGCGCGAACCTCGGCATGGCCGACAGCGCGGTGGCCCCGAGCGAGTCAGGCTGGATCGGCACGTCGCGCCAGCCGAGGACGCTGAGCTCCTCCTCGGCGGCCAGCCGCTCGATGCCTTGCATCGCAGTGCGTGCCTCGGCGTCGTCCGTCGGGAGGAACACGATGCCGACCGCGTAACCGCCCGGCTTCGGCAGCTCGACATCGACAACCGCCCGGAAGAACTGGTCCGGGACCTGCAGCAGGATCCCCGCCCCGTCGCCGGTGTTGACCTCGGAGCCCTGGGCTCCGCGGTGGTCGAGGTTGTGCAGCGCGGTGAGCGCATCCCGCACGATGGCGTTGCTCCGCCGGCCGTGCATGTCCGCGACGAAGGCAACACCACAGGCGTCGTGCTCGTTGGCAGGGTCGTACAAGCCCTGTGCGCGCATGGCCTCGATCCCGTCGTCTCGGTCGGCTGGAACTGCGGGACGACGTCGGCCCTCGTCTCTCGGCGCGCGAAGCACGCCGCGACCAGGGTACTACGTCGACCCCTTCCGGGCGGTCAGCTCAGCCCAACACCGACGGCGCTGCCGACCCCGTAGGTGATACCCGCCGCAGCGGCTCCAAGCGCCAGATGGCGGACCGCGAACAGCCACCGCGGCCGCCCGGTGAACCCGGCCACGGTTGCGCCGAGCGCGACCAGCGCGGCAGCGGCGAGGACGAGCGCCAGCCACAGATGGTCGACACCGATCACATATGGGACCAGGGGTACGAAGGCGCCCGTAGCGAAGGAGAGCAGCGAGGAACCGGCGGCGACGTACGGCGAGGGCAGCGCGTCCGGGTCTACGCCGAGCTCTTCGCGGACATGGATCCGCCACAGCGACTCCGGATCCCGGGACAGCTCGTGAGCCACTTGTTTGGCGAGATCCCGGCTGAGGCCGCGTCGTACATAGAGCGCGACGAGCTCCGCTTCCTCGGCCTCGGGACGCCGATGCAGCTCGCGCCGCTCCTTGTCGATCTCGGCGCGCACCATCTCGGTCTGCGAGTTGACCGACGTCCACTCCCCGACCGCCATCGAGAAGGCGCCGGCCAGTAACCCGGCAAGACCGGTCACGAGCACGACATGGCTGTGTGACCCGGCGGCCGCCGCCACGCCACTGATGAGGGCGACGTTGGAGACAAGGCCGTCCATCGCACCGAACACGGAGGGCCGCAACCACCCGCCGGCGACGTCTCGGTGGCTGTGGTGCACCTCCGCCCCGCGACCGGCAATTGCTGTATCGCTCACGCCGTCACACTACGTTCCTCGACCTCGGGCTCCGGCTCGTCCGGGGCCGGGTCGTGGCGTCGCAGCACGAGGTACGACGCTGCCGTGACGAAGACGAGGATGCTTGTCCAGTCGTTGAGGCGCAGGCCGAGAAAGCGGTGCGCCTCGTCCACCCGCAGCGCCTCGATCCAGAACCGGCCCGCGGTGTAAGCAGCGGCGTACAAGGCGAAGGCGCGACCCCGGTTGAGCGTCCAGCGGCGGTCCGCCCAGATCACGAGCAGGGCGACACCCACGTCCCAGATCGACTCGTAGAGGAACGTCGGCTGGTAGGTCGCGACGTCCGGGTTGACCCGGTGTGTGCGGTCGATCTGCAGGGCCCACGGCAGATTGCTCGCGCGGCCGTAAAGCTCCTGGTTGAAGTAGTTACCCCACCGGCCGATCGCCTGCGCGAGCGCAAGCCCCGGTGCGAGCGCGTCGGCAAACCACGTGAACTTGACGCCGTGCCGGCGACAGCCGATGTATGCGCCGATGGCGCCGCCGGCGATCGCACCCCAGATGCCGAGCCCG
>DATBDO010000036.1:0-13428 GCA_036269855.1 Mycobacteriales bacterium
GCATTCGCCGCGGCGTCGTACATCGGTTTGTGCGTCGAGAAGGGTGGCGCACAGGCGGATGCCGCCGCCTTGCTCGGCGCCGGTGTTGCGTTGGGCGCCGCGCGTCTCACCGATCTCGCGGTGCCCCGTCCGGCACCGTTGCCGGGCAGCCGCCGCGGTGTCGTCGGGCTGTTCATCGGGCTGGGCGCGGCGCTCCTCGTCGGTTGGGCGTACGGCGACAGCCAGGCGGTGCTCGGCATGGCGCGCGGCACCCGGCTGGCGCTTGTCGCTGCCGTCATCGCCCTGGTGGCCGACCTCGCCGTGGACGCCGTGCTGCACGCCGCTCCGCCGGCGGACGCCCGAGCTCGCTCCGGCGTGCCGCCGCTCGGCGTACTGTTGCCGGTGGTGCTCGCTGCCCCCGCGGCCTACGTCGCCGGCCGGATCCTCCTCGGCTGATGAGACGCCTTGTCGTCACCGTCCTCGTTCTCGTCGCGTTGCTCGCTGCGCTGGACCGGGTGGCTCTGTGGGGAGCGCAGCATGACGTCGCCGAGCGGCTGCAGGCGGACGCGCACCTGCGCACGGCGCCGTCGGTCACGATCCACGGTTATCCGTTTCTCACCCAGCTCATCGGTGGCAACTACGACGACGTCGACGTCGTCATGCGTGGTCTCGACAGTGGTGGGCTGCGGATCGACAAGCTGTCGGTGCACGTGCACGGAGCGCATGTCTCCCTGAGCGACGTCGTGAGTCAGAACCGGTCGCGGATTCACGTGGACCGCGCGTCGGCGCAGATGCTCCTCACCTACGCCGACCTCGAGGGCTACGTGCGCAACCGGCTCGGCGCCGCGGCGCCCGCACATGTCGACCACTCGGTCGTCACCAGCGCCTCTGTCCGTGGGTCGACCACCGTTGTGCTGCACACCTCCGCGGGTGACCTGCCCATCACCCTCACCGGGTTGCCGTTCGGCATTCACCTCACATCGGCCAAAGCCACCCAAGTCGGCGTCGAGGTCTCGGGCTCCGCGACGGGCTTGGTGCTTCGTACCTGAACCGGGCGCAGACTTGGTCCGTGGTGAGCAACGTGGCGGCCGTGAGTTCGGCAGAGGACGCAGCGCTGCGCTTGATCTACGAGCAGCACGCTGCCCCCCTGCTGGCCTACGCGCTGCGACTCACCGGTGGCGACCGCGGCCGGTCCGAAGACATCGTTCAGGAGACGTTGCTGCGTGCCTGGCGTCACCCCGAGGCGCTCGACCCCGACCGTGGACCGGTGCGGTCGTGGTTGTTCACCGTCGCGCGCAACGTCGCCGTCGACGCGCATCGCGCCCGCCGGGCCCGGCCGACCGAGGTCGGCGATGAGGCGCTCGCACTCGTGCCCGCCGGCGACGAGATCGAGCATGCGCTCGACCGCTGGCTCGTCGCCGACGCCCTCGCCACGCTCTCCCCGGACCATCGCGCCGTCGTCGTCGAGACCTACTACCGCGGCCGTTCGGTTGCCGAGGCCGCAAGCGTCCTCGGCATCCCGGCCGGGACGGTCAAGTCCCGCACGTTCTACGCGCTGCGTGCTCTGCGTCTCGCGCTCGAGGAGCGGGGAGTGACGTCATGACCTTGACCTGTCATGACGCCACCCTCGCCCTCGGTGCCTACGTCGTCGGCGCGCTCGACCCCCGCGAGCGCGCCGACGTCGAGGCCCACCTCGGGCACTGCCCCATGTGCCGGGACGAACTCGCGCTGCTGGCACCGCTGCCGGGGCTCCTGTCGCGGCTCACGATCGAGGAGGCGGTCACCGGTCCACCGCCGGTCGACGACGCCATGCTCGAGCGGCTCTTGGGCTCCCTGGCAGGCGAGCGGCGGGTTGCCTCGCACCGGCGCTGGCTCGCCGCTGCGGCCGCCGTCGTCGTTCTCGCCGGCGGTACGACGGCGGGTGTCGCCATGTTTCACTCGATGAACGCGACGCACTGGCAACACGTCAGTGCGTCCGCCGGACCTATTCACATGGGCGTCGACATCGAGCCCGGCGCGACCGGCACCGCGCTGCAGCTGTCGCTGCGCGGTGTCCCGTCCGGCGAGCGGTGCCGGTTGGTGGCGATCGCGGACGACGGGTCACGCGACTTCGCCGGCTCGTGGGAAGCCACCTACTCGGGCACCGCGAAGATCCGGAGTATCACCTCGATCCCCCGCGATCATCTTCGTCGCTTGGTCATCGAGACCTACGACGGGACCCAGCTGGTATCGGCGGCCGTCCCAACCGCCTGATTGTCGGAATTTTCCGACTTCTGCTGTCAACGTCTGTCGCCCGCCGTACGTAGGTCGGCAAACGCGCGAGATCAGCTCGCGCCGAGCCGGAGGCAGTCATGTCCATTTCCCAGATCCGGGCTGCATCGGTTGTCGTGGCGCTCGCCGCGGCTCCGATGTTCCTGCCTGCCAGTGCGTACGCCGCCGGCCCCGCGCCGGTGACCGATCTCCACCTGTCGTCCAAGGACGGAACGGTGTACGCAACCTGGACCCCGTCCTCGGACACGGGGCAGGCGAAGGTGTGCTGGCAGCCGCAAGTGCCGCCGTCGACGCCGAACGACCCGACTGCATCGTGCTCGGACATCGTGACCTCGCCGGGTTACTCGTTCGCCGGCACCGTCGGGACGAACTACGGGGTTTCGGCGTTCTCCTATGACCCCGCGACGCAGCAGTACGGCAGTCCCGCAAGCGGCGCTGTGACGGCCGTCGACGACCCGCCATTGCCGCCGACGTCATTGCATACGACGCCCGATCCGAACCTCGAACGGGAACTTCTGGTGACGTGGACCGACAACCCCGCAAACACCGACACCGCGTCGTACGAGGTGTCCTACGCGCAGGGACTCGATACGCCGGACTCCACGACGACAGCGACGAACGGCAATACGTTCACCGTGTCGCGGACCCAGACGGACGTGTGCTGTCTCGATTCGAGCAAGGTCTACACGTTCGCGGTGCGAGTGAAGGACAGCGGCCGCAACCTCAGCGACCCGATCGTCCTGCACGCGTCGATGCGGGACGACGCGCTCAGCATGCGGGACACACACCGGCACGACGGGTCGATCTCTGACAGCGTGATCACCAAGGGTGTCGACGAGGCCGGTGTCTCCGCTCAGCATGACGGTCATCTGCGGGTCGTCGTTGCCGACGACCACACGCCGGTCTATGTGAGCCGCACCCCGGCCACGTCGTGGAGCAAGCCGCGGTCGCTGTTGCCGGCGGACGGAACCGGCAGTGGCAACCTCCGCGACGTTCACATCGCGGCGACTCCCGATGGTTCGGTTCTCGTCGCTTTCGCGAACCGGCGTGGGGCTAGCTATCTCGTCCGGACGAACGGCAAGTGGAGCAAGCTGAAGCTCGCCGATCGCAACACCGCTGACCGGGTTCTCGGCGCCACTCTCGATCAGGCCGGACACATGCACCTGCTGGTTCGGCGGCCCACCGGCGACCTTGCCGGCGTCTGGTACCTGTCCCGCGCCGGCGCCGGATGGACGCAGTCGCGAGTGCCGGGTAGCCGGGGGCACGACGACGCTCTCATCACGCTCGATCCGGTCACGCATGACGTGGTGCTCGTCGATCACCGCGCGGCGAAGCATGGCGAAACGCTTCGCTATGCGGTCGTCGGCAGCGGCCGGACCCGACTGCCGGCCCTCACCACCTGGCTGTCGGACAAAGACTCAACGGTCACGATGACGCCGACGAGCATCGCAAGCGTCGACGGTCAGATCACCGTTGCGGCTCAGCGGATGACGACGCCGAGTGCGTCGGGACAAGACGGCATCTACGTCATGCGCGCGGCCGGCTCGCGGCATCACGCGCCGGAGCGCGTCGCGGGGACGAGCAACGCAGACGTGTCGCCGATCGTCACTGCTTTGCAGTCAGACCACGTGGTCGTTGCTTGGCGCCGTACCAATCCGTCGTGGTCACCGCTCGACATGGGCGTCTGGACATCTGTAGGTACCGGTGGGCCCGGCTCGAGCTGGTCGTTCGCCGAGCCACGGAAGTGGACGTCGTCGGCGTACGACGTTCCGATCGGGGCGAGTCGGGATGACCGGGGCCACCTCTACGTGATCTACGCGACGGTCAAGTACGACGTCAGCGAGTAGCAGGCTCCGACGGGACGGGCACGCCCGGCGACGATGTCGGCTCGCCGGTCGTGCTCGGCTCCGGAGTCGGGGACGTGGTCCCGGACGGGCTCGGCGTCGGCGAGCCGGACGCACACGGATCGGGTGACGCGGTCGGGAACAGCGGCGGCACCGACGACTGGACGATCGGTCCCACGAGCACCGGGGACGGGGACGCCGACGGCTCGCCGCACGGCGGCGCGGCCGAGGCCGACGGTGATGCGGCACCGGTCGCCGGCCCCGCTCCCGGCACGAGCACTGCGACACCCGGCTCGTGGTGGTGCGTCGCGCGACCGGACGCCGACGCGGCCGGAGTGGGCGTCACCGCCGGGATGATGACCGTGTCGTGCCCGCGCCCCGCGTCGACGGCGTGGGAGATGCCGAGGCCCCCGAGCACGGCGGCGGTGACGGCCGCGGCGCCGGTCAAGGCGAACGCGCCCTGGCGCCGCGCGCGGATGCGCCGACCGCGGTGCACGACTGACGTCAGCACGTCGCGGCCGGGTGCCGGTGCGGCCGCGTCGTCGAGGTGGTCGAAGATGCCGGACGGGCCGTCGTCGGATGGGCCGGTCATCGCTGGATCACCTCCCGCAGCCGGGCGAGCCCGCGGCTCGAATGTGTCTTGACGGAGCCGACCGACAGGCCGAGAAGGGCCGCGGTCTGCTCCTCGGACTGGTCGCCGAGGTACCGCAGCACGACCGTCTCGCGCTGGCGCTTCGGCAGCTGGGCCAGCCCGGCGTAGAGGTCGAGCCGCTCGTCGGTGCCGACTCCGCCCGATCGCGGGCCGCCGGTGCCGGGTGACTGCTCGCTGATGATCCGTTCCTGGCGTTTGTGCGCGCGGGTGCGGGCCCGCAGGGCGTCCAGGGCCAGGTTGCCGGCCACCCGCACACACCACGGCTCGGCGTAGTCGTGCACGGACGACCACCGGCTGTAGGCGCGGGCACACGCCTCCTGAGCCACGTCCTCGGCCTCACTTCTGTCTCCGAGTAGCCGGTATGCCACCCGGTAGGCGTCGGCGTACAGGCGCGGGAATGCCTCCTCGAAGGCCGGCGTCCCACGCCGGAGCGCCGTCACCTCCCCGAAGGTCACGACCGCCTCCATCGACTGTCCAACGTGGTACCGCCCGTTCACGTTGACATGCCCGGGAAGGAATCCCCGCACCGCCGGGGAAGTTGGCGGGAGAGGAGGTGGACGCATGTCGCTCGTCGGAGCAGTCGTCCTGGCCGCCGTCCTCGTGGGCGCCACGGCCTATGGGCTGCTGCGGCAGCGCCGGGCGGGAGCGCTGCGGGCGGCCGGGTCCGTCGCTGCGCTCAGCGCCGACGACCTCGGCGTCCCGCTGGGGGAGCGGGCCACGCTCGTCCAGTTCTCCAGCGCCTTCTGCCGGCCCTGCGTCGCGACCCGGCATGTCCTGGACACGGTCGCGGAGCGGATGGACGGCGTGTCTCACGTCGAGATCGACGCCGAGTCCCACCTCGATCTGGTGCGCCGGCTGGAGGTGGCCGCCACGCCCACCACGCTGCTGCTCGACCGGTCCGGTATCGAACGTCGGCGTGCGGGCGGGGTCCCCCGCCGGCACGAGGTGCTGGCCGCCCTGGCGGAACTGCCGTGAGCGCGGTTTGCCGGGGCAAGCACTCCTTTCGTAGGCTTCCCGGCATGGACGTCACCACGGCTCCCGCTCAAGCGGGCCTGTGGAGCCGGCGCGCGGTCGACCTGTGCCGCGTGGCCACCTGCCTCTGTCGCTGACCTCGCCGTCAGCCACTGACCGTCCTCACCCCTGGCAGGAGCGCTTCCCCATGCACGCTTATGTCGACCCGCGTGGCCCTCGCGTGGGTGCCGCCATCACCACGGTGGTGCTGGCTGTCGTGCTGGTGACGGGCAGTGGCTGGCTACTGGCCGCGCAGGCCGTGATCTTCGGGATCGGTGCGTTCGCCGGCTTGCGGTTCGCGCCGTACGGCGTCCTCTATCGCCGGCTCCTGCAGTCGCGGCTCGGCCCGCCGGCAACCCTCGAGGCGGAGGCGCCACCCCGCTTCGCTCAGGCGGTCGGCTTCGCCTTCGCGGTGGTCGGTGCGATCGGCTATCTGACCGGTGTGACGCCGCTCGGCGTGGTGGCCACGGCGTTTGCGCTGGGCGCGGCATTCCTCAACGCTGCTTTCGACTTCTGCCTCGGTTGCGAGGTGCACCTTCGGATGGTTCGACTCCTCGGACGTCCGGTTGTTCGCTACATAGCCCGTACGTCCTGAGAACAAAGGAGAAACACCATGCCTCGCACCAACGTGCTGGTCGACGCCGATTGGGTCGAGCAGCATCTCGACGACCCGAAGGTCGTCCTCGTCGAGGTCGACGAAGACACTGCGGCCTACGAGAAGAACCACATCCGCGGCGCCGTCCGCGTTGACTGGAAGCAGGACCTGCAAGACCAGGTGCGTCGCGACTTCGTCAACAAGGAGCAGTTCGAGCAGCTGCTGTCCAGCCGCGGCATCGGGAACGACGACACGATCGTTCTCTACGGCGGCAACAACAACTGGTTCGCGGCCTACGCCTACTGGTACTTCAAGCTCTACGGCCACGACAACGTCAAGCTTCTCGACGGTGGCCGCAAGAAGTGGGAGCTCGACAGCCGTGAGCTCGTCGACGAGGTCCCCCAGCGCAAGGCGACGTCGTACAAGGCCAAGAAGCCCAACAACGACATCCGCGCGTTCCGGGACGAGGTCGTCGAGGTCATCGGCAAGAAGAACCTCGTCGACGTGCGTTCACCAGACGAGTTCAGCGGCAAGCTGCTCGCGCCGGCGCACCTGCCGCAGGAGCAGTCGCAGCGTGCCGGGCACGTGCCGACCGCCAAGAACATCCCGTGGTCGAAGGCCGCAAACGACGACGGCACGTTCCGCAGCGATGACGAGCTGTCCGAGCTCTACCAGGGCGAGGGCGTCGACTTCTCCAAGGACACCATCGCCTACTGCCGCATCGGCGAGCGCTCGGCGCACACCTGGTTCGTGTTGCACGAGATTCTCGACCAGCCGAACGTGAAGAACTACGACGGTTCGTGGACCGAGTACGGCTCGCTCGTCGGCGTCCCGATCGAGAAGGACGTCTGAGCGTGTGCGGAGCACCCCCCCAAGACGGAACACAGCAAGACTTGTCGCTGGAAGGAATCGACGTGGCAACAGAAACCATCATACAGGGAACGGTCTCGCGGGGCGGCGAGCCGGCCGGCGGTGCTTATGTGCGGCTGCTCGACTCGAGCGGCGAGTTCACCGCTGAGGTCGTGACGTCGGCGACCGGCGCGTTCCGGTTCTTTGCGCGTCCGGGTTCGTGGACCGTCCGCGCGCTGGGCCCGAACGACGCCAAGTCCGATGCGTTGGTCGAGGCCAAGCAGGGCGAGGTAACAGAGGCGTCGCTCTCGCTGTAACGATCCACAGGTCTGCGCCCGCCGACCGGAACGGTCGGCGGGCGCGGGCACGATGGTCGGCGTGCGGGTTCGTCATGTCGTTGCCGGTGGCGCGGTTGTCGCGGCGGTGCTGGCCGGGCATCAGCTGACCAAAGGACCCTCGGCACCGGCAGCCGTCGACCCCGGCGCCGTGGAGTCACCCACCATCCCCTCGGACGCCTTTGTCGCCCGCGTCGATCGCGTTGTCGACGGAGACACGTTCCTCGCCAGTGTTACGGACAGCGCGCAGGCCGTGCGGGTGCGTGTCATAGGGGTGGATACGCCGGAGACCGTCAAGCCGGGGACACCGGTCCGGTGTTACGGCCCGCAGGCTTCTGCGTTCACCAAGCATCTGCTGCCGGCCGGCACCCTCATCCGCGCCGATCACGAGCCCGGCGGCGACCTCGACGCGTTCGGGCGACAGCTGTGGGACGTCTGGCTGCCGGATGGGCGCTTCCTCGAGTCGGTCCTGGCTGCGGCCGGCGCCGCCCGGGCCTATCCCTATCCGCCACAGACGGAATACGCCGAGCTCCTTGCCCGGCTGGCCGCTGAAGCCCAGCGGGCGGATCGTGGCCTCTGGGGACGGCCCTGCAACGGCGAATCCTTTAGCTGAGCAAAATTCCCTCGGCCGTTCGTGCCGAAAAGTCCCGAATTTTGAGGCCCTTCCCAAGAACTTCGCCGTTACACCCGCAACGCCCGACCGTTCCATCCGTTAGGACAGTGCCGGAACGTGGAAGGGAACCCTGCGGCGGGCGACGAAAGATCGGTCGTAACGGGGCATACCGTAAGTGACCAGGTGGAAAGGCCCAGCGTGCCCGAGACAGTGCAGATACGCGAGAGCAGTCGCGTGATCGCCGTCGGTCCGACGGTCGCGCTCCCTCGTCTGTCCCCCGTCGCCTACCCCGTGGTCACCGATGCCGAGGGCGTCGGGGGGCTGCGCCGCCGGATCGCGGATGTGTTCACGGACATCCACGCCAGCAACAAGTCTGCCGCGACGATCCTGGTCGACGTCGGCGTCCTCACGGTCGTCTGCCTGATGGTGGGCGTGGTGCCGAGCTGGTCGGCGGGCCCGTGGGCGGTCGCCATCGTCGTCGCCGGCTATCTCGCTCGGCTCTACGGCGACAGGGACAGCATCCAGACCCGTGGCGTGCTGTGGTACCCGGGCAAGGTCGTTCTTCCGGTCGGCCTGGTGGCGTTCTGTGCTCTCGCCGGACATCTCATGCCGGTGGGTGCGGCCATTTGGCTGGTGCCAAGCGCGATCGGCTCGCTCTGCAGCGTTCGGCTCGCCACCTGGATCGGACTGGCCTGGATGCGCCGTAGCGGTCATGGCCTCAACCGCGCCATCGTCGTCGGTTCCGGTCCGTCCGCGCGGACCGTCATGCGCAAGCTCGCCGAGTTCCCCGAAGGTGGTCTCGCCCCCGTCGCCAACATCTCTCTCGAGGCGCTCGAGACCGACGGTGTGCTCGCTCGACTGCTGCAGCTGCACCGCGCACAGCACGTCGTCATCATCCCTGCGCACAGCGACGACATCGACCTCGCACAAAACTTGCAGCGGCACCGCGGTCTCAACGCGCGCTTCAGTCTCGTGCCGCCGCTCGGCGACCTGTTCCTGCACCCCGGTCGAGTCAGTGAGCTCGGTGGCGTGCCGTTCATCCCGCTCGGCCGAGTGCTGCGCACGCGCACGAGCTTCCCCGGCAAGCGCACCTTCGACCTCTTCTCCGCGTTGCTGCTGCTTGCGGTGCTCGCACCGGTCATGGCCGCTGCAGCGATCGCCGTCAGGCTCGGCGACGGCGGCCCGGTGTTCTTCCGGCAGCGTCGCGTCGGCAAGGGCGGCGAAGTCTTCGACATGCTCAAGTTCCGGTCCATGGTCGTCGGTGCGGACAAGATGCAGGCTGCGCTGCGGCCCAACAACTTCTCCGACGGGCTGCTGTTCCGGCTGGTCGACGACCCGCGCATCACACGGGTCGGCAAGGTGCTGCGCCAGCTGTCGGTCGATGAGCTGCCGCAGCTGTGGAACGTCGTCCGCGGACAGATGAGCCTCGTCGGTCCCCGCCCGCTCGCTGTCGACCCGGACGCGTTCAGCGCGGGCGACTCGGAGCGGCACACGGTGCTGCCGGGAATCACGGGCTACTGGCAGATCAGCGGCGGCAACGGGCTGGCCTACCAGGAGATGATCACGCTCGACCTGGCCTACATCCGCAACTGGTCGCTCTGGCTCGACGTCCGACTGTTGCTGCGCACGGTGCCGCTGCTGGTGCACCGCCACGACCCCGCCTGAGGCCGCACCCCGCGCCCTCTGTGCTGGACTTGCCCGCGTGCGCGTCCTCCTCGTCAACGACCTCGCCCCCGACGCGGGCTGGGGTACGGAGACGCATCTGCGGAGATTGGCGCGCGGACTCGAAGCGAGTGGCGACGACGTCGAGCTGTTCGCCGGTGAGATCCACCATGCGGGCGTAGGCAAGCTGCTCGACCTCTGGGACCCCATCGCCAGGCGTCGCCTCGCTCGTCGTGCCGAACACTTCCGGCCGGACGTCGTACATCACTGCAACGTCGTGCGCGAGTTGTCGGTTTCTGTCCTCGGCGTACCGCGCGGAGTGCCAACCGTCATGACCGTGCTCGACCAGCGCATCGTCGGGGTCGGTGACTACAACATGCGGTCGGTGCGTGGCCTCGCCGACGGGCTGGTGAAACGGCCGCTCGACCGCGCGGTGGCCCGGCGCCGGTTGGACGCCGCCCTGGGCGTTTCTGCGCCGTTGGCGGACATGCTGCGCCGGGCAGGCTTTCGCGGCGTCGAGCACGTGCCCGTCTATGCGCTCGACCCGCAGGTGCCCCTGCAACCGGTCACGGCCAACCGCGACATCGGCTACGTCGGCCGCTTGACGCCGGACAAGGGCATCAACGTCCTCGTCACTGCCTTCGAACGGATCGCCGGCCGCTATCCGGATGCGCGGCTGGTGGTTGCCGGCGAGGGTCCGGAACGCGCGCTCCTGGAGGAGCTCGGGCGCCGGTTGGGCGGCGATCGGGTGGTGCTGAGAGGCCGGCTCGACGAACCGCAGATCAGCGAGCATCTGGCTGCTGTCCGGGTCGTCGTCGTACCGTCGCTGCCCTCGGTGCGACCCGAGGGTTCGCCGCTCGCCGCCGTCGAGGCCGCATTGCATGGCCGGCCACTCGTCACCAGCGACGATCCCGGGCTGGTGGAGACGCTGTCGATCCTCGGTGCGGGTGAGGCCGTCCCGGCCGGCGACGCAACCGCGCTGGCTGCGGCGCTCGACCGCGTTCTCGGCGACGACGAGCTGGTCAGTCGGTGGTCAGAGATATCAAGGCGAGCTGCGGCCGCGACGTTCGCGCCGGCCGTCGTCACGGCGAGGGTCCGGCAGATCCACGATGACGTCGTCGCCAAGGCTCGCCGATGACGCAGCGACCTCCGATATCCGTGGTCGTCGCGACCCGGGACCGGCCCGAGCAGCTCGACCGCTGTCTGACGACCTTGCGCGGTCAGCTCGGACCGGACGACGAGGTCGTGGTCGTCGACTCGGCCTCTCGCGACGACCGCACCCGGGCCGTCGCGACGGAGCACGGCGCGAGTGTCATCCGCGCCGATCGACCCGGCACGTCTCTCGCGCGCAATCTCGGCTGGCGGGCCGCTCGGCACGAGCTGATCGCGTTCACCGACGACGACGTCGCGGTCGACACCGACTGGCCGGCGGCGATGGCGCGGGCCTTGGCCGCGGCGGATGGGCAATGGGTCACCGGCTGGATCGGCGTCGAGCGCTTCGGCGGCGGCGCGCGTGAACTCAACCCGACGATGCTCGAACCCGAGCCGGCCCGGCTCGACCGCGACTACCGGGGGCCGATGGGCGCGAGTGCCAACTTCGGTGCCCACCGCGCCGCGCTGGCGGCGGTCGGCGGCTTTGACGAGCGGTTCGGGCCGGGCCGCTGGACCGCGGCGGCCGAGGACGTCGAGCTCTTCGACCGGCTGATCCTCGCCGGACTGCCCGGCAGTTACGACCCGACGGTCCGTGTCTTCCACGAGCAGTGGCGGGGGCGCCGCGACGCCGTGACGCTGCACTGGCGCTACGGCAAGGGGATGGGTGCGCGGCTGGCCCGGCTGGCCCGGCGCGATCCGCGGCGGGCGGCCGCCATCGGGTACGACGTCGTCTGGTCCCAGGGGGTCCACGCGGCATTCCGCTGCTTGCGTGCGCGCTACGAGTTCGGCACGCTGCTCGCCACGCTGCGGGTCACCGGGACTGTCGTCGGCTTCCTCGCCTGGTTGCTGCGCCCGTGAGGTTCGCGCTCTACCACCCGTGGGTCTACCTGACCGGCGGGATCGAGCGTGTCCTGCTCGAACTACAGCAGCGCAGCCGGCATGACTGGGTGATCTACACCCACCATCTCGACCGGGAGCGCACCTTCCCCGAACTCGCCAAGACGGTCATCGAACTTACGCCGCGGGTGTCGGTACAACGAGAGCTCCTGCCTTTGATGCGTGCGGCAACCACGATCGCGCGGACCCAGCTGCCGGCCGACGGCCGGGCCGGTCTGCTGGTGTCGAGCGAGGGGCTCGGGGACTTCGTCGTCGCGCGCAACCACGACGAACCAGTGGCGGTTTACTGCCACACCCCGTTGAAGATCGTGCACGACCCGTCGACTCGTGACGCGTTACGCGTCGACAGTCCGCACAAGTACGCGGCGATGCGTTTACTCGCACCGGCGTTCGTCGCTGCCGACCGAGCCGCGTGGGGAGAGTACGACCACGTGTTCGCCAATAGTGAGGAAACCCGGCGTCGCATCGTCGCTGCGGGGTTGCGGGACGCGAGCGACGTAGAGGTGCTGGAACCCGGCGTCGACGTCGACCGGTTCGCAGCGGCTTCGTCCCATCCACGCGAGCGCCGGTTCCTGCTCGCAGGGCGCGTCATGTGGCAGAAGAACGTAGAGCTCGCGATCGACGCCGTGCGCCTGTTGTCGGAGCGCGGCATCGAGGCGCCGTTGGTCGTTGCGGGAACGGTCGATGACAAGAGCTCGACCTACGCCGATTCGCTGCGGGCGCGAGCACGCGGACTCCCGATCGAGTTCCGCATCGACGTATCGGACGACGAACTCGTCAAGCTCTACGGCTCGAGCATGGCCGCGTTGTTCACGGCCCGAAACGAGGACTTCGGTCTGGTGCCTCTGGAAGCCATGGCCGCCGGCACACCGATCCTGGCGGTCGATGCGGGCGGGCCCCGCGAGACTGTCCTTGACGGCCGGACGGGTTGGCTGCGCCCGGCTACTGACGAAGCATTTTCCCTGGAAATGCAACGAATTCTCGATGGGACGATCGACATCGAGTCGATGCGTGAGCCCGCGCGTCAGCGCGCCGCTGAGTTCGGGTGGCAACGCATGGTCGACCGAGTCGACGACGCGATGGAGCAACTCGCGTCCGCCCGCGGATGACGCCAGTCAGGTGGACGCGAGGACAACGATGATCCCGGCCACCAGGACGAGGAGGGCACCGATCCTGGCGGCGTGAACAGACTGCAGCGTGGCGCGTTCAGGCATCCCGACGCGCCAGTAGGGCGCGATTGCGACGATGGGCCTGGGAAAGATGGCCACGACCGACCCCAGGACTACGAGCACAAACCCAACGACCACGAGCCGATCATCGCGACTCGTGTGGCTGCGACGCAATACAGGTAACGACACTTCTGTCCGGTTAGCGCACCGTGGGTGAAACCTGCGTTTGCCGCGGGTTTCGGGGGTGAGACCTGCGTTACCGACCGGCGAACGCAGCTCTCACGAGGCGGGCGCGGGTTTTCAGGTGGAGCCCCGTGTCCGGATTGAACGGACGACCGCTCGCTTACAAGGCGAGTGCTCTACCACTGAGCTAACGGGGCAGCCCGACCAGGGTAGAGC
>DATBDO010000037.1:0-5463 GCA_036269855.1 Mycobacteriales bacterium
TCTTGAGCAGGTATGCACTGGCGCCGGCCTCGAGCCCGGCCTGCTGGTCCTCGTCGCTGCCGCGCGAGGTCATGATCACGACGGGCACGTGCTCCCAGCCACGGGTCGCGCGAATCGTCCGCGTCAAGGCGAAGCCGTCCACGCCCGGCATCTCGACGTCGGAGAGCACGAGGTCGGCCGGCTCGTCGGCGAGCTTGGCTACGCCGTCCGCACCGTCGACGGCGGTGACGACCTCGTAGCCGGCGCCCTCGAGGATGACGCGTTCGAGCTCGCGGACGCCGACGGAGTCCTCGACGACCAGCACTCGGGGACGATCGACGGCTGGCTCGTTCGGCTTACCGGTTGGCTGCACGGGCACGACTGTGGCGCCCGCGTCGACGCCGAGCTCGCGCAGGTCGACGAGGCAGACCACGCTGCCGTCGCCATCGATGGTCGCGCCGCTGACGAGGGGCAGTCGGCCGAGGAAGGGACCCAGGTCCTTGACGACGAGCTCGAGCTCGCCAACGAGCCGGTCGACCGCCCACGCCACCTGCCGGTCACCGTGGCGCACCACGACCGCGGCCCTGCTGTCGCGTTCACCCGTGAGGCCGAGCGCGCCGCCCAGGTCGAGCAACGGCACGGTCTGGCCGTGCCGCATGACCACCGGCTGCCCGGCGAGGGAGTGGACCGGAATGTCTTTGAGCGAGATCGACTCGACGATGCCCGGCACCGGCAGCGCGTAGCGCTCCGTACCGACGCAGGCGATGAGGCAGTGCAGGACCCCCAGCGACACCGGCAGCGTCAGGGTGAAGGTCGTGCCCGCCCCGGGTTCGGTACGAAGCTCAACCGTGCCTCCCAGCGCCTCGACGGCGTTGCGAACCACGTCGAGGCCGACCCCCCGGCCAGAAGTCTCGGTGACTGTCGACGTCGTCGAGAACGCCGGCGTGAAGAGCAGCTCCAGCAAGGCCGAGCCGGACAGCCTGCTGTCGGCCGGCAGCAGACCGCGCGCGATCGCCGTCGTACGCACCGCGTCCTCGTCGACGCCCGCGCCGTCATCGGCGACGTCGATCACAACGGTGCCACCGGCAGCTCGCGCCGACACCGTGACGGTCGCCTGCGCCGGCTTACCCGCAGCGATGCGGTCCACCGTTTGCTCGCATCCGTGGTCCACCGCGTTGACGACAAGGTGCTTCAACGCATCGTGCACCCCGTCAAGCACTTGCTTGTCGAGTTCGACGTCCTCGCCGGCGACAACGAGCCGCACATCCTTGCGTGACGCGGCAGCGACGTCGCGTACCACTCGCGGCAGACCGGCGGCGACGCGTCGTACCGGCACCATGGCCAGTCCCATCGCGCCGTCCCGCACCTGCGCGAGCCGGCCGTGCGCGTCATCGACGACCTCACGGAGTTCGCGCGTCGCATCGGTGAGCCGATCACCGATTGCGAGGAGGCGACGCAACGCGACGGCGGCCTCGCCGTCGCTGTCGACGCTCGCCATGCTGTCGTGAAGCACCCGCAGCCACCGCGACTGCTCCCCGGTGAGCGAGTCAAGAGCGCCGCTCGTCCGGTCGACCCGACGTGCATCGAGCTCGGCCTCACCGACCACATCGAGGAGGTCGTAGACCTTGCCAGTCGCGACACGAACCGAGTCGCTGCGGGGCTTGTCGAGCTCGTCGACGACATCGGCGCGGAGCGGTACGACGACGGGCTCGCCGGTGATCGCCTGATCCAAGGCTTCGACGAGCGCGGCCAGATGCTCCTCGGGGACCTGCTCGTCCACGCCGGGCAACGCGGAACCGATGCCGTCGCAGGCAGCGAGCAAGAGGTCGATCACCTCTCGGCTGACGGTGAGTCGCTCGTCCCGCAACGCACCAAGGATGTCCTCGCAGCGGTGCGCGACCTGCAGCACACCGGTGAGGCCCATCATGCGGGCCGAGCCCTTGACCGTGTGGGCGTCGCGAAACATCCCCGCGACGACCTGCCGCGGAGCGGGATGTGACTCCAGCTGCAACAACCCAGCCGTCAGCGACGCGACCCGTTCCTCGACCTCGGCACGGAACGTCGCGACCAACTCGGGGTCGTCAGCCCAGCCGGGCATCGGCACCTACCGTTGGAGTCCGGGCTTCTTCGGCGCGCGTGAGTCGGAACCGACCCAGCGCCGTACGAAGGTCTGCAGCCAGGTCGCGCAACCGACCGGCCGATTCGGCGTGTCTGGTGCCCCCGGCCCGGTAGCGCGCGCCGGCCGCGGTTACCGCCGTCATGGCTCCGACAACGGCCTCCGAAGCGAAGCGCTGCTGCCGGGTCGCTTCGGTGATCTCGCGTGCCGCACTCGTGGTGCGGTCGACCATGTCCGCGATGAGAGCAAGCGCGTCGACGACATCTGCTTGCAGCGCAACGCCCTCGTTGACCGCGAGGTGACCATCACGGCTCGCGTCGGCTGTCGCCACCGCCTCGGCCCGCAGCTCGTCGACGACGCCGCCGATCCGCGCGGTCGCCGTGCGAGCCCGCTCGGCGAGTACGCCCACCTCGTGTGCGACATTCGCGAAGCCACGACCGTGCTCGCCCGCGCGCGCCGCCTCGATCGAGGCGTTGACGGCGAGCATCGACGTCCGGCGGGCGAGCTCATCGATGACGTGCGTGGTCTGCGCGATCGCGCCGATCCGTTCGGTCAACAGCTCGCTACGTGCGTCGAGTTCGGCGACTCGATCGTCGATCCGGCGCATCGCCTCGTTCGCGGCCTTGACCGTCGCGGCACCGGTGTCGACGTCGCGACGAGTCGAACCCGCGAACTGGGCGACGCGCACCGCGGTGTCCGCGATCGTCCCGGCAGTGGCCGCGAGCTGTTCGATGGTCGTCGTGGTCTCGGCGACGGCAGCGACCTGCTGGCCGATGGCCGCGGCTTCCTGCTCGGCGGCGCCGGCGAGCTCGACGGATCGAGTCGCCAGGGCGCCCGTGACCGAGTCGAGTTGGCGGACAAGCCGGCGCAGGGCGAGCAGCGTGTCGGCGAAGACGACGGCGAGGGCGGTTGTCACCGCGTCCGCGTCACTGCCGGGCGCGGGCACCTCACTGAGGTCGCCGGCGGCAACCCGGTCGAGGACCGCCGACAAGTTCTTGACGTCCTGGACGAGCGCCTGCTGGCGGGCGTGGGCCTCGCGAGCCGAAGCGCGGGCAAGTGCGGCCAACGCCCCGGCCGACCAGCCGACGGCGGGGAACGCCGGGAGCAGGACGACCAGCCGGCCGACGCCGGCGACGGTGAGGGTGTCGGAGAAGCCGGCAGCGGCGTAGAGCCCGGCGGCCGCGCCGGCCCCCACGGCGAGTCCGGAGGTGGGGCCGGTCACCGCCCCGGCGACGAGGACGACGGGCAAGAACAGCACCCACGACGGACCGGCGACGCCGCCGGCATTGGCGACGACGCCCGCCATGGCGACGAGCAGGGCCACCATCAGCAGCGGGCTGAGGATCCGACGTCGCGTCGGGTGAAGGTCGCCGGCGTAGGACTGGCCGGTCATGGCCGCGAGGGTCACCGCCGCCGTGGTGGCAGCCAGTCCCCAGCCCGCGAACGGGATCTCGTGGATCCGCAACGAGCCGTCGCCGAACCGCGCAGCCAGCATGGCTGCGGCGACGAGGAGGACGAACCCACCGATCGTGACGAACTCCGCGACCCGCAAGACGCGTCGGGCCAGGTCGGGCTCCCCCATCACGGCGAGGGTGACGGGTACGTCGAGGCCGCGCTCGGACTCGAGGTCGTCGGCGCGCGGACGTGGGCGCGGTTCGACACCGGCGAGAGCCGCCAGCCGCTGCTCGACGTCCCAGGGCAAGCCGTCGTGGCTGCCTCCGCGTGGCCACGGCATAGCCGGCGCGACCTGCCCCACCCGGGCGGACACACCTGTGCGCTTCACGTCGTCCTCCGGCCGCGACAAACCGCACCCGAGCAGGCGCGGTCCGTTTGAATATCGGTTTTCCGACATCGCGACTGCAGCGAACGGCGCAACGAGTCATCCTCCATTTGCTGCCGGCCGGTCAGGCGACCTTGAACTGGGCGATCGACTCCCGCAGATCGGCAGCGAGCACGTTGAGCTGGGAGGCGGCGGCGGCTGCCTGCTTCGAGCCGACGGCGTACTGGCGGGACACGTCGGAGACCTGCGTCATCGCGCTCACGACCTGGTCCGAGGCCGACCGCTGCTGCTGGGTCGCGATGGAGATCTCCTTCGCGGCGATCGTGGTCTCGTCGACCATGTTGCTGATCCGCTCGAGCGCGTCGACGACGCCGCGCGCCAACTCGGAGCCGGTGCGCACCTCCTTGGCGCCTTCCTCGCTCGCAATGATCGTGGCGTTGGTCTCGCGCTGGATCTCGCCGACGATCGACGCAATCTGACCCGTCGACTCCTGCGCCCGTTCGGCGAGCTTGCGCACCTCGCTGGCGACGACGGCGAACCCGCGTCCGTGCTCGCCGGCCCGCGCCGCCTCGATGGCCGCGTTGAGCGCGAGCAGGTTCGTCTGGTCGGCGAGGTCGTTGATGACGTCGAGGATGCGGCCGATCTCCTGGCTCTTCTCGCCGAGCGCAAGGGTGCGCGTCGCGATCAGGTCGACCCGCGCGGCGATGGTGTCCATGGCACCGACCGACGCCTGAACCGCGGCCCGACCGTCCTCCGCGTGCCGCAACGTCTCGGCCGCGTAGCGCGCCACCGCCTCCGCCGTCTCAGCGATCTGAGCGGCAGTCGCGGCGAGCTCCTCGATCGTGGACGTCGTCTCCGAGACCGCCGATGACTGTTGGGTCGCCGACGCGGCATGTTCCTCAGCGGTCGCGAGCAGCTCGCCGGCGGCAGCACCGATCTGCTCGCCGCCACCGCGGATCTGCGTGACCAGTGACCGCAGGTTCGTCAGCGTGTGCCCAAAGGCTTCGGTGAGAACCTGCAACCCGGCGTGGGTGACGTCCTCGGCGCCGAGGTGGACGGCCAGATCGCCTTGGGCGGCCTGGGCAAGAACGTGCGACAACTCCTCGACCCGCCGTTGCAGCTCGTCGCGCTCCGCCTTGGCGTGCGCGCGCATCGACCACACCGACGACGCGAGCGTGCCGTTGAACCACGCGATCGCAGGAAATACGGGTACGACGAGGACCAGCCAGGCGGCAGTCCCCGCGTTGAGGGTGTGGGCGACAGCAGACGACACGACGAGCCCGGCACCGGCGAACAGACCCAGGAGCACGGACTGCCACTGCCGCATGGTCGTCGCCGCGAACAACACACTCGGAAGCAACAGGATCCAGAACGGACCGCGCACGCCGCCCGAGACGGCGACGGATCCGGAGACAGCGATGAGCGTGGTGACCAGCAGAACCGCGCGATACGTGCCGATCCGGCGTCGTACATGCGGACTCACCTCGTGCAGCACCGGCAACACCGTCAGCGCAATCGCGTTGAGGATCGACAGGGCTTGCCAGGCAAGAAACGCATAGAGGTGCAGGTGCACGTCGCCGCGCTCGTG
>DATBDO010000038.1:0-2037 GCA_036269855.1 Mycobacteriales bacterium
AGCGCGCCGGTCGATCCGTTACCCGCGTCGACGAGCAGCCGGAACCCGTCGTGCTCGAGCAGGTAGGACGAGCACGCGGCGTCGGGGCCGGGGAAGGTGCCGGCGCAACCAACGATCGTGAGCTTCATGAACCGGTGCCCGTGCTGAGAAGTTGTGGCGAGCGCTCGGCGCGGGCGACCTCACCGACCTCCGGACCGAGGAACCGCCGACCGAGTCGGCCGAATGGCTCGGGGTCGCCGGTCGCCAGGAACCGGTGCTGCGGCGCCGGCAGCGAGTCGGGGCGGAACAGCCCGGCTCGGGCCAGCTCGCGGTAGACGTCCTTCGCTGTCTCCTCGGCGCTCGACACGAGGCTGACCGCCTCGCCGACGACGTAGGAGATGACGCCGGTCAGCAAGGGATAGTGCGTGCAGCCGAGCACGAGGGTGTCGCAACCGGCATCGACAATCGGTGCGAGATAGTCCTGGGCTGCGGCCAGCAGCTCGTCGCCGACCGTTTCGCCGTTCTCGACGAACTCGACGAACCGGGGGCACGCGACCGTCGTCAACTCGACCTGAGGGGCGGCCGCGAACGCGTCGTCGTAGGACTGGCTGGTGATCGTCGCGGCGGTGCCGATGACTCCGACCTTGTTGTTACGCGTCGCCGCGACAGCGCGTCGTACGGCGGGGTTGATGACCTCGACGACAGGCATCGAGTAACGCTCGCGGGCATCCCTGAGGCAGGCCGAGCTCGCCGAGTTGCATGCGATGACGAGCAGCTTGACCTGGTGCGCCTCGACGAGGTGGTCGAGGACATCCAGGGCGAGCGCTCGGACCTCGGCGATCGGCCGTGGGCCGTAGGGACCGTGCGCGGTGTCGCCGACATAGACGATCGGCTCGTGCGGCAACTGGTCGAGGACGGCCCGCGCGACCGTCAGCCCCCCGACACCGCTGTCGAAGATGCCGATCGGCGCGTCCACGGACAGCAATCTATCCGTAACCCGGCGTTTGCCGTGGCTGTGACGTAGGTCACGCCCAGAGCTGGCCCTCGATGGCTTCGGCTGCTTCGTCGAGCGTGCCGCCGTAAGCGCCGGTCGACAGGTATTTCCAGCCACCGTCCGCAACGATGATGGCGATGTCGGCGCGTTCGCCGGCCTGCACCGCTCGATCCGCCTGACCCAGCGCGGCATGCAGGATCGCGCCGGACGAGATGCCGGCAAAGATGCCTTCCTTCTCGATGAGCTCGCGGGTACGACGCAGTGCGTCCTCAGGTCCGACCGAGAACCGGGTGTCCAGAACACTGGGGTCGTAGAGCTCCGGTACGAAGCCTTCGTCGATGTTGCGCAACCCGTAGACCAGCTCGCCGTACCGCGGTTCCGCGGCGACGACGCGCACGCCCGGCACCTTCTCTTTCAAGTAACGACCGACACCCATGAGGGTGCCCGTCGTACCGAGACCCGCGACGAAGTGCGTGAGTGTCGGCAGGTCCGCGAGCAGCTCCGGCCCGGTGGTCTCGTAGTGCGCCCGCGCGTTGGCCGGGTTGCCGTATTGGTAGAGCATCACCCAGTCGGGATTGGCGGCGGCGAGCTCCTTGGCCATGGCCACCGCTTGGTTGGATCCCCCGGCGGCGGGCGAGAGCCGGATCTCGGCACCGAACATCTCGAGCAGCTGCCGACGCTCGACGGACGTGTTCTCCGGCATGACGCAGATGAGCCGGTAGCCCTTGAGCTTGCACACCATCGCCAAGGAGATGCCGGTGTTGCCGCTGGTCGGTTCGAGAACGGTGCATCCCGGCGTCAGCACGCCGTCCTTCTCGGCCTGCTCGACCATGAAGAACGCCGGCCGGTCCTTGACCGAGCCGGTCGGGTTGCGGTCTTCGAGCTTGGCCCAGATGCGCACGCCGCCCTCGCCCGCCTCCCACCGCGGTGACAGGTTCGGCAGCCCGACCAGCGGGGTGCGGCCGAGCGAGTCGAGGAGTGAGTCGAAGCGGGCCATGTGCGTGAGGGCGTCAGCCGCCCGCGACCGCCGGAAGGATGGTCACCACGTCGCCGTCGGAGAGTGG
>DATBDO010000039.1:0-5880 GCA_036269855.1 Mycobacteriales bacterium
CGCAGTCACGGCAAGCCTTCATATGGGGCTGTTTTTTACTGGAGTTACTTACCTCATTCACCCCCCTTCTGAATGTACCCCCGTACAAAATCCTCGGCATTCTCTTCCAAGACCGAGTCGATTTCGTCGAGGATGTCGTCGACGTCCTCGCTCAATTTCTCGTGTCGTTCCTGTACGTCGGAAGACTCGAGGTCTTCGACCTCCTCGACGTCCTGGGACTCACGAGTGGCGCGCTTCTGACCGCCCTCGTCCTTCGTAGCCATCCGAACCTCCGCATGGTGGGTTAAGGCCGACAGTACCTCTCGGAACCGACGTCTACTCGCATGTCATCGGCAGTTCGGGACACCATGACAAGCGTGGACGTCGACGAGATCGCCGAACGCCTCTATGCGCTGCCCCTCGAGGAGTTCACCGAGGCGCGCGATGACGCGGCCAGGGACGCGGACTCTCCCGACCTGCGCAAGGCGGTCAAAGCCCTGCGCAAGCCCACCGCCGCCGCGCACGAGGTCAACCGGATCGTCCGAATGCGGCCCGCTGACGTCGATGCTCTCCTCGACCTCGGCGAGCGCATGCGCGCCGCGATGGGCCGTGACGCCGCGGAGGTACGACGCCTGACCGAGGAGCGGCGTGACCTGGTGTCCGGCCTCATCGACCGCAACCTGACCGCGAGCGTGCAAGAGGATGTTTCCGCCACTCTCGAGGCGGCCACCGCCGACCCGGATCTCGGCGCGGCGGTTCGTTCCGGCCGGCTGGTCAAGCCACTGCGCTACGTCGGCTTCGGCGCACTTCCCGATCTCACCGACGTCATCGCCACGCGGTCGATGAGTCCCGCGGCAACGAAGTCGCCTGCCAAGAAGCCGGAACCCCCGAAGCCGGAGGCCCCGAAGGCAGACCTCGCCGCCGCTCGCGACCGGGTGCTCGAGTTGTCAGGCATCGCCGACGACGCGCAACGGCGATACGAAACCGCAGTCAAGAGCGCTACCGAAGCCCGCCGCGTGCTCGACGCCGCCGAGGCCGAGCGAGCCGAAGCACACAAGGCCGCCCGTGCCGCGCACGCGGAAGCCGAGAAGGCTCGCCGCGACCTTGGTCGGCTCGAACGCTCCTAGCCTCGCCCGCGCTTGCGGTCGCGGCGGCGATACGTCGCCCAGTCGCGTTGCCCGGCGTGCCGCGCCGGCTCATAGGGCACCGCATTGATGTCCGCCCGGTGGTGCAGCGCCTCGTGCTCCAACGCGCCACTCGACCGCACGCTGATGCCGCGTCGACGTTGCCGGACGTCGTACCCGATCGCCAAGGCGAATGCGATGCCGAGCACAAGCAGCACGACCAGCGCAAGCACGGCAGCTACTTACCGGCGATCTCGTCCACCAGCTGTGCGGCCGTCGTGCAACGCTGGAGAAGCTCCTCGACGTGGCTCTTGGTCCCGCGCAGCGGCTCCAGCATCGGCACCCGCTGCAACGAGTCGCGGCCCACGTCGAAGATGACGGAGTCCCACGACGCCGCGGCCACATCATCGGCGTACCGCGCCAGACACCGCCCGCGGAAGTAGGCGCGCGTGTCCTCGGGCGGCTCCGTCACCGCACGATCGATCTCTGCGTCGGAGACGATCCGCTCCATCCGACCGCGCGCCAGCAGCCGGTTGTAGAGCCCCTT
Source organism: Mycobacteriales bacterium (assembly GCA_036269855.1). Lineage (GTDB taxonomy): Bacteria > Actinomycetota > Actinomycetes > JAFAQI01 > JAFAQI01 > DATBDO01. The sequence goes on from DATBDO010000039.1 coordinate 1,651, forward strand.
TTCCGGCCGCACGTCGCTGTATTGCAAATCGACGAGCTGCAACTTGTGCGCATCCCAGTCGAGGCCCTCGCGGTCGCGGTAACCCTGCAGCAGCTCGTACTTGGCCACCCAGTCGAGCTCACGTGACAACGACATCGGATCGGTCGCCAACCGCTCCAGCACCGACTCCCAGCGGGTCAACACGTCGGCGGTCTGCTCGTCGATGTCGTCGCCATAACGGTCCTGGCAGAACTTGCGTGCCTGCTCCAGATACTCCATCTGCAACTGCACGGCAGTGAGCCGGCGACCATCGCGCAAAGTGATCTGCTGCTGCAATGTCGGGTCATGTGACACCGAGCGCAACGACGCGACCGGTGCTTCGACACCGAGATCGATACCGGTGTCCGCGAACCACCGCTCCTCGATCATGGTCAGCACAAGTGCGGTGGCGCCGACCTTCAGATAGGTCGACACCTCGCTCATGTTGGCGTCGCCGATGATGACGTGCAGTCGGCGGTAACGCTCCGGATCGGCGTGCGGCTCGTCGCGGGTGTTGATGATCGGACGCTTGAGCGTCGTCTCCAGGCCGACCTCCACCTCGAAGAAGTCGGCGCGCTGCGAGATCTGGAAGGCGTGCTGGCGCCCGTCCTGCCCGATGCCGACCCGGCCCGCGCCGACAACGACCTGGCGAGTCACGAAGAACGGCGTGAGGTGACGCACGATGTCGGCGAACGGCGTCTGCCGGCGCATCAGGTAGTTCTCGTGGCATCCGTACGACGCGCCCTTGTTGTCGGTGTTGTTCTTGTAGAGCTGGATGCCCTGCGCACCCGGAATCGTCGCTCCGGCATGGTTGGCCGCGGCCGCCATGACCCGCTCCCCCGCCTTGTCCCAGATCACGGCATCGCGCGGGTTGGTGACCTCCGGCGTGGAGTATTCGGGGTGGGCGTGATCGACGTAAAGACGGGCACCGTTGGTCAGGATGACGTTGGCCAGCCCGATCTCGTCGTCGGCGAGCGTGTCCGTCGCGTCCCGCCCGGCCGCGTTCATCTGCACCCCGGTCGCGACGTCGAAGCCACGCGCGTCGCGCAGCGGAGACTCCTCTTCGAAGTCCCACCGCGGCCGCCGGTCGCGAGTGCCCGTCGTCGTCGCCGACAGATAGGCGTTGACGATCTGGCTGGAGGCCAGCATGTGGTTGGCGCTGGTCTGCCCAGGCACGGCGATCCCGTATTCGGTCTCCGTGCCCATGACCCGCCGAACGCTCACCCGCTCAGCGTAGCCGCCGGCCTACAGGTACTGGCCCGTATTCGCGACGGTGTCGATCGAGCGGCCGGCCTCGGCACCCTTGCCGGTGACCAGCGTCCGGATGTAGACGATGCGCTCGCCCTTCTTGCCGGAGATGCGCGCCCAGTCGTCGGGGTTGGTCGTGTTGGGCAGGTCCTCGTTTTCCTTGAACTCGTCGATGCACGCCGTCGTCAGGTGCGACAGCCGCAATCCCTTCTGACCGAGCTCGAGAAAGTCCTTGATGGCCATCTTCTTGGCGCGCGCAACGATGTTTTCGATCATGGCGCCCGAGTTGAAGTCCTTGAAGTAGAGGACTTCCTTGTCGCCGTTGGCGTAAGTCACCTCGAGGAAGCGGTTGTCCTCACTCTCGGTGTACATCCGCTCAACGGTGGCCTGAATCATCGCAGCGACCGTGGCCTCCGGCGAACCGCCGTGCTCGGAAACATCTTCCGGATGCAGTGGCAGCTCGGTCACGAGGTACTTCGAGAAGATGTCGCGAGCTGCTTCCGCATCGGGACGCTCGATCTTGATCTTCACGTCGAGTCGACCGGGTCGCAGGATCGCGGGGTCGATCATGTCTTCGCGGTTGGACGCACCGATGACGATGACGTTTTCGAGTCCCTCGACGCCGTCGATCTCCGACAGCAGCTGCGGGACGATCGTGTTCTCGACATCGCTCGACACACCGGAACCACGGGTACGGAAGATCGAGTCCATCTCGTCGAAGAAGACGATGACCGGCGTGCCCTCGCTTGCCTTCTCGCGCGCCCGCTGGAACACCAACCGGATGTGCCGCTCGGTCTCGCCGACGTACTTGTTGAGCAGCTCCGGGCCTTTGATGTTCAGGAAGTAGGACCGACCCTCGCCCTTGCCCGCCTCGAGGACCTTCTTGGCGAGCGAGTTGGCGACGGCCTTGGCGATCAGCGTCTTGCCACAGCCGGGCGGACCGTAGAGCAGGATCCCCTTCGGTGGCTTGAGCTGGTGCTCGAGGAACAACTCCTTGTGCAGGAACGGAAGCTCGACGGCATCACGGATCTGCTCGATCTGGTCGCCGAGCCCACCGATGTCGGCGTAACCGATGTCGGGCACCTCTTCGAGGACGAGCTCCTCGACCTCGGACTTCGGGATGCGCTCGTAGGCCCAGCCGGACCGCGGCTCGACGAGCAGTGAGTCACCGGCGCGGATCGGCGTATGCAACAGCGTGTCCGCGAGCATGACGATGCGCTCTTCGTCCGTGTGACCGATGACCAGCGCGCGGTCGCCGCCCTCGAGGATCTCCTTGAGCAGGACGACGTCGCCCTGACGTTCGAACTCGCGTACCTCGACGACGTTCATCGCCTCGTTGAGCATGACCTCCTGGCCGCGCCGGAGCTCGCCCGGCTCAATCGTCGGTGACACCGTCACTCGGAGCTTGCGCCCACCGGTGAAGACGTCGATGGTGCCGTCCTCGTGCGTGCCCAGGAAATAGCCGTATCCGGACGGTGGCTGGGCCAGCCGGTCGACCTCCTCTTTGAGCGCGACGATCTGCTCGCGCGCTTCCTTGAGGGTGCCGACGAGTCGCTCGTTCTGGTTGACCACGCCGGACAGGTTTGTCTGGGCCTCGGCGAGGCGTTCCTCGATCTGGCGGAGCTGGCGCGGAGACTCGGTGAGCTTGCGCCGCAGCATCGCTACTTCTTCCTCGAGGAAGGCGAGCTGGGTCGTGAGCTCGTGCGCTTCCTTTTCGAAGCGCGCGGCTCGTGCCTCGGCGTCGTCACGTGCGGACACGTGCCCCACCTCCTCCGACGCGGTTACGCGCCGTGTCGAGCCTATCTCCGGGCACGGAACACAGCGTGGCGAACCGCCGCAGCCGGCTTCACTCCTCCATCGGCACGTCTGGGCGAGAACCTTTGGCCGGCCTTCTGCGGCGGGGGGGCGGCAGCACCCCGGGCGCCACCCGCCGGGAGGCCACGAGGAAGCCGGTATGCCCGATCATCCGGTGGTCCGGCCGCACCGCCAGGCCATCCACGTGCCAGCCCCGGACCAGCGTTTCCCATGACTGCGGCTCGGTGAACGAGCCGTGCTCGCGCATTCCCTCGACCACCCGGGAGAGCTGCGTGGTTGTGGCGACGTACACGCACAAAACGGCACCGGGCAGCATCGCCTTGGCGACCGTGTCCAGCACCTCCCACGGCGCGAGCATGTCGAGCACGACCCGGTCGACGTCCTCGTCGTCGAAGGACTGCGCGAGATCACCGACGGTCAGCCGCCAGTTGGGCGGGTCACCACCGAAAAATCTCGCCACGTTGCGCCGGGCGACCTCGGCGAACTCGGGTCTCTTCTCGTACGACGAGACAGTGCCCCCGGCGCCGACCGCCCGAAGCAGGCTGCATGTCAACGCGCCGCTGCCCGCGCCTGCTTCGACGACATGGGCGCCGGGAAACACATCGGCCATGTGCACGATCTGCGCAGCGTCCTTGGGATAGACGACCGTCGCACCACGCGGCATCGACAACACATAGTCGGCGAGCAGTTGGCGGAACGCGAGGTAGGCCGTCCCGCCGGTCGAGGTGACGACAATGCCCTCGGGCTGCCCGATCAGGTCGTCGTGCTGAATGAAACCGCGATGCGTATGGAACGCCTTTCCGGGCACCAGCTCGACCGTGTGCATCCGCCCCTTGGGGTCGGTGAGCTGCACCAGGTCACCCGGCGCCAGCGGTCCGCGCCGATGCTCCCCTTCGGTCATCGCAGGCCGGCTGCCTGCAGTGCAGCGACGAGGTCGATCCGCGACAACACGCCGCACACCGCGCCCACGTTGTCGACGACGAGATATTCAGTCGCCGGCGTTGACTGCACCGCCTGCAGCAGGCTCTCGCCGTTCATATCCGTACGAAGCACGAGGCTCGGGTCGACCGGACGCGCCAGGTCGCTGATGGCAACCCAGGGCTGACGTTGTTCCGGCAGCGCGCTCACCGCCGCTTCCGACACGAGACC
>DATBDO010000040.1:0-2891 GCA_036269855.1 Mycobacteriales bacterium
ATGAACGCACGGTCGACCTTGACGATGTCGGGGTCAGACGTGAGGTCCGGTGCGAATCGTTCCTGGTTGGTCTGCTCGATGTCGAACAGCCAGCCGATGTGCGCGTGCCACAGACCCTTGGTCAGCGACCTGAGGTCATTGCCATAGCGCCAGGGGGAGTGCGGGTCACCTTCCTTGTCGCTGTAGGCGTGGTGACGGCGGTGATCGGCGACCCAGCGGATCACCGGGCCCTCGATCGCGAGGCTGCCGGCGACGGCGAGGGCGATGCGCACCGGCCGCGGCGCCTTGAACGACCCGTGGGTGAAGTAGCGGTGGTAGCCGACGGTGATGCCGTGGCCGGAGATGGCGTACATGACGAACGCGATCACGACGTCGTGCCAGCCGAGCCCCCAACCCCAGGCGACGGGAACGGCGGCCGCGACGGCGAGCAGGGGTACGACGATGAAGACCCCGAGCAGTACCTGTTCGATCCGGGCGCGACGCAGTGTGCCGGGCAGTGCCTGCAGCGGCGTCGTGTCGGCGGCTCGGGACGGCTGGGCCTCGACCTGTGGACGTGGTTGGGTGGTCGTCGGTGCGGTCACGCGTCTCCTTCGGGCGGCGGTCCGGTTCCCGTCTCTGTTCCTACGGTACCGTAACCTACGGTTGCGTAACCATCCGGGCCGATGAACAGCTAGTGTCGGGAATGTCCGGTTCGGCCTGCCGGTTGTTCGAGCGGGGGATATCGCTGCCGCCTGGGCCATGACGGTCCGCGGTTCGGCGCCACGACGTACCCGACTTATCTGGAGACTCGCCCGTGATACGGCCCGTTCTCGTGCTTCGCCGTGCCCGCACATCTGTCTCGTTGTTCGCGCTGCTCGTGGGCGCGGCCGTCCTCGCGACCGTTCTGCCCGCACCCGGGACGGTCGGGCTCGGCCGGCTGCGAGCGGTCGCGATGTCGGACCAGACGATGACGAACCGCGCCGAGCACCATCCCTACTACGCCCGCAAGCTCGGGCGCCGGATGGCTCGCGACCACGGGTGGCGCAGCGACCGGCAATGGCACTGCCTGCGTCGGCTGTGGAATATGGAGTCGTCCTGGCGCGTGCACGCCGACAACCCCAGCAGCAGCGCCTACGGCATTCCGCAGGCACTGCCCGGCCGGAAGATGAGCTCGGCGGGCGGGCACTGGCGCCGTAACGCGGGCACGCAGATCCGCTGGGGGATCCGTTACGTGAACAGCCGGTACGACGCTCCGTGCGCCGCGATGCGGCACAAGCAGCGCCACGGCTGGTATTGATTGACGATGGTCGATTACGCCGCGGTCACCGTACGGCAACAGGAGATGTGGGCGACGGGGGACTTCCACCGCATCGGAGTCGCTCAGGTCATCGTCGGTGAGCGGCTGGTGCGTGCCGTGCAGGTGCGTGCCGGGCAGCAGGTGCTCGACGTTGCGGCGGGAGCCGGCAACGCCGCGCTTGCGGCAGCTCGTCGTTTTGGTGAGGTCATCGCGAGTGACTACGTGCCTGATCTGCTGGGGACCGCGGCGCGGCGGGCGGAGGCCGAAGGGCTGCCGCTGCGGACCGAGGTCGCGGACGCGCAGGACCTGCCGTATCCGGACGCGTCGTTCGACGTCGTCCTCTCGACGTTCGGAGCGATGTTCGCGCCCGACCAGGAGAAGACGGCGAGCGAAATGCTGCGGGTGCTGAAGCCGGGCGGCAAGCTCGGCATGGCCAACTGGACCCCGACCGGCTTCATCGGTCAGCTCTTCGCGGTGGCTGCCAGGCACGCGCCACCGGCTCCCGGACTGAATCCGCCGAGTCGGTGGGGGACCGGTCAAGGCCTCCAAGAGTTGGTCGGTAGCCGCGGCGCGTCCCTGGAGATGAAGGAGCGTGAGACGGACTTCGTCTATCCGTCCCCGTCGTACATGCTCGAGCTCTATCGGACGTGGTTCGGGCCGACCGCGACGCAGTTCGCCTCGCTGGACGCGGCCGGCCAGGAGGCGTTCTCCGCTGACCTGCTGGCGCTGTACGCCGACTGGAACCGCGCGCCGGACGACACCGTGCTGATCCCGTCGGCATATCTCGAGGTCGTGGCTACGAAGTCTTAGGGCTGTTGCTCGGTGTCGACCGGCTGGTGCTGGTGCGTCGACGACAGTTCGTCGTTGATGAGCCGTACGACGAGGTCGTCGAGGTTGTCTGCCGCGTACCCATTGACATGATGCGTGGTCGAGTCGTCCGGGCCGTAAGTGAGGAACAGGAACTGGCCCAGTGTCGCCTCGGCGAGCTGACGCCAGATGAACTCTCCCTGGTCATCGAGTCCGCTCGCGGCGAGTGACTCGATCTTGATGCCCTGCTGGGCCGCGGTCACCATGGCGTCGGTGTAGTGCGGGTCGTCCTGGTAGTCCAGGTGCGGCGGCGCATCGCCGACGAGGAACACCAGCTTGACCGTGCCGGGTTCGCGCCAGGACGGCTTGACCAACGCGTCGTGCAGTCCCTGCTGAACGTCCTCCGGATAGTCGCTGCCGCCGTCGGCTTGGACGTCGGCGATGGCTTTCTGGAAGCCCGCAACGTCGTTGGAGAAGTTCCAGGTGCGGGTGAGGAACTCGTCGCCGTGATCGCGGAAGATCGTCAAGGCGAAGCGCACGTCTGGGTGGGAGGGCAGCGCTTCGAGCCGCGTCGCGATGTCTTCGAGGCTGGCCTTCAGTTGGGCGATCTCGTCACTCATGCTTCCGGTTGCGTCGACCAAGAACTCGACGTCGAGCTGAGGTGGTGAGAACGACGGGTCGGTGTCGAGGCTGATCGAGTGCTCGAGCACATGGCGATCGACGTCGACGGATGTGCTCGCCGATCCCTTGCTCACGACGGCGGTGAACTGCTGAGCATCTCCGACGTCCGTCGTGCGGGGGAACCACA
>DATBDO010000041.1:0-9380 GCA_036269855.1 Mycobacteriales bacterium
GTCTCGCCCGCCTGCCGCAGTCGGCGTTCCTCTCGATGCGTGCTCTGCGCATCCTCGCGCAGTACCACCGACCGGGCTTCCACCCGAACGATCGCGACACCAAGCAGCTGATCGCAAACTGGCGTGAAGCCCTCTTCGGACCGGACGGACAACTGACAGAAGTACTCGCCAGCTAATGCCAGAGCTGGCATAGCGATGCCGTCGCAGGGCGATCTTTGGAGCCGTACCCGGTCTCTCGGTCGCCTGTAGGCCGGGTAGCTGTCCAAGGTTCTGCAGTCCCCTACGCCGGGTGGCTGACCGCGCATCCGTATCCGCTGCCTAGGTAGTACGACTGAGCAGGGCCCGGGTCGCTGCCGAGGCTCGCCGGTACGCCGACTCGGTCACTTGACGATGTATCAACTATCGCTATAGTCACGTCTTGTGAGTCGAGAACCTGAGGCCTTCCTGCCGCTGCCGGTGGCACCTTTCCACATCCTGGTTGCCCTGACTGGCGGCGAGAAGCACGGCTACGGGTTGATGCGTGACGTCGAAACGCAATCCGACGGACAAGTCAAGATGGGCCCGGGCACCCTGTACGGAACGCTCAAGCGCCTATGCGCGCAGGGACTCGTCGAACCGACCGCGGTGGCTCGCACCACAGGGAGCGACGACGATCGTCGTCGCTACTACAGACTGACGGATCTCGGTGCGGCTGTTTGTCACGCCGAAGCGTCGCGCCTCGCCGGGCTTGCGCGAACAGTAAGGCGAAACCTGAAGGCACGGGTGGCGACGTGAACACCGGCCGGTGGTGCTATCAGCGCCTGCTAGTGCTCTACCCCCCGTCGTTCCGACGGGAGTACGGCGGCGATCTCGTCCAGGCGTTCAACGATCTCGTCCGCGCAGACGGTCGCCGGCGCGCCTGGGCCCGGTGCCTGGTTGATCTCAGCCGAAGCGCGCCACGGCTACAGATGGAGGAAGTCATGCAGCGCATCCCGACTCCGGTGCTCGTCGTGAGCACTGGCGCACTCGCCGCCGGCGGCTATTTCGCCGTGGCTATCGGAGCACCCGCCGCGGCTGTCGTCCTGTTGGTCGCGACCATCGTCCTGCTCACCACACGGGGGCGCATCGGACGGGGCAGGGCCGCACTATCGCCCGAACACGCCCGGAGCCACGCGGCTTTCGCCGTTGGCTCAGCCGCCGTGTTCTTGGCAACGGTTGGCAGCTGGCTTTACCACATACAGCACTACGACTCTCTTGGAAGCACCACGGTTCTCATCCACAACGTCCTCGGCATCGTGTCGCTGGTCACGATGGTCGCCTTCTCCGCGAAAGCACTTCAGGTCAGGCGTCACCGGACTGCGGACTTGCCCTAAGGACAGTAGATTCGGCAGCGCTATGCGTCTCGTTGTCGCGCGCTGCGCCGTTGACTACACCGGGCGGCTGACCGCGCATCTGCCGATGGCGCCGCGGTTGCTGTTGGTCAAGGCGGACGGCAGCATCTCGATTCACGCGGACGGCGGTGCCTACAAGCCGCTGAACTGGATGACACCGCCATGCTCGCTGCGCGAGGAAGCCAACCGTTGGATCGTCACCAACAAGGCCGGCGAGACGCTCACCATCACGATCGACGAGGTGCTCTCGGACTCGTCGTACGAGCTCGGGCTCGATCCGGGTCTGGTCAAGGACGGTGTCGAGGCGCACCTGCAGCAGCTGCTCGCGGACAGGTGCGAGGTTCTCGGTGCGGGTTGGCGGCTGGTACGACGCGAGTACCCCACCGACATCGGGCCGGTCGACCTACTCTGCCGCGACAGCCAGGGTCGACACGTCGCCGTCGAGATCAAACGCCGCGGCGAGATCGACGGTGTCGAACAGCTCACCCGTTATGTGGAGCGGCTCGACCGCGATCCGCTGTTGCGGCCGGTGCGCGGCGTGCTGGCCGCGCAGGAGATCAAGCCACAGGCCCGGGTGCTGGCGACCGAGCGCGGGATCGACTGCGTGGTGCTGGACTATGACGAGCTTCGCGGCCTGGAGCCGGACACGCCGCGGCTGTGGTGACCGGCCATATCGGCCATGGGTCAGCGCTCCTCGATGAGGTCCGCGTGGTCGAGCAGCGTGAGTATGCGGACGAGTTGGCGTCCGGCGTCGCGAATGCGGAGCCGTCCCTGCGGCGCGAGCCGCGCGGCGGCTTCGAGCAGAATGCCGAGTCCGACGACGTCGGCGAAAGCGAGCTCTCCGGCCTCGACGAGCACGAGCTCGGGTCGGTCCGCCCCGAGCAGGTCCTCGATCGCTGCTTCCAGCTCTGGAGCGGTGGCGACATCGAGCTCGCCGACCAGGCGGACCACCGCGCGCGTTCCGGATCTGGTTACCGAGACGCGGAAGGGCAAGGCGTCGTACCCCGCGGTCACGATCGGCCTCCTGGGAACCCGGCGGTCGGACTGGGAGACACCGGTCTCTCCTTCTGAACCGGCCGGGCAAAGCGAGGCGTTTCACTGCGATGCGTGCAAACGCACGATTTATGGTGCGAACTCCACAATTTCGGTCGCGCCGCTCCCGGTGGGCAAGACTGGTGGGGTGAGTCCACGACGGGCCAAGCGGCGACCGGACGAGGTCCGGCCGTTACGCGACGACCTCACGCCGACTACGGAGAGTGCCCCCGACGGGGAGTGGGTGGTGCGGCCGATCTCCGCGAGCGGGGCGACGAAGGTCTACCGCTGCCCGGGCTGTGATCAGGAGATTCGCACCGCGGTGCCGCACGTCGTCGCGTGGCGGCTCGGCGAGGAGGACAACCGGCGGCACTGGCATCGAGCGTGCTGGGAGGCGCGCATGCGGCGGGGGGTCAGAGTGCAGCGTTCGCGGAACGCGCCGCGGCATGGCTGAGATCCGCGCCAACACCGTGCTACCCGCCGCACGCGCGGCCGTGACGCTGCACACGGCGGACGGGCTGACGCTGGTGGGGGAGCTGGCCCGGCCGGCTGAGCGAGCGCCGGTGGCGACGTTGGTCATGCTGCATCCGCTCCCCACCCACGGCGGAATGATGGACAGCCATCTGCTGCGCAAGGCCGCCAACCGACTGCCCGCGCTGGCTGACCTCGCCGTCCTCCGCTTCAACACCCGTGGCACCGAGTCCGAACAGGGCCGCAGCGGCGGCAGCTTCGACGACGGTGAGGGGGAGCGGCTGGACGTTGCCGCCGCTTTGGACCTCGTGGAGTACGAAGACCTGCCGGCGCCCTGGCTGGTCGGATGGTCCTTCGGGTCGGAGCTCGCGCTTCGTTACGGCTGCGACCCGTCAGTCGTTGGAGCGGTGCTGCTCGCCCCGCCGCTGCATCGGGCGAGCGACGAGGACCTGCGACGCTGGGCAGAGTCCGGCAAGCCGCTGGTGGCCGTCGTACCGGAGTTCGACGACTATCTGCGCCCCGCCGAGGCGCGCAAGCGCTTCGCGCTCGTACCGCAGGCGAACGTCGTCGAGATTCCCGGGGCGAAGCATCTGTTCGTCGGCTACACGGACGAAGTTCTCAACGAGATCGTTCGCGCCGTCAATCCGTCGGCCACGCCGCTTTCCCCGACGTGGCCGACGGACGGAGGTGGCCGGACTAGCTGAGCGAACGTCCGTGCCGACGGCGCCGACCGGCGACGGTCAGGGCGGTTCCGCCGGCCAGGGCGATCGCTGCCGCTGCGGCCAGCCCGCCGATCTCCGCGCCGGTGAACGGCAGGCTCGAGGCCGCCGGGGCAGCCGCTGACGCCGGGCTGCCTCGCGTGATCGAGCGTCCCAGGACCTCGGTCGGTATGCCGGTCGCGTTATCTGTCGACGCAGCACTCTCCGCGGCGCCGCTGGACTCTCCCGCGTTGACGGCTGTCGGCGCGACCTCGGTCGTATCGGTGTTGGCTGTATCGGTGTTGGCCGTCTCGGTCGTTGCGGTCGCCGGGGCCGTCGTGGTGCCGGCCGGCTGCGTGCATGGCTGCAGCCAGAAGACCTTGTACTTGTGGCCGGCGGTCGGGTTGGCGTCGGGCTGGCCGGTGACCACGGTCAACTTGACGTGGTAGCCCTGCTTCGGGTGGGGCGTGCCGAGGCTGGCGAGATCGAGTTGATCGGCCCGGAAGTCGAGTTCGCCGTCGTAGTCCTGGCCGCCGCCGGCATCGTCAGGCGAACTGATCGACGTGGTCGCGCCCGTCACGGTCAGGGTCGTGCCCATGCCGGTCGGGGCCTGGCCGGCGAAGGACACGTCCATCGTCTGACCTTGGTCGAACCCCCAGAACGCGACGGCGAAGTCGCAGTCGACGTGCGGCACGTTGTGGTGCGCGGTGTCGCCGTAGTCGTCGTGGATCTTGACGGTGCCGTTGTTGCCCGGGGGGTTGTGCCCGGTCGTGCTGTCGCTCTGAGCGCCGTCGTTGGCGTGGTCCTTGGTCTGGCCGTAGTGGTTGCCGTTGTTGCCGTGGTCGTCATGGCCGTCGGCGAAGGCGGGCACTGCTGCGGCCGCGGCCAGCAGGAGGGCGGCGGTGCCGACGCCGGCGGCGGTCAGGACGGTGCGGGTCGGCTGGGGTGCCATGGGCTCCTCCGTGCGGACGTTCGATCGGTCCGGGACCGCGAGCCGGATCGGACATCGCGGATTTGTCGGGTATCCCCGGGCGATATCGGCCCAAACCGAAAATCTTGCAGAAAGTGATCGATTGACTCCGTAGGGTCAGAACGCGCAGGTCAGGCCGCGTCCTGCCGCGGGAAGGCGACCTCGGTGAGCAGCAGCTGGATCCCGGCCGCGATCGGGACCGCGATCAGGGCACCGAGCACGCCGAGCAGCGCCGCCCCCAGCAGGGCGGCCACGATCGTGACGACCGGGGCGACGTCGACCGTGCGCTTCATGACCCGCGGCTGCAGCACGTAGTTCTCGAACTGCTGGTAGCCCATGTAGTAGGCGAAAGTCGCGATGCCCGTCGGGATCCCCTGGAACAGTGCGACCGCGGTGACGGCGATCGCGCCGATGGTGGCGCCGATGAGGGGGATCAGGTCGGTGATGGCGACGAACATCGACAGCGCGACGGCGTAGGGCACTCCCCATGCCTCGAGCCAGATCAGTGTTGCGACCCCGGCGACGAGCGACGTGAAGAGATTGCCGAGGACGTAACCACCGACGCGGTTGAGGATCTCGTCGCCCAGCAGCCCGACACGCGCGCGTCTCGTGCGCGGCACCGACCGGTACATGGTGCGTTTTATGGCCGGCATGTTTGCCAGGAAATAGATCATCAGGATGATGACGGTGAGTGTCGAAACGGCGAAGCCGAGGATGGCCCTGCCGACACCGAGGATGCCGCCGAACGCGTTGATGCTGACGCCGCTCTTGGCCTTTTCCTTCAACTTCTCGACGAAGTGGTAGCGGTTGTCGAGCTTCTTGATGGTCTTGTTCTTTGTCAGCCGATCGGCGTAGTCGGGTGCCTTCTGGACGAGGGCGGTCGACTGCGTCGCGATCGGCGGTGCGACGGCAGCGACGAAACCGCCGAAGAACCCCAGCGCGGCCAAGACGATGACGAGGACGGCGAGACCGCGCTTCAATCCGTGCGCCGCCAACCAGCGAACGGCGGGATCCAAGCCGATCGCGAGGAACGCGGCCACCAGAATGAGGATGAGTACCTGTCTGGCGATGATGACGCTGTCGACGAGAAGTGCCGCGACGGCGACGCCCATTGTCGCGACGAACGCGATGCGAAACGGCGACTGCTCCGACAACGGTTCGCCGCGCTGTCCGAAGGGGTTGTCCTCGTCGACGCCGGCTTCGATGCGTCGCGCGCCGGTGTCGAGCACCGGGTCGTGCGGTGGGGCGGCGAGCTCAGCGCGCTGCTCGGCCTGCTCCGCCCGCGCGGCCTGTCGAGCCGCGTCGTCGCGTGCCTGCTCGGCTTCGCGCCTTGCCCGCTCGGCCTCGCCGGCGGTCTCGGCGCCCCGATCCTCGTCGCCAGCCATGTCTCGCGTTGCCTCCCGTGGCCAAGGGTGTCATCCCCGCAACGGAAAACCGTTGAACCGCGCCTATGCGGTGGACGTGAAAATGGCCTCGACGGTCTCACCGGCGGGCACGAAGCCGATCCGGAGGTAGACGCCGTTGGACGTCGGATTGGCGGCGTCGGCGAACAGGGTGCAAGCGCGCGCGCCCTCGGCAAGCGCTTCGCTGCACACGAACGCGGTCAGAGCAGCCGCGTAGCCCCGACGACGGTGCTCCGGCGGCGTCCACACCGGTCCGATCCTTGGAACGCCGCACACCGGAGCCGACCGGCCACACATCGCCACGGGAAGGTCGTCGACGTCCCACAGCCATAACCCGCCACCGCTGCTGACCCGGGTGTGCAGCGAGCCCAGCGGGTTCGCACTTCGCGTCACACCTGCCTCGGCGGCGAAGTCGGCGTCCCAGCGCACATAGACGTCGGCGTCAGTGCCGGCGTACGGTCGCGCCGCTCCCGGCACGGACGGAGGTGGCTTCACCTCGGTCAGCATGTGCTGGATCTCGTGCATGTTCACCGCGTGTTGGCGATTGGCGCCGGCGGCGAATGTTGCGACCGTCGCCAGGTCACCGAATGCGCCAGGCAGGTCGTACGACGCCAGCCGATGTCCCAGAGCATCCGCGGCATCCGCGGACATGCCCGACAGTGCAACTTTGTAGGGCGGCGTGCGCAACGCCGCCCCGACAACTACGTCCTCGACGTGTGCCCATGCGAACCACGGATCGTCATCGTCGTAACCGCCGCCGGCCCGGAGCGTGTCCAGGATGGTGAGGAGAACCGTGTTGCGAACCGGGTCGGCCTCGAGAAAGGACGCGGCCGCAGCGTCAAACTGCGCCGAGTCATTGGTGACGTGGACGTCCACCGCTATTGGCTGGCGGCCTGCACGAGCTCCGTGAGCACGCCGCCAACGCTTTTGGGGTGAAGGAACGCAATGGACGCCCCGAGCGATCCGTGGCGCGGCCGCTCGTCGACAAGGCGGATGCCGTCGGCACGAAGCTGCTCCAAAGCCGCTGCGACATCGACGACTCCGTAGCCGATGTGATGCACGCCCTCGCCGCGGCTCTCGAGAAACTTCCCGACCGGGGTGTCGGGCCCGAGCGGTTCGAGCAGCTGCACGTACGACGCGCCGCCATCCGAGTCCGCGACGTACAACATCGCCTCGCGCACGCCCTGAGTCTCGTTGGTCTCCCGTCCGGCGACTGTCAGCCCGAAGGTGGCTTCGTAGAACTGGACACTGGCGTCGAGGTCGCGCACGGCGAGTCCGACGTGGTCGATACGTGTCAACAGAGCGAGTGGCACGCGGCTATCGTGGCAGCAGGATCACCGTTGCTCCCAGGAGGGCTGCACCATGCCCGGCTCCGTCATCGTCTCCGGCGCCCGCACGCCGATCGGCAAACTGCTCGGCTCGCTCAAGGGCTTCCACGCCGTTGACCTCGGCGGCGTCGCGATCGAAGCGGCGCTGGCTCGCGCCGGCATCAGCGGTGACCAGGTCGACTACGTCGTGATGGGGCAGGTGCTCCAGGCCGGTGCCGGACAGATCACGGCGCGCCAGGCGGCCGTCAAGGGCGGCATCCCGATGACGGTGCCCGCGCTGACGATCAACAAGGTGTGCCTGTCCGGGCTCGACGCGATCGCGCTCGCTGATCAGCTCATCGGCGCGGGCGAGTTCGACGTGGTCGTGGCCGGTGGGATGGAGTCGATGACCAACGCACCCCACCTGCTGCCGGGTGCGCGCGCCGGCTACAAATACGGCAACGGCACGCTCGTCGACTCGATGGCGCACGACGGTTTGTTCTGCGCATTCGACCAGGTCGCGATGGGGGAGTCGACCGAGCGCTACAACGCCAAGCTCGGCATTACCCGTGACGAGCAGGACGAGTTCTCGGCACGCTCGCACGAGCTGGCCGCAGCCGCTCAGAAGAACGGTGCGTTCGACGACGAGCTGGTGTCGGTGCCCATCCCGCAGCGCAAGGGTGATCCGGTGCTCGTCACGACCGACGAAGGGATCCGGCCGGAGACGACCGTGGAGAGCCTGGCCAAGCTGCGGCCGGCGTTCGCAGCCGATGGCACGATCACGGCCGGCTCCGCGTCGCAGATTTCCGACGGCGCGTGCGCGGTTGTCGTGATGTCACGGGCCAGAGCCGATGAGCTTGGCGCCCCGGTTCTTGCGGAGATCGGTCACCACGGTGTCGTCGCCGGTCCCGACGCGTCGCTGCAATCGCAGCCGGCCAACGCCATCAACAAGGCGCTCGCCCGGGCCGGGCTTTCCGTCGGTGACCTGGACCTGGTCGAGATCAACGAAGCCTTCGCCTCGGTAGCCATCCAGTCCACCCGCGAGCTGGGAGTCGACCTTGCCAAGGTCAACGTCAACGGCGGCGCGATCGCGCTGGGCCACCCCATCGGCGCGTCCGGTGCGCGCATCGCCTTGACACTCGCCCAGGAGCTTCGTCGTCGCGGTGGCGGCACCGGCGTTGCTGCGTTGTGTGGCGGCGGCGGTCAGGGCGACGCGCTGATCCTGCGCGTGCCAGCCTGAGGTGCCACAGGACGTCGCGGCGCTGGTCGCCCGCTCGCGCGATGGTGATGCGCGTGCGGTCGGGCGGCTGATTTCCCTCGTCGAGAACGGCTCACCGCAACTGCGGGAGGCGATGGCCGCGCTGGCGCCGCACGTCGGCCAGGCCCGGGTCATTGGGTTGACCGGTTCGCCCGGGGTCGGCAAGTCGACGACGACTGCGGCGATGGTCGCCGCCTATCGAAGCCGGGGCCGACGCGTCGGCGTGCTCGCCGTCGACCCCTCGTCACCGTTCTCCGGCGGTGCCCTTCTCGGCGACCGGGTGCGGATGCAGGAACACGCGACCGACAGCGGTGTCTACATCCGCTCGATGGCCAGCCGTGGACATCTCGGTGGCTTGGCCTGGACGACGCCGCAGGCGCTGCGCGTACTCGATGCCGCCGGCTGCGATGTCGTTCTTGTCGAAACGGTCGGCGTCGGCCAAGCCGAGGTCGAGGTGGCGTCCCTGGCCGATACGACACTCGTGCTGGTTGCGCCGGGCATGGGCGACGGCATCCAGGCGGCAAAAGCAGGGATTCTCGAGATCGCCGACGTCTTCGTCGTCAACAAGGCAGACCGCGAGGGCGCCGACGCGACCGCTCGCGACCTACGCCACATGCTCTCGCTCGTCGAGGGGCGCCGGGCCGAGGACTGGCAGCCGCCCATCGTCAAGACCGTCGCCTCTCGAGGGGAGGGCATCGACGCTCTGATGGGCGCGTTGGACAAACATCGCGACTGGCTCGTCGAGTCAGGTCGGCTCGACGCTCGGCGGCGGGTGCGCGCGGCTGATGAGATCGAGGCGATTGCCGTGACCGCCCTGCGCACGCGCATCGGCGACCTCCGTGGCGGAACGTTGCTCGACGAGCTGGCCGGC
>DATBDO010000042.1:0-13350 GCA_036269855.1 Mycobacteriales bacterium
CGCGTTGGGGGAGCGGGTGGACGACCCGCTCGCGATGTACCTCGCCGATCTCTGCACGATCCCGTCGAACCTCTACGGCGGTCCGGCGATGTCGGTCCCCTGCGGTTTGTCACCGGACGACGGGCTGCCCGTCGGGTTCCAGGTGATGGCGCCGGTCCAGGCTGACGAGCGGATGTATCGCGTCGCCGCCGCGATCGAGGCCGCGCTGGGCACCGACCGCCTCGTGGAGCAGGCCCCGCCCCTCTAGGTCGGGCACCGGCATGCACCGTTGAGTGCGACGAAATCCGGCGATTGACCCAAGTCGGATGCCGGATTTCGTCGCACTCAACACACACCAGAAGGTGTGCGCTATGCCCCGCCTCGTGAGACCTGCGTTCGCCGGTCGGCAACGCAGATATCACCCGCAAAACCCGCGGCAAACGCAGGTCTCGCCCGCGGTGCGCTGACCGGACTGGAGGTGGCGCTAGCTCGAGGGCGTGGGGTTGCTGCTGCCCTGCTGGTGGGTGCTCGGGGGGATCACCGGCGTCGGCGCGGACGCGGGCTTGGCCTTCTTGTCCTTCTTGGGCTTGCGCGCCTCGCGCCCACCTTTGTCCTTGTTACCCATGAGGTTCACGTTACGCCGAGTTGTCCCGTCGGGACAGGAGGCGGTCGAGGGCGAGTTCGGCAAAGTCGTACGGCGCCCCATCGGTCGGCAGCAGGTCCCGCTCGGCCGCGGACAGGTGCGCGCACGAGGTGACCAGGGCCATGTGCGTGAACGCCTGTGGCGTGTTGCCGAGGTGCCGTCCGGTGATCGGGTCGACCTCTTCGGCAAACATGCCGACGTCGTTGGCCATGCCGCGGAGTCGATCGAGCAGTTCGCGGGCCTCGCCGACCTGGCCGGCGTGGACGAGCACGTCGACCAGCCAGAAGCTGCACAGCAGGAACGCACCCTCGCCACCGCGCAAGCCGTCGTCGGCCTTGTAGCGGTGCATGAGTCCGTCGTGTGCCAGCTCGGCCGTGACGACTCGGACGGTCTCGGCGACGAGCGGATCGGCCGCCCCGATGAAACCGACGGCGGGCACGAGCAGGGCGGCAGCGTCCGGCACGTCGGCGCCCCACGACTGCGCGAACCAACCCCGTTGCCGGGCGTCGGACAGCAGCCGCTCGGCGATCTCGTCCCTGCTGGCGGTCCACTTGTCGGGTGCGCTCTCACCGCGAGCCTCGGCGAGCTGGACGGCACGCTTCAACGCCAGCCAGCAGTTGACCTTGGAGTGGGTGAAGTGGCGCGGCTCGGCTCGGATCTCCCAGATCCCCTGGTCCGGCTCGGTCCATCGGTCCGAGCACAGGTCGGCGAGACCGCTCAGATAGCGCCAGTTGTCGTCGGTGATGTCGCCGCCGGCGCGACCGAAGAGATATGCACTCTCGAGCAGCTGGCCGAACGAGTCGAGCTGCAACTGCTTCACCGCGCCGTTGCCGACCCGGACCGGACTGCTGTCGTGATGACCGCCGAGATGGTCGAGCGTGATCTCGGGCAGCATGCGCTCGCCTTCGACGCCGTACATGATCTGCAGGTCCTGCGGGCGGCCCGCGCCGGTGCGCTCCATCCACTCCTTGAACGCCAGCGCCTCATTGCGCAGGCCGAGGATGAAGAGGCTGGTCAGCGTCAGCGTGGCGTCGCGGATCCACGTGTAGCGGTAGTCCCAGTTGCGCTCGCCGCCGATCTCCTCCGGCAGGCTTGTCGTCGCTGCAGCCAGCAGCGCGCCGCTCGGTGCGTAGGTCAGCGCTTTGAGCACGAGCGCGGAACGATGCACATCCGCCTTGCGGTCGCCTTCGTACTCGCACTCGGTGATCCACCGATGCCAGAAATCCACGGTGCCGTCGAGGAGTTCTTGCCAGGCTTCCGGCTCCGGATCGGGCACGTCGGTCGGCGCCAGATGCGCCGGCGTCCAGGTCGCCAGGAGCCACGCGACCTCGCCCTCGTCGAGTTCCCAGGCCGCGGCGAGGACGTCCCCGCGGCGAAGGGTGTGGGCGTCCCGGCGCTGCAGCGGGTGCGTCGCGCGCACACGCATCGCCGAGCCGCCGCCGACGAAGTCGGCGACGAACGGCGTGGGGGTGCGAAGCCGCGGTACGACGAGGGCGTACTCGAACCGGGGCGTGACGCGGATCTGGGCGGTGATCCGGCCCGACGTGCACTCGAGCCGTCGAAGCACGCCTCTCAACGGGATCGGTTGCCGGGTGCCGTCGAGCCGCAACGGCATGCAGTCGGTGACAGCCAGCTCGCCCGCGTCGGTCCGCCACGTGCTGCAGAGGACATTGGTGTCGTCGAGGTAGGAGCGGGTCACGTCGGCGTCGTCGACCCGGACGGCGAAGTTGCCCCCGTGTTGGTCGTCGAGCAGGTGGGTGAATACCGACGCCGAGTCGGGCCGCGGGAAGCACAGCCAGTCGATGCTGCCGTTGGTGCCGACGAGCGCGTTGGTGTGGCAGTCGCCGATGAGTGCATAGTCGGCGATGTCCAGGACCCGTCGTTGCGCCCCCTGCTCGGCCACCATGCGAGGCTAGGACAGTGACGATCACCGCTCCGCCGCTGGTTCCGTACGACGAAGCGCTCGACCGCTACGACCCGGTTCTGGGTCTGGAGACGCACGTCGAGCTCGGCACCACGACGAAGCTGTTCTGCGGCTGCTCGACGACGTTCGGCGCCCAGCCCAACACCCAGGTCTGCCCCGTGTGTCTCGGCCTCCCGGGCAGCCTTCCGGTGACCAACGAGCGGGCGATCGAGTTCACCGTGAAGATCGGGCTGGCGCTGAACTGCCGGATCGCGGAGTGGTGCCGGTTCGCGCGCAAGAACTACTTCTATCCGGACATGCCGAAGAACTATCAGGTGTCGCAGTACGACGAGCCCTTGTGTGTCGAGGGCTATCTCGACGTGCCGGTGCCTGGTGGGTCGTCGTACCGCGTGGCGATCGAGCGGGTGCATCTCGAGGAGGACACCGGCAAGACCCAACATGTCGGCGGTGCGACCGGACGGATTCACGGCGCCACGCACTCTCTCGTCGACTACAACCGCGCCGGCATTCCGCTGGTCGAGATCGTCACGAAGCCGCTCGCGGGGACCGGCAAGGCCGCTGCCGTGACCGCCCGGGCGTACGTCACCGAACTGCGCGACCTCTTGCGCGGACTCGGAGTCTCGGACGTCCGGATGGAGCAGGGCAGCCTGCGCTGTGACGTCAATGTCTCGCTCACGCCGCGCGGTAACGAGGTGTTCGGAACCCGCACCGAGACCAAGAACGTCAACTCGTTGCGGTCCGTCGAGCGAGCCGTGCGCTACGAGGTCGAGCGCCAGGCCGCCTTGCTCGATACCGGCGAGCGCATCGTTCAGGAGACCCGTCACTTTCACGAGGACAGCGGTACGACGAGCCCGGGGCGCAGCAAGGAGGAGGCGCAGGACTACCGCTACCTTCCCGAGCCCGACCTTGTTCCGCTCGCGCCGGCAACTGACTGGGTGGAGTCGCTGCGGCAATCGCTACCCGAGCCCCCGGGTGTGCAGCGCGCGCGGTTCGCCGCGGACAACGGGTTCAGCCCGCTGGACATCGAACAGATGACCAACGCCGGCGTGGTCGACCTCGTCGCCGAGACCATCGCGGCCGGCGCTGGCGCGCAGAAGGCGCGCGGTTGGTGGCTCGGCTACCTCGTCGGGCTCGCCAACGACAAGCAGGTCGAGCCGGCCGATCTCGCCATCACACCGGCCCAGGTTGCCCGGATCAGCGCGCTGGAGGACGACGGAACGCTGACCAACAAGCTGGCGCGCCAGGTCGCCGACGCGGTCGCCGCCGGCGAGGGGGACCCGGAAGCCGTGATCGAGGCGCACGGCTGGAAGGTCGCCGGCGACGACGAGCTCGTGGCAGCTGTGGATGCGGCAATCGCGGCTAACGCCGACGTGGCCGAGAAGGTCCGCGGCGGCAACCAGGGCGCGCTGGGACCGCTCGTCGGCGCGGTGATGAAGGCGACCGGTGGGTCGGCCGACGCGAAGCGGGCGCGTGAGCTGCTGCTGGAACGGCTGAGTTAGCCCCCTTACTCGGGAGGAATGTCGCCCTCACTCGTTGAAAAGGGCGGCAGACCAAACCAGGGGGCCGTCATGTCTCGTACCGTTCGGGTGCTCATTGCTGCCGGCATGGTGGGCTCCGGCCTGCCGCTGGCCCAGATCGGCGCGGCTGCCGACACGCCCGTCGCCGGCTCGCTCAGCCCGGTCATCGCCCAGCCCAACACCCGGCCGGAATGCGCGACCCCGCAGTACCAGCCGTCCGACGGTTACCGCTGCCCGCCGGCGGCCATGGCCGTGGCGGTGCTCTCCAACGGCAAGGTGCTGTTCTGGGACGGCCTCGAAGGCATGAACCGCGTGCAGTACAACGTGGTCGCCGAGTTCGGTGACGTTGCTCAGGACGATCAGAGCCGCATCGCCGACTTCGGTGCGAAGGTCCCCACCTTCCTCACCCCCGGCAACCAGACGGCCGCGCCGACCGACGGCCACGGTGACCCGGTCAACCCCTTGCTGCCGGGTGCTGCCGGTGTCAATGACAGCCCCGGCAACGACTACGACCTATTCTGCTCACCACTCGTGCAGCTCGCAGACGGCACCGTGCTGTCCGCGGGCGGCACCAAGTACTACACCGAGCCCGGCGTCACGGATCCGACCTCGGGTCATTCCTACGGCGTGAGCGAATTGCAAGGACTCAAGGCGACACGCATCTTCGATCCGCGCACTGGTTCATGGCACAACGCCAAGGGCGACATGCACTTCGGTCGCTGGTATCCCACGCTGGTCACGTTGGCGACCGGCAATGTGTTCGTCGCGAGCGGCGTGACGAAGCTCATCAAGCCGGTTTACAACGACGGTCGTCCGGCACAGGACAACGGACGCAACGTTCCGGAAACCGAGACCTACAACCCCGCGACGCAGCAGTGGACGGTCAACCACAGTGGCCAGACGACTGCGACCGGCGACGACACGTCGGAGCAGTCACTGCCGCTGTTCGCGCGCTTGCATCTGTTGCCGGACGGCAAGGTCTACTACGACGCTGCCGGACAAACCTTCAACCCGGACGGCCAGGCGTATGACGAGGCGACTTGGGTCTACGCCAAGGTGTATGACCCGGCCACTCAGGCCTGGAGCAACTTGACCGCGGACACGCCGACCGGGCTTCCGCTCGTCGACGGTGTGCCGGTTGGTTTCCGTGGCAGCGGCTTCGACGTGATGCTGCCGCTGCGGCCCGATGCCAACGGCAACTACCCGACGGCACGCGTCCTCAACGGCGGCGGCGTCGTCGGACCGACGCCCGGCAACTACCTCGGCGACAGCAGCACGACCATCAACACGATCGACACCGCGAACGGCGACGCATTGCACAGCGAAGCCGGTCCGCAGCTGCTCAACGGACGCTGGTACGGCTCCGCCGTCGGGCTCCCGGACGGCACGGTGTTCGTGACCAACGGCGCCAATCGCGATGAGGTCGACGTGCCCGGCTCCGGCAGCCCGGTGCTGCAGACCGAACTGGTCGACCCGGACGCCGGCACCGTCACGGCCGGCCCGTCGCTGTCGGCCGATCACGGTCGGACCTACCACAACTCCGCGGTGCTGCTTCCGGACGGCCGAGTGCTCATCGGTGGCCACGCCCCGATCGCGACGGGCTACGCGTTCCAGAGCGACTCCGGCGCCGCGGCCGGGTTGTCCAAGCCCGAAGCCGACTCGTCATTCCAGATCTACTCGCCGCCTTATCTCAGCTACGGCCCGCGACCGAAGATCCAGAGCGTCGACAGTCACGCCAGCTCGAACAAGTGGCTCGACATCGACACCGACGGGCGGGTCGACAAGGTCGTTCTCGTGCGCGACCCGTCGATCACCCACCTGACCGACGGCGACCAGCGCACCGTGGAGCTGGTCACCAAGGGCAAGGGCGGAGACGTCCAGGCCTACGTTCCCGGACCGAACGTCGTGCCGGCCGGCCCCTACATGCTCTTCGTCGAGCGTGCGGTGACCGTCGGTGGCGCGACCAAGCTGGTGCCGTCGGTCTCCCGGCCGGTCATGGTGACCGGATCCGGGCCCGGCAGCCCGGCCAAGGTCACGCCCGCGCTCGCTTCTGGCCGAGCCCGTGCCAATGCGCGCGCACACCACCACGGCACGATGATTGCTCGACAGCACGAGGCGCTCGGTCGTGGCGCGCCCGGCCGGCTCATTGCCGCGACGCCGGTCACGGCGAGCTCGCCGGCGCGGCGCGACGCGACCTGGCTCGGCCTTGCCGGGCTCGGTGGGCTCGCGGGCCTCGCGGGCCTCGCATCAGCCGGCTACCGCCGACGCCGTCGCCAACTGGGTGCGCTCGGCGAGACGACGTAGCTCGGCCGCCAGCTCGTCCGGATACTCCAACGGCAGGAAGTGCGAACCGGGCAATAGGTGCAGCTCCGCGTGCGGGATGCGCGAGGCGGCCTCGACCATGTCGTGCATCGACGTGAGGACGTCGTACCGGCCGGCAACGAGGGTCACCGGCACCTTGATGAAAGCCAGGTCCATCGGCTCGTGCTCGGCGGCCGCGACGGCCAGGGAGAAATACCAGCGGAAGTCGTGCTCGCGGAACTCCTGCAACGCGGGGATCAGCCGATCGGCTTTCGCCGCGGGCAGTACGAAGCCGCTGTGGTTGATGAGGCCGGCGGTTACTCGGTTGAGCGGGATGTGCCCCGAGGCCCAGGACAGTTGTGGGCCGAGTCGTCGACCGAGGCGCGCGGCGGCGACGCCGAGGTCGTGCCGGAACCGCCGCGGTACCCGCAACGGACCGAACATCGCGCGGAACGTCCCGCCCGGGACACCGGCCACGGCCATGAGTCCCGCGACTCGCTCGGGATGGGCGCGCGCAAACTCGAACCCGACGTTGACCCCGAGCGACCAGCAGGCGACGAGTGCGCGATCGATGCCCTCGTGGTCCATCAGGGCGAGCATGTCGCTGACGTGGTCCTCGATCGAGATCCGGCTCTCGTCGGCGGGTCGATCACCCACGGTCCCGCGGTAGTACCAGGTCACCACACGGAAGCCGCCGCCGTCGCGGACGACGGTCGGCCAGGCCGCGGGCGACGTCCCCAAACCGTTGGAGATGACGACCGGTAGGTCATCCGCGGCGGCGAGGTTGCGCCACCCGACAATGCGCGTGCCGTCGTGCGATGTGACGTCGAAGCTGCCCATGACGCCAGAAAGGATGGCACGTAGCTCTAGTCTGCAGACCGTGCAGGACGTCACCGATGTGTTCCTCCGCGCCCGCGGGCGCGGTGCGTGGCCGGCGCAGAGTGTCGTCGACGCCCTACCCGGCTCGACCGTGCCGGCGTTCGATGGCCTGCGCTGCGAGTGGGACGAGGCCGCCGGCGAGGAATGGATCCGGCTGCTCAAGACGTCGATGGTCCTCGCATTGCTTTGGGTGCCCGGACCACTCGTCATCGCCACGACCGGACACCACGACATCGACGACGAGATCGAGCGGTTGTGCGGGATCTCTGTCGAGCAGGTCAACGTCGCGCACATCGACAGTCCGGTCCTGTCGATTCGCCACGACGTGATCGGGCAGATCTGGCCGGACCGAGACTGGCCAACCGGCGCGATCGACCCGGCCGCCATGAGCGCCCACGACCTCTGGTACGCCACCTGTTAGCTGCCGTGATCGCCTCCGTACGCTGACCGGATGACCGAAGACAAGCTGGATGTCGTCCTCTACGGAGCGACCGGGTTCGTCGGCACGCTGACGGCCGCCTACTTGCTCCGTGCGGCTCCGCCGGACGCCCGCATCGGGCTGGCGGGTCGGTCCCGACAGCGGCTCGAGGAGCTGCGACAGCGCCTCGGCGGCCCGGCGATGAGCTGGCCGCTGATCGTCGCCGACTCCGCCGATCGCGGGGCGCTCGATGAGCTGGCTCGTCGTACCACCGCAGTCGCCACCACCGTCGGGCCGTACTCAAAGTACGGACTGCCGCTCGTAGCCGCTTGCGCGGAGGCCGGCACGCACTATGCCGATCTGACCGGAGAGCTCCTGTTCATGCGCCGCACGATCGACGAGTTCGACGGCCCGGCTCGTCAGTCGGGCGCGCGCATCGTGCACAACGCCGGCTTCGACTCGATTCCCTCCGACCTCGGCGTGATGGTGCTGCACGACCTCGTAGCCGCCGACGGCGCCGGTGATCTCGAGGACACCACGTTCCTCGTCACGGCACTCCGCGGTGGCGTGTCCGGCGGCACGATCGACTCGATGCGCACCTCGCTCAAAGAGATGGCCGGGGATCCCGAGCGGCGTCGACTGACTCTCGACCCCTATGCGCTGAGTCCGCAGCGGGACAAGGAGCCGGACGCCGAGTCATCGTCGTGGGGAAGTGAAGGCGACCTTCGCTCGGTGGTCTACGACCGCGATCTCGGCCAGTGGCTGGCGCCGTTCGTCATGGCGCAGGTCAACACCCGGGTCGTACGACGGAGCAACGCGTTGCAGGACTGGGCCTATGGCCGCCGGTTCCGCTATCGCGAGGTCATGAGCGGCGGGGCCGGTCCGCTGGGTCTCGCCCGTGCCGGCGCCATCACCGGGGGACTGGCGGCCATGATGGGCGCGATGGCGCTCCCCCCCACCCGGGCGGTCCTCGACCGGGTGCTCCCGAAACCCGGGGAGGGCCCGTCAGAGAAGACCCGGACCCGCGGGCACTTCCGGATCGAGATCCACACCCGCACGACGTCGGGCGCGCATTACGTCGCGACGGTCGCCGCGCAGGGGGATCCGGGATACGCGGCCACTGCCGTGATGTTCGGGGAGTCGGCTCTTGCGCTGGGGCTGGACGGTGATCGGCTGCCACCTCGAGCCGGCGTGCTGACGCCGGCGACAGGCATCGGCGCCCCGTTGGTCGACCGGCTGCGGGCCCAGGGATTCACGTTCGACGTGAGACGGGGCTAGTCGGCAACAGTTGATCTTCGACCAGGGCAGAAGTGGTCATTCAGGGCTATACCGAATGTCCTTCTGGTCAGACAGGCTGAGCGACGACACCGTTGTCGACTCAGGAGTAGGTAAATGCATCTCAAGACCCGAGTAAGCCTCGGCGTGGTCACGGTTGGTGCCGCCCTCGGCGCCGCCCTCGTCCCCGCCACCAATGCCTTCGCGGCCCCCACGATGACAGCGACCTGGGCCACCCAGAGCGCGGGATTCGGCCTGCAGAACGGTGACACCGCCAACGTGAGCGGAACCGGCTTCAAGCCCAGCTCGACGGCCTACCTGGTCGAGTGCAGCGGCACCGCGGGCCAGGCCAACTGCGACCTCGCTACCGCGACGCCGACTCCCACGGACGCCAGCGGCGCTTTCAGCGTCCCCGCCTTTGCGGTCCACACGGGCACGGTCGGCGACGGCGCGTGCAATGCCAACAGCACATGCTTCGTCGCTGCCTCGACCGATCCCACCGGCGCAGACCTGACGCAGGCCTCGGCGGCTCCGATCCAGTTCGATCGGTTGCAGGTCTCGCCACGCACCGGCCTGAAGAACGGCTCCGCGGTGAACCTCTCGGGCGCCGGCTATGCCAAGAGCGGCAATGTCTACGTCTCCGAGTGCAACTCGCCGGACAAGCCGACTGCCCTGCAGCACTGCGACGCCGGCATCGTCAAGGTGTTCCCGACCGACGCCAACGGCGCCTTCACCGGCACCTACACCATCAGCGTCCCGATCAACCCCAGCGACCCCGGCCCGTTCGCCTGCACGGCGGGCAAGACCTGCATCCTGGCGGGCACGGACAACCTCGCCAACCCGGCCACCGGCAACATCGGTGGCGCGATCGTCCAGTTCGCGGCGCTGACCAAGACCGTCACGTCCGCGAAGGGTCCGTCGAGCTCGGTCGCCAAGGGCGCCAAGTTCGCGATCAAGGGCAAGGTGACCGCTGCCGGTAACGGCGTGGCCGGCCTCAAGGTCAGCCTGTTCAAGGTGACCAGCAGTGGCCTGACCAAGCTCGGCAAGACCAAGGCCACCAGCAGCACGGGCGGCTACAAGTTCGCCGGACTGACCCAGAAGAAGACGAGCAAGTACGAAGTGAAGAGCGCGGCGAACTCGAGCTACGCGGCGTCGCACAGCAAGGTCGTCAAGGTCACGACCTGACCTGATCCGATCTCAGGCATGCACCCTGGGCCGCTTGTCGGCCCAGGGTGCAGCTTTTTCCAGCTGCGCAGCGAGGCGGACAAGAACGTCCTCACGGCCGTAAGCGGCCACGAGCTGGACTCCGACCGGTAGGCCGTCGGGGGTCGCATGCAGCGGCAGGCTGATCGCCGGCTGACCCGTCATGTTGAACGGAGCCGTGTAGGGGCTGAAGCTGCCGATCCGCGAGCCCTCCCGGTCCGGGCCCTCTTCGGTGAACCAGCCGAGTCGTGGCGGTGGCGCGGCCAGTGTCGGTGTGAGAAGGACGTCGTAGGACAGCCACCACTCCGCCATCCGTCGCGTCCACACGCCGATGCCGGCCCGCGCGGCGAGGTAGGAAGGCGCGTCGATCGCATTGCCCGCCGCGCGGTATCGCGCGTTGCGGGGCTCGACGTCGCCGTCGTCGATCGACCGGCCGATCAACGACTCGAGGTCGCGGAAGAACAGCGCGGTGTCGGCCGCGATGACGGTGACGAAGTTGCGGGCGAACTCGGCGTCGAACATGGCCGCCGGACCGTCGGGCTCGACGCGGTGTCCGAGCGACTCGAGGAGCGTCGCGGTTGCCGTGACTGCCGCGCTGCACTCCGGGTCGTTGAGGTAGAACTCACCGGGCGCGCGGTCGAGGAATCCGATACGCAATGAGCCCGGCTCCTTGCCGACCTCGGCCGCCAGCGGCCCGGGCAGCGGGGGCGGGTAGTAAGGCTCACCGGGCATCACCGTGCTGATCGCGTCGAGGCCGGCTGCCGCATCGCGCACGGTGCGCGTGAGCACGCCGTCGATGGATCCGCCGGCCCAGCCTTCGCTGCCGCGAGGACCCTTGGAGACGCGAGCCCGGGTCGGCTTGAGCCCGACCAGGCCGCACTCGCTGGCGGGGATACGGATCGACCCGCCGCCGTCACTGGCATGCGCGATCGGCACCATGCCGCTCGCGACGGCCGCTGCCGCGCCGCCGGACGAGCCACCGGTCGAGTGCTGCGGGTTCCACGGGTTGTGGGCCGGCGGGAAGCTCTTGGCCTCCGTCGTCACCGTCGTGCCCATCTCGGGGACGTTGGTCCGCCCGAGGTTGACGAACCCGGCGGCGCGGAACTGCTCGGCGAGGTAGGAGGTCACCGGCCAGCGGAACTCGCGCAACGGCCCGACGCCAAAGGTCATCGGCTCGCCGGCCACGGCGCAACCGAGGTCCTTGAACAGGATCGGCACGCCGGCGAACGGTCCGGTCACGTCGCCGGCCGCCTCGGCCCGCGCTTCGTCGTACCGCGTCCACGTGACGGCGTCGAGCTTCGGGTTGAGCGACTCGATCCGGGCGATCGCCGACTCGACGAGCTCTTTCGGGCTCGCCTGTCCGCTCCGCACGAGTTCCGCTTGAGCAGTTGCGTCCAACCACGCCAGTTCGGTCATGCCGCGGACGTTACTCGGCACTCGTACTCGTACGCTTCTCGCCATGGTCGACCGCAAGCCACGCAGCCGAGACGTCACCGACGGCATGGAGCGCGCACCCGCGCGGGCGATGCTCCGCGCAGTCGGGCTGACCGATGACGACTGGGACAAGCCACAGATCGGCGTCGCGTCGTCGCGGAACGAGATCACCCCGTGCAACCTGTCGCTGGACCGGCTCGCCAAGCGGGCGAAGGACGGCGTACGAGCCGCGGGTGCGGTCGCGCTCGAGTTCGGCACCATTTCCGTGTCCGACGGCATCTCGATGGGGCACGAGGGGATGCACGCTTCGCTGGTCTCGCGCGAGGTCATCGCCGACTCGGTCGAGACGGTGATGTTCGCGGAGCGCTTCGACGGCAGCGTGCTGCTCGCCGGCTGCGACAAGTCGCTGCCCGGCATGCTCATGGCCGCGGCTCGGCTCGACCTTGCCTCGGTGTTCCTCTACGCAGGTACGACGCTGCCGGGCCAGCTCGCCGACCGCGACCGGCTTGTCATCACAGACGTTTTCGAAGGCGTCGGCGCATGTGCCGCGGGACGCATCACCCGCGACGAGCTCGACGCGATCGAGCGCAACACCTGCCCCGGCGAGGGAGCGTGCGGCGGCATGTTCACCGCCAACACGATGGCCAGCGCGATCGAGGCACTGGGCATGTCACTGCCGGGCAGCGCCGCACCGCCGTCCGTTGACCGCCGCCGCGACGACTTCGCCGTTGCGTCCGGCGAAGCGGTCGTCGCGCTGTTGGACAAGGGCATCACCGCGCGCCGGATCCTCACCAAGGCGGCGTTCGAGAACGCCATCACCGTTGTCATGGCGCTCGGCGGCTCGACCAACGCGGTGCTGCACCTGCTTGCCATCGCCAACGAGGCTCGCGTCGACCTCACCCTCGACGACTTCAACCGGATCGGTGACCGGACGCCACATCTGGCCGACGTCAAGCCGTTCGGGCGCTACGTGATGTCCGACATCGACAAGGTCGGTGGCATCCCCGTCGTGATGCGGACGCTGCTCGACGCCGGGCTCATCGACGGCGACGCACTGACCGTCACCGGTCGCACCGTCGCGGACAACCTCGCCGACGTGCACTCGGGAGATGTCGACGGCAAGGTCATCCACGCCTTGTCCGATCCGATTCACAAGACCGGCGGCATCACGATCCTTCGCGGCTCGCTCGCTCCGGACGGCGCTGTTGTCAAGACCGCCGGCTTCGACGAGACGGTTTTCGAGGGCACCGCGCGCGTCTTCGACACCGAGGAACCAGCGATGCACGCGGTGACGGCGGGCAAGCTCGCCGCCGGCGACGTTGTCGTCATCCGCTACGAAGGGCCGCGCGGCGGTCCGGGGATGCGGGAGATGCTTGCGGTCACCGGCGCCATCAAGGGCGCCGGCCTCGGCACGGACGTGCTTCTCCTCACCGACGGCCGGTTCTCCGGCGGCACCACCGGACTGTGCGTGGGCCACGTCGCGCCAGAGGCGGTCGATGCGGGACCGATCGCACTCGTGCACGACGGTGACCGCATCCGGCTCGACGTGGCCGCCCGGACGCTCGACCTCCTCGTCGACGAGAGCGAGCTGGAGAAGCGCCGCGCCGATTGGCAGCCGCCCGCACCGCGCTACACGTCCGGTGTACTCGCGAAGTACGCCAAGCTGGTGCAGTCCGCGTCTTTGGGTGCGATCACCGGATGACGCGTGTTACCGTATGCGCGTGCAGATTTTCCTCGTAGTAATTCCGGAGCGCGCCTGCTGAGTTTCCCGCCTGCG
>DATBDO010000043.1:0-32242 GCA_036269855.1 Mycobacteriales bacterium
GCGCTTGGCGAGGTAGTCGTTGACGGTGACGACGTGGACGCCCTTGCCGGAAATCGCGTTGAGGAAGGCGGGCAGGACGCCGGTGAGTGTCTTGCCCTCACCGGTCTTCATCTCGGCGATGTTGCCGAGGTGCAGGGCCGCCCCGCCCATGAGCTGGACGTCGAAGTGGCGCTGCCCGAGCGTCCGCTTGGCCGCCTCCCGAACCGTCGCGAAGGCCTCGGGCATCAGGTCGTCGAGGTCCTCGCCGTCGGTGTGCCGCTGCTTGAACTTGTCGCTCTCGGCGCGGAGCTCGGCGTCGCTCATGGCGACGAAGTCGTCCTCGATCGAGTTGACCTGGTGGGCGACGTCGGCGAGCCGGCGCAGGATCCGACCTTCGCCGGCCCGAAGAATCCGGTCGAGAACGGCCACGCTGCGTCACTCCCTGACTGCTCGCCTCAGCCGGCGCGATACCGCACCGTCCCGCCATCGTAGGCCGCCGACGTACGCTGACATCGTGTGTCGAAGCATCAAGACCCTGCGGCCGCCGTACACGGAAGAGGCCGGTCCGGCTGACGTCGACGCGGCTGCCTTGCAGTACGTCCGCAAGATCGCCGGGATGCGTGCGCCCTCGGCCGCCAACTCGGAGGTCTTCGCCGCGGCGGTGGACCAGGTAGCCGCCGCGACCCAGCAGCTGCTCGACGGCCTCGTCGTTCGGCGACCGACCGGCTGAACCCGCAACCGGCAAGAATGCCCGAATGGGCAGCGACCTCGACCTGGCGCTGCTCGCCGGTGCGGGCGTCCTGCTGGTCGCGATCGCCGGGGTCCGGCTCTCGAGCCGGCTCGGCGTACCCAGCCTCCTGCTCTACCTCGCCATCGGCATGGTGCTCGGCGAGGACGTCATCGGGCTCTCCTTCGACGACGCTCGCCTCGCGCGGAACCTCGGCCTGGTCGCCCTCGCGCTGATCCTCGCCGAGGGCGGTCTGACGACGCGATGGGTCGAGATCCGGCCGGCCGTTCCGGCGGCGGCGGCCCTCGCAACCCTCGGGGTGGGCATCAGCATCGCGCTCACCAGCGTCGTGGCCCGGTTCGCGCTCGACTCCAACTGGCGCACCGCGGCGCTCGCGGGCGCGGTGCTGTCCTCGACGGACGCAGCGGCCGTGTTCGCCACCGTGCGCCAGCTGCGACTGCCGCGCCGGCTGGTCGGTGCGCTCGAGGCCGAGTCGGGTCTGAACGACGCACCGGCGGTCATCCTCGTGACACTGTTGTCGAGCCGTCACCCGCACGGCGTCGGCCATGCTGCGCTCACGTTGCTCTATGAGCTGGGTGCGGGGGCGGCCATCGGTCTGGCAGTCGGCTATCTCGCCGTCACCGGCCTGCGCCGCGCGGCGTTGCCCGCGGTCGGTCTCTATCCGATCGCGACGTTGGCGTGCGCGCTGGCGTCGTACGCCGCCGCAGCAGCGGCCGGTGCCAGCGGCTTCCTCGCGATCTACCTGACCGCGCTCGGGCTCGGCAACGCGCGGCTCCCGCACCGCAGGTCGACCGTCGGCTTCGCCGACGGCGTTGCCTGGCTCGCGCAAATCGGGTTGTTCGTGATGCTCGGCCTGCTCGTGACTCCGGACCGGCTCGGTCACGCAGTGCTGCCGGCCCTGGGGATCGGTGCGGCCCTGCTGCTGGTCGCTCGACCGGTGTCGGTACTTGTCTCCACCGCCGCCTTTCGGTTCAGCTGGCGTGAGCAACTGGTGCTGTCCGCAGCAGGTCTGCGCGGTGCGGTGCCGATCGTCCTCGCGACGATCCCGCTCACGACGCACGTCACGGGTGCACACAAGGTTTTCGACGTCGTCTTCGTTCTCGTCGCCGTCTTCACGCTGGTGCAGTCACCACTCATCGCGCCGTTGGCGCGCCGACTACAACTCGACAGCGACGAAGGTCGTGACCTCGACGTCGATGCGGCGCCCCTCGACCGCATCGAGGCCGACCTCCTCACTGTGCACGTGCCGGTCGGCTCGCGGCTGCATCGCGTCGAGGTCTGGGAGCTCGATCTGCCTGCGGAGGCGGCGCTGGTCTTCGTGATCCGGGAAGGCCGGGGCATCGTGCCGGAGCCGACCACGACACTGCGTGAGGAAGACGACCTGCTGGTCGTCGTACCGCGAACTGCGCGCGAGCAGACCGAGCAACGGCTGCGAGCCGTCAGCCGCAGCGGCCGGCTGGCCCGCTTCTACGGCGATCGCG
Source organism: Mycobacteriales bacterium (assembly GCA_036269855.1). Taxonomy (GTDB): domain Bacteria; phylum Actinomycetota; class Actinomycetes; order JAFAQI01; family JAFAQI01; genus DATBDO01. Next base: position 2,209 of record DATBDO010000043.1, read on the forward strand.
GCGACCGCTGACCGGCTTTGCAGGCGTCGTCAGCCCCACCAGAACGAGGCGGCGATCACGACGTACAAGCCGAGCAACGCGGCTCCCTCCAACCAGAACGACTCGCCGTCGATGATGACGAGCGTCACGGACAGAACCGACGCGATGACCACGGCGACAAGTGCCGGCGGGAAGACCAACGTGAATGCCGCGCCGCCAACGACGTACGACAGCAGCACGAGTGCCGGTGCAAGCACCAAAGCGATCTGCAGCGGGCTGTTGAGGATCACGGACAACGCGTAGTCGGCTTGGTTGCGCGCTGCCAACTGGATGCCGACGACGTTCTCCACGGCGTTGCCAGCGATAGCCACGATGACCAGACCCGCGAAGGTGTCGCTGATGTGCAACGTGTGGATCGCAGGTTGGAGTGCGTGCACGAACCAGTCGGACACGAATGCCGCAAGCACTCCTGTCACCGCGAGCATCACGACCGCGAATCCCAACGGCCAGCGGCCTTCATGTGCCGCCTCGTGCGTGGCCGCGCTCTCGTCGGCGGATCGACGGATGGACGCCGGAACGGAGCAGGCGAAGACGACCAGCAGCACTACCGACGCGATGTCGGAGAGCGCGCGTTCGTGTGCGGCCGCCGGAGTGTGCACCGCATGCGTCAACGACGGGATCAGCATGGCTGCGACGGCAAGCAGCATCATCGCGTTGATCGTGCGAGCCCGGTCGCTGTCGAACCGCTGCGTCCCATGCCGCAATCCGCCGACCAGGAAGGCAAGGCCGAGAACGAGCAGGACGTTGCCGAGGATCGAACCGATCACAGCGGCCTGTACGACGTCGACAAGCCCGGCGCGAAGCGCGAACACGCAGACGAACAGCTCCGGCAGGTTGCCCAGTGCACTCTGAAGGACCCCGGTGGCGCCGGCGCCGAGCCGATCGCCCAGCTGGTCGACGCTGCGGCCGACGAGCATCGCCAGAGCGGCGATCGTCACGCCGGCCACGACGAACGCAAAGACGTCGTTGATGTCGACGTACCTCGTCAGACCGGCTAAGACCGTCAGAGCGGCGCCCAGGGCGAGAACCCAGCGGTCGGAGCGGCTCAGGGTGGCGAGCATCCCGGCATCCTGCCAATGTCGTCGGAACAGGCGCGGCGGCGGGCCGGTTGCGTCACAACGTGAGAGTCCTGAGCGCCCTCCCGACCGCGCGGTTGCGTGCCATCCCGCGCGTGCCGTGGTCGGCCACCGACCGGTGGCGACCACGGCCGTCGACGCTCGTCGTGCTGCTGGTCGGGCTGTGGCTGTTCGGGACGGGTGAAGCACTGCTCGTCGCCAGCCATCTCGGCAACACCCCCTGGACCGTATTGGCACAAGGTGTGAGCCGGCATTCCGCGCTCTCGATCGGCGAGGCCACGTTCGCGATCAGTCTGGTTGTCCTGCTCGCCTGGATCCCGCTGCGGGAGCGACCGGGCCTGGGCACGATCGCCAATGCCGTGGTCATCGCCGTGGCCATCGACGCGATGCTGCGTGTCCTCCCCCAGCCGCACGCGGAGGTGGGGCGACTAGTCGAGGTGGTGGCCGCCATCGCGTGCATCGGGATCGGGAGTGGGCTCTACCTCACCACCTGGCTGGGGCCGGGCCCGCGCGACGGCTGGATGACGGGTCTAGCCCGTCGTACCGGAGTCCCGATCGCGACGGTGCGCTTGTCGATCGAGCTCACCGCGCTGGTGTCGGGCTGGCTGCTCGACGGCCGGGTCGGCCTCGGGACGGTCGTGTTCGCCCTGACGATCGGCTACGCCGTCAGTCTCTCGATGACCGCACTCGGACAGCTGTCATCAGAGCGTGTTGAGTGAGACGAAATCCGGCATCCAACGTGCGTCTATCGCCGGATTTCGTCGCACTCAACGATGCCGGCCAGCGCTGTCTCAGCGGGCTCAGGTGATTTCGAGGAGCTTTTCGCGTACGGCGTAGACCACGGCTTCCATCCGCGAGTGCAGCTGAAGCTTCTCGAGGATGTTGCGGATGTGGTTCTTGACGGTGTTCTCGCTGATGAACAGCTGCTTGGCGATGTCGCGGTTGTTGAGGCCCTTGGCGACCAGCCGCAGGACCTCCATCTCGCGCTCGGTGAGACGAGGAGCCGGGACCTGCTGGCGCTCGTCGCCGCGCTTGATCATCGAGGCGAACTCGTTGAGCAGCTTGGACGCCATCGACGGCGAGATCAGCGACTGGCCCTCGTGTACGGCGCGGATCGCCGACGCGACCTCCTCGATGGAGATCTCCTTGAGCAGGTAGCCCATCGCGCCCGCCTTGATGGCGTCGTAGAGATCGGCTTCCTCGTCGCTGATCGTCAGCATGATGATCTTGGTCGACGGCACCGCGTCCTTGATCGCCGTACACGCGTCGATGCCGCCCCGCTTGGGCATCCGGACGTCCATGAGGACGATGTCCGGAGTCGTCTCGACGGCCTTCTGCAGCGCCTCGGCCCCGTCCTCGGCCTCGCCGACGACGTCGATGTCCGGTTCCTGCTCGAGCACCATCTCGAGGCCGCGCCGGAACAGCGCGTGGTCGTCCACCACGAGGACCCGGATGGGATCTCCGGTGCCCGGGGGAACGGGCGGCACCGTGCCGCCCTCGGGCATTTCCGTCACGCTGCCTCCACGACGTCACGCCGGTCTAGGCCGGCTTGGGCCACATGATGGCACGCCTGCGCCGGTAAACCCCCCCGAACGCATCAACGCGTCAGTCCGCGGCGCCACCCGTCGTGACCAGTCTGATTACCCCATAGTCATAACCACGTCGCCGATAGACCACGCTGGGCACACCCGCCTGGGAGTCGACGTAGAGGAAGAAGTCGTGCCCGATCAGCTCCATCTCGAACAGGGCCTGGTCGAGCGTCATCGGTCCCGCTTCGTGCCTTTTCTCCCGTACGACGAAGGCATCGGCCTGCTCGTCGTCCTCGGCGTCGGCGGGCGGCGCGGAGCCGTTGGCGCTGAGGCTCGCCGTCGCGGCCGCGACCGACACCGGGGTGCGGATGCCGTGGTGGACCCGCCTGCGGTCGGCGGCCCGGCGCAGCCGCGCCTCCAGCTTCGCGGTCGCCAGGTCGAGCGCGACGAACGGGTCGCTCGCCGCTGCTTCCGCCCGGACGACCGGCCCGCGGGTGCGACAGGTGAGCTCGACGCGTGATCGAAGGTCGGCCAGCCGCGGGTTGTGCTCTTCGCACACCTCGACGTCGATCCGGCTGACCTTGCCGTCCAGCTTGGCAACCTTCGACAGCTTCGCCTCAGCCTGAGACCGGAGCCGATCGCCGACCTCGGTGTGCCGGCCCTTTACGACGACGTCCACGCGGGGTCCCTTCCGTCGGTTGCAGGCACGTGATCCTGCGACGGTAATCCCCGCAGTGCCTGTTGTGCAGACCCTCGTGGGCCATGCCTCTGAGTCGCCGCCACGGTCGCGCATGCGGCGACGCGCACGCCCGCGGCGGTCAGCGCGGCGCTGCATTCAGCAAGCGTCGCGCCGGTGGTGATCAGGTCGTCGACGAGCACGACGGGCCGGTCACGCAACCGTACGGCCAGCCGCGGCCGGGCCACGAACGCGTCGGCCAGGTTGCGGGCACGTGCCTCGGCACCCAACCCGGCCGAGTCCGTCACCGCGCGCGCATGCCGCAGCACCGGTGCGACGGACACCGCGACGCCGGCCCGCTTGAGATCCGCGGCCGCGAGCGTCGCCAGTCGTCGTACGACGTCCTCGCCCCGACGGCGGCGTGCGGCCCGGGACGACGGGACCGGCACCAGGCAGACCGCGGCCACCCGGTCGGGCACGGCTGCGGCCACTGCACCGGCGAGCGCACGGCCCAGCGGTCGCTGCGCCACGGCGACGCCGTGCTCCTTGACGGCCAGCAGCATGGCCCGGACGGAGCCTTCGTAAGCTGCGACCGCGTAGGGCGGCGGCAACCCCGCCGGCGCCGGCCGCGGCCAGACCACCCGGGCCTGAGCCAGCAACGGATTGACGCAGTCGGCGCAGATCGGGACCGAACGAGCCCCACAACCGGCGCACTGCACCGGAAAGACGAGATCCAGCAGCGCATTCATCGGGCCACGGTGCCTGGCCGGACGCCCCGAGCGGACGGACCAGCGAGTCGTTGTGGATGCGGTCAGTCCGGATAGACAGGCTCAGCACCGATGCCGACCCGCGACCAGCCGCCGGTCGCGTTGTTCCGCCACACCGAGAACCCGGCAGCGACGAGCAGGGGCCGACCGGGGGTCGCGGCGAGATCGACCGGCGGCCCCGGCAACCCCGACGTCGGCACCGTGCGAGTGCCGTAGCCATCCACGTCGACCTCGACCAGCTCGCGTCCGCCGGAGGCATTCGCTGCCGTCACCACGACCTGGTCGCCGCCGTCCCAACCGACGCCCCGGATATCGGTCGCGCCCGGCAGCGCGGCGCGGAACGCCTCGAACCGGATCGTGTCGTTCTTGACGGTCACCCGCCCGATCAACAGCCGCCCATGACCGGCCCGACCCACGACCGCGGCGACGCGTGCCCCGTCGCGGGACAGCCGCAACTGCTGGACCGGGTGGGCGAGCAGCGCCCGGTCGGCGACGACGTGCTGCACGGGCTCGTCGGTTGGTACCGCGTCGACGGTGCGCGTTGCGCCGGTCGTTGCGACAACGAACACGGTGCCTGACGGGTCGAACGTCGGCGCAGTCAGCGTCTGAGCGGACAGCCGCACCGCCGGGATGTCACCGCGTCGGCCGACAACGAGCGCCACCCCGTGGCGACGGGCTCGCAACCCCGCGAGCATGGCGGCGTCCCGCGAGATGGCCAGCCCGGTCAGGCCGGCCGCACTGTCCGGCAGGCCCGGCAGGTCGCCGCCGACCGTCTGCCAGGCCCCACCGTGGGAGAACGCGCCGACGGACGGCACCGGCGGCGCTGCCGGGTTGAAGCTGCGCCACGACGACACGGGCTGGTTCACCGGGACCCCTGGCACGGCGAGCGGCGAGCCGTCGGCGAGCAGTCGGACGACGCTGATCTCGCTCACCTGACGCAGCGTCCACACGAGCTGTGCGGACAGCGCCTTCAGTTGACTCGGCGAAGCCTGGTGTACGACGCCGGACAGGTTGACCTCGGCGACACCGGTCGGGTCGACGGGCACGTTGCCCAACAGCTCGGTGCCGGACGGGAAACCGGTGCGCACACTCGGCGCGAGCCAGGGTCCGGGTCCGCCGAGCAGCGCTCGAACGAGCGCCGTCCTGACGCCGGGCGTCGGACGCAACAGGACTTGTTCGGGTACGAGCGTCGTACCGGCGCGGTTGAGGTAGAAGACGAGTGCGGGCCGGAACGCCCGCTGCGCGTCCAGCGTCGAGAGCATCACTCCGCCGGGCAACCGGTCGATCCGCCACTGCCCGCTCTGACGTACGAGACCGAAGGAGGCTCGCGCCTCGCCCGTTCGTGGCGCGAAGTTGCCGCGGCCGTCGATTGCGCCGACCTGGGGAGCCGTGAACTGAAGGGTGCGCGCCGTCGTACCGGTGCTGGTCGTGGTGTGGATGTGGACACCGCTGTCGTCGTAAGTGGTCACGCCTTCGCCGGCGTCCCAGCCCGCCGCGGCCCGATGCGTGAGAAAGGTCCGTGCGATCTCGTAGTCGCCGTCGGCGTTGACGAGCGCTCGCAAGAAGCCGTGCACGATCTCGGCCGGCGCCATGCTCGGCTGCGCGGCCGCGGGCAGCACGCGCACGTCGATGTCGCCGAGGCCACCGGGGGCGGGGATCGCACGACCGACGTGCACCGGCCCGCCATGCGGGATACCGGCGCAACCGGCCAGCAGGACGACGCCGACGACCAGACCGCGCCGCAGCCGCCTACGCATCAGCGACCTCGGACGGTGCTGGTGCTCGGTCATGGGGATCGAGCGGCAACGGCGACTCGGTCACGTGCTCGCCGGCGCGCCACGGCAAGGTGAGCCGGAAGACTGAGCCGTCCCCCGGATGACCCCAGGCCTGCAGCCAGCCGCCATGCAGGCGCGCGTCTTCCAGCGCGATCGACAGCCCGAGGCCGGTGCCGCCGGAGGTTCGGGCCCGCGCCGGATCGGCCCGCCAGAACCGGCCGAAGACAAGCGCCGCCTCTCCCGGCCGCAGGCCGGCGCCGTAGTCGCGCACCGTGATGGCGACACCGCCGGGGCCGCCGCGCAGGGCCACCTCGACCGGCCGCCCCTCGCCGTGCTCGACCGCGTTGGCGAGCAGGTTGCGCAGCACCCGTTGGACCCGTCGCGCGTCGACCTCGGCGACCACGGGCTGATCCGGCAGGTCGAGGGCGATCGTGCACGACCGGCTCTCCGCCAACGGGCCGGCCGCGTCGACCACACCGGAAACGAGTGACCGCAGGTCGATCGTGTCGGTGTCGAGCGCGACCGCACCCGCGTCGTGTCGACTGATCTCCAACAAGTCGGCGAGCAACGCCTCGAACCGGTCGAGCTGGGTCTGCAGCAGCTCGGAGGAGCGCGCCACTTCGCCCGGAAGGTCGTCGCGTGACGCGTGCAGCACGTCGGCCGCCATGCGAATGGTCGTGATCGGTGTGCGGAGCTCGTGCGACACGTCGGCCACGAAGCGACGCTGCACCCGCGACAGCTCCCGGAGCTGGGAGATCTGGCGTTCAACCGTTTCGGCCATCCGGTTGAACGAGGTGGCCAGGCTCGCGAGATCGTCCTCGCCGCGCACCCGCATCCGGTCGCGCAGCCGGCCGGCGGCCAACCGTTCAGCCGTTGCGGCCGCCTGTCGGACCGGCCGCACGACCTGTCGAGCGACGACGACGGTGATGACCACGAGCAGCAGCACGATCGCTGCGCCGCCGAGGAGCATCGTGCGTTTGACCAGACCCAGCGTCTGCCGCTCCTGCGTCAACGGGAACAAGTAGTAGAGCTGGAACCCCGGCGTGTTCGCCGGCACCGGGCCGCCGACGACCAGACCGGGCTCGCGGGTGCCGTCGTAGTTGACGATCGTCGTATACGTCCATGCCTGCCGGCCCTGCTTACCAACCACCTGCCGCAGGTCGCGGGGAATGCTGCTCTCCCGGACCGTCGCCTCGCCCTCGACCCGCGGGTCGGCCGCGAGCAACGCGAGACCGTATGGCGTCACCTCACTGCCACGGCCGAGGTCACCGATGATCGCTCCCGTGGTCGACCGGAGCGCGTTGGGATTGCTCCGGTCCATCGACGAGTACTGGTCTGCCGCATGCTGCAAACCGAAGTCGAGCTGAACCAGCGACGAGCGCACTTTGGCATTGAGCAGACCATCCCGGATCTGGCGCATCAATACGACGCCGACGAGGACGCTGACGAGCAGTGACAGCACGAGCGTCGTTGCTGCCACGCGCAGTTGTAGCGAGCCCCGCCAGCGATGCCGGACCGTGGCGGGAAATGCACGGAGGCGGTCGATCACGGCGGTCCGGCTTTGTAGCCGACCCCCCGAACAGTCAGGACCAGCTCCGGGCGTTCCGGATCACGTTCGACCTTGGCGCGCAGTCGCTGCACGTGCACGTTGACCAAGCGGGTATCGGCCGCGTGGCGATAGCCCCAGACCTGCTCGAGCAGATGCTCGCGGGTGAAGACGTGGCCAGGCTTGCGGGCAAGGGCGGCCAACAGGTCGAACTCCAACGGGGTCAATGCGATCGGCGCGTCGTCGCGCGACACGACGTGGCCGGCGACGTCGATCGTCACGTCACCGATGTGCAGGACCTCGCTCGTGGTGTTGTCGTTGCGGCGCAGCCGGGCGCGCATCCGCGCCACGAGCTCCTTGGGCTTGAACGGCTTGATGATGTAGTCGTCCGCCCCGCACTCCAGGCCCAGGACCACGTCGACGGTGTCTCCGCGGGCTGTCAGCATCACGATGGGCGTGCCGCTCTCGGCGCGGATCTGGCGGCAGACGTCGATGCCGTCGGTGCCGGGCAGCATCAGGTCGAGCAGCACGAGGTCGGGCTTCGTTGTCCGGAATGCGGCCAGAGCACGGTCACCGTCAGCGACGAACGACGGCTCGAAACCCTCGGTGCGCAGCACGATGCCAAGCATCTCCGCGAGCGCAGGATCATCGTCGACGACCAGAACGCGTCCTCGTGTCACTTACCCATGGTGACATTCAAAGGCCCGGTTCGGACGTCCTCTGACAGGATGGCGTCTCGCGTCGCGAGGAGGAGCGGGGATGGGGTCGGACCCGACCGGCAGCGGCTCGGACTGGGCGGCGCCCGGTTCGACCACACCGCCGCCGGGATGGTCGACCGAACAGCCGGTCCCCACGCCGACCGCGACCGACGGCTGGGGAGCGCCGTACGCGCCGCCGCCTCCGCCCCGACCCGGGATCGTGCCGTTGCGCCCCCTCGGCGTCGGCGAGATCCTCGACGGCGCGTTCGCCGCCATCCGGCGCTACCCGAAACCGACCCTCGGGTTCGCCGCGTGCGTGATGCTCGTCGTCACGAGCGTGCAGGTCGTGACGGAGTGGTATCTGCTCCGCGGCATCGAACCACCCGCGGCCGGAGGGACGCTGTCCGATGCGACCGACTATCTCAGCCGGGTCGGCACCGTCAGCGTGGTCAGCGTCGTCATCTCCGCACTCGCCACGCTGCTGCTCACCGGAATCGTGATCGCGGTCATCGGAGACGCCGTGCTGGGCCGGCGAGTGAGCGCTGCCGATGCCTGGCAACGGTTGCGACCGGTGTTCGCGCGCCTCATCGGGTTGTCGTTCCTCACGTTTCTGATCTGGCTCGCGGCGGCGGTCCCGGGCATCGTGATCGCCATTGCCGGCGCCGTCGCCGGCAGCGTGGGCCTGGTGACGATCGGCGTGATCCTCGCGATCATCGGCGTCGTCTATGTCTGGCCGATGTTCTCGCTCGCACCGGCGGCCCTCGTGCTCGAACGACAGCCCGTCACACGTGCACTGCGACGGTCACGCGAGTTGGTGCGCGGCAACTGGTGGCGAGTTTTCCTGATCCTTTTGCTCGCCGCGCTGATCGCGTTGATCGTCAACGGGATCATCAGCCTGCCGTTCGGTCTCGCCGGCGGCGGCATCACCTCGATCGGTGGCCGCACGACCGAGGTGCACTTCGTCCAGCTGCTGATCTCGGGGATCGGCGGTTTGCTGGCGAGCACGGTCGCCCGCCCGTTCAGCGCCGGCGTAGCAGCGCTGCTCTACATCGACCGACGCATGCGCGCGGAGGCACTCGACCTCGCCCTCGCCCGGGCGGCGGCGGAGTCCGCTCCCGAGTGATTCGGCCCATCCTGATCGACAGTGTCGGCGGGCCGCCGATCACCCGGGACGGGGCGCGCACGGATGCACACCGCGAGCTGTCGAAGGCGATCTATCACCGCTACGACGACCCGTGGCCGGTCCGCGCGTTCAACGCCGTGCAGCACTGGATCAACCGACTGCTCGACGAAGTCGCGAAGCACTCCCCCGGAGGCGGCGCAGGTGCGGTTGCCCTGCTCGCCGCACTCGCAGTGCTGCTCGCGGTGCTGCGGTGGCGGCTCGGACCGATCAGCCGCACACCGAGGCTCGATCGCGCGGTCCTGAGCGAGACGACCACGACAGCCGCCGAATACCGACACGCGGCCATCGATGCAGCCGAACGCGGTGACTGGTCCGCTGCCACGATCGCGCGCATGCGGGCCCTCGCGCGCGGGCTCGAAGAGGACGGCGAACTGGCCGAACGGCCCGGACGAACCGCGGACGAGCTCGCCGCGGAGGTGGCACTCGGCCACCGCGAAGCCGCGGACGTCACGGCGAGCGCGGCACGCATCTTCGATGAAGTCGCGTATGGCAACCGGGCCGGGAGTCCGGCGGGTTACGCGACGGTCGTCGCGGCCGACGAGCTCTGCCTGTCCGTGCGGAGTCGACGATGACCGCGGCCGTCGTCGAGGCGCCGCTCGACCTGCGCGAACAGTGGCGACGCTGGCGGATTCCGGGTCTGCTCGTCGTGCTCGTCATCGGCGTCGCGGTCGCGCTCGCCGCCGTCGAGAATGCACCACCGCAACGACCGCTCGACCCACGCGACGCGTCGCCCGTCGGTGCCCGGGCACTAGCCGCATTGCTGCAACAGCGCGGCATCGCTGTCACCACAACAGCGACGACTCCGGTCGATGCGACCGGCGCCACGGTTTTTCTCCCCGACCCGAAATCGCTGACCCGCAACGAGCTGTCCCGGCTCAATGACTCAAATGGCGATGTCGTCGTCGTCGCGCCGGGCAGCCGCGAACTCGGCGCCCTCGCGGTAGCCGCCCGTCCGGCTGGGCAGATCGGCGAACGCACCCTCGACCCGGCCTGCGGGCTCGGGGCCGCGACGACCGCCGGAGACATCACGTTCGGCGGCATCACCTACGTGACCGAGTCCGCAATGACCGGGTGCTACCCGGCTGATGGGCGAGCTGGACTCCTCGCCAACCCCCGCGGGGGGCACTTCGTCGTCGTCGTGGGTTCGGCTCGCGTGTGGACCAACGCACGGCTCGGTGACAACGGCGATGCGGCATTGGCGCTCGGACTGCTGTCGACCCAACCGCGCGTGATCTGGGTCCTGCCCCGGCCACCGACGTTGTCGCCACCCGACCGCGAGCACAAGAGCCTGTTCGCGTTGTTGCCGAACCGGTTGCTGTGGGCATTGCTGCAGCTGATCGTCGTCGTCGGCCTTGTCGCGCTGTGGCGCGGACGCCGACTCGGCCCGGTCGTCGGGGAACCGCTTCCGGTCGTCGTGCCGTCGGCTGAGACAGTTCGCGGCCGAGCACGGTTACTACGCGCCGCGCGCGCCCGCGGCGCTGCCGCGACCGAGCTGCGCACCGCTGCGGTCCGGCGAACCAGCGACCTGCTCGCACTAGGCCCCGACGCGCCGCCTGCCGCCGTCGTCGCGGCAGTTGCCGCACGGACGGACCGACCGAGCCCTCAGGTGGACTCGGTGCTGTACGGCGAGGACCCGCACGACGACGCCGCTCTGGTTTCCCTCGCCGCGGCGCTCGACGAACTCGAATCGACGATGAAGGGACGACGATGAGCCCGACGCCCACGCGACGTCGTACGGCGCCCAAGGACGCTCGATCCGCACTCATGACCGTTCGGGACGAGGTCGGCAAGGCAATCGTCGGCCAAGAACCGGTCATCACCGGTCTCGTCATCGGCTTGCTCTGCCGCGGGCATGTTCTCCTCGAGGGCGTCCCGGGCGTCGGCAAGACGCTGCTCGTACGCGCACTCGCGGCGACGCTGTCACTCGAGACGAAGCGGGTGCAGTTCACGCCCGACCTGATGCCCGGTGACGTCACGGGCTCGCTCGTCTACGACGCCCGCACCGCCTTGTTCGAGTTCCGGCAAGGTCCGGTCTTCACCAACCTGCTGCTCGCCGACGAGATCAACCGCACGCCACCGAAGACGCAGGCCGCGCTGCTCGAGGCGATGGAGGAGCGGCAGGTGTCGGTCGAAGGCAGCCCGCGAATCCTGCCTGACCCGTTCATCGTCGCGGCGACCCAGAACCCGGTCGAGTACGAGGGCACTTACGCGCTTCCCGAGGCTCAGCTCGATCGGTTCTTGCTGAAGCTGACGATGGGAGTTCCGCCGCGCGAGGAAGAGCTCGAGATCCTCACCCGGCACGACGACGGCTTCAACCCGCGCGACCTGAGGGCCGCCGGCGTCGGCGTGGTTGCGGGACCGGCCGAGCTCGCCGCGGGACAGGACGCCGTACAGGCAGTCGACGTCGCCGCTGACGTGCTCGGCTACATCGTCGACGTCTGCCGGGCAACCCGCGCGGCGCCGGCCGTGCAACTCGGCGCGTCGCCGCGCGCGACGACGGCGTTGCTCGCCACGAGCAAAGCCTGGGCATGGTTGTCGGGTCGCGACTTCGTGACACCCGACGACGTGAAGGCACTGTCCCGGCCCACGTTGCGGCATCGACTCTTGCTCCGCCCGGAGGCAGAGCTCGATGGCATGACCACCGACGGCGTCCTCGACTCGGTGCTGGCATCGGTCCCCGTTCCTCGATGACACCGCCATGGCGCTGACGATCCGAGCGCCGCTGCTCGGGTTAGCCGCGGTGCTGCTCGTGTTCGCCGCTCCGGCGGACGGCGCGACAGTGGGTTATGCCGCTGCGGCACTCGCGTTGGTGGTCCTCATCGACCTGGCACTGGCGTGTTCGCCACGAGCCCTGGCGCTGTCGCGTGACGGCGCAACCAGCACGCGTCTCGGCGAAGCGGCCGACGTCGTCCTCGTCGTCGCCAACCCGACCCGCCGGCCGCTGCGTGGATGGGTGCGTGACGGGTGGGCCCCCAGCGCAGGTGCACAGCCACGGCTGCATCGCGTCGACGTCGCGCCGGGTGCGCGCCGGCGTCTCGTGACGACGCTGCACCCGAGTCGTCGAGGCAACCGACCGGCAGCCGCCGTAACCGTCCGGTGTACCGGACCGTTCGGAGTCGCGGCTCGGCAGCGGACCCGGACAGTGCCCTGGACGGTGCAGGTGCTCCCACCGTTCACCAGCAGGCGGTTCCTGCCAGAGAAGCTCGCCCGGCTGCGCGAGCTCGACGGAGCGGTCGCCGCACCGATTCGCGGGCAGGGCACCGAGTTCGACTCGCTTCGTGAGTACGTCAGTGGCGACGATCCGAGGTCGATCGACTGGCGCGCCAGCGCGCGTCGCCCCGACATCGCCGTACGCACCTGGCGACCGGAGCGGGACCGGCAGCTGCTGCTGGTGCTCGACACCGGTCGGACGTCCGCAGCACGCGTCGGCAATGAACCGCGACTCGACGCCGCGATCGATGCTGCCCTTCTGCTGACCGCGGTCGCCCGCCACGCCGGCGACCGGGTGGCATTGCTGGCCCATGACCGATCGCTACGTGCCGCCGTCGATGCCGGTAAGGCCGGTGAGTCGCTCTCGGCCGTCGTACGCACCGTGGCGCCGGTGCATCCACGACTGGTGGAAACCGACATGCGCGCCGTCATCGGCCAGGTGCTGCAGCGACTGCGGCGACGGTCACTCGTCGTCCTGTTCACGACGATCGATCCGGCGGTGGTCACCGAGGGACTTCTGCCGGCACTCGGGCCGCTCGTTACCCGCCATCTCGTCGTGGTCGCGCACGTCACCGACCCTGCACTCGCGGAGATGCGCGCTGGCCGGAACGACGCAGCCGCGGTCTACGCCGCCGCGGCAGCGGAAGCGGCCGACAACGACCGGCGAACGACCACCTGGGCGTTGCGACGGCGCGGCGTTGTGGTCACCGAAGCGGCGCCGGCGCAGTTCGCTTCGCATGTCACGGACACTTACCTCGACCTGAAAGCGGCCGGCCGGCTTTGAGTCAGCCCGACACCGGAACGCTCGCCCCGGCCAACTCTTCCTCGAGGTCACCGGTCTCGCCCGCCCGCGCGGCTCGGCGTCCGAACGTCCACACGTAGCTCAGGAACAGCACCTCGGCAGCCACTCCGATGCCGATGCGCGCCCATGTCGGTAACCCCGATGGAGTGATGAACGCTTCGATTGCGCCGGAGACAGCGAGGACGATGACCAGTCCGAGAGCGATGACGACGGTCGACCTTCCCTCTTGGGCGATCGCGTCGGATCGGTGCCGCGGACCCGGGTCGATCGTCGTCCAACCCAGTCGCAAACCAGCGCCCGACGCCACGAACACCGCGGTCAGCTCGAGCACTCCGTGCGGCGCGATCAGCCCGAAGAACAACCCGAGCTTCCCCGCGGCTGCCATGAAGCCGCCGATGACGCCGACGTTGACGACGTTGGCGACCAGCGAGTAGATCGTGAGCAGTCCGAACGTCAAGCCACCCACGAGCACTTCGGCGCAGACCCAGACGTTGTTGGTCCAGACCTGTGCCGCGAAGTCATGCGCCGGATGAGCCTTGTAGTAATCGGCGAACTGGTGGTTGACGAGGTCGCGAACGTCGCTCGGCGGCAGCAGTGACCGCTGCACGTCGGGATGGGTGTCGACCCACACTCCCAGCGAGACGGCCAACGCAACGGAAAGGGCAGCCGTGGCCACCCACCAGTGCCGCGTCCGGTAGACGGCGACCGGGAACGTCGTCGCGAAGAAGACGGTGACCGAGCGCCAAGCCGGCACGTGCGCGCCCGCTACTGCGGCCCGGGCGTTGGCGACGAGCCGGGACAACCGCGCGACGAGGACCGGGTCCGGCGACCGCGTCTGCAGGATCGACAGATGCGTGGCGACCCGCTGGTAGAGCAAGACCAGCTCGTCGACCTCGGCACCACGGAGCCGCCGGGGGCGTCGGGCCCGCCGCACGAGCCGCTCGAGCCGGGACCACTCGCCGGCATGCACCGCGACGAACGCGTCGATGTCCACTGACGAGGCAGACTACCGAGGTGGGCGCGGAACAACCGATCGTCACCGGCGAAGCCGTCGCGCTCGAGTTGCGCCCGGCCGGCGTCGGCTCACGCGGTGTTGCCCTCGTCATCGACATCGTCGTCCAGGTCCTCGTGACGATCGCCTGGGTCTGGGCGATCAGCAGGACCGGGTTCTCCACGGACGCGGCGGCGGCCCAGGCAATCGCGTTGACGCTGTTCGTCGGGACGATCCTCGGCTACCCCGTCGGGTTCGAGACCCTCTGGCGCGGCCGCACCCTCGGCAAGGCGGTGATGGGGTTACGCGTCGTGCGGGACGACGGCGGCCCGATCCGGTTCCGTCATGCGTTCGTGCGTGGTCTTGTCGGTGTCGTCGTGGACCGGCCCGGCATCTCCTCGGGACTGCTCGCGTTGATTCCGATGCTGATGACCAAGCGGTCCAAGCGACTCGGTGACCTGGCCGCGGGCACGGTAGTGGTCCAGGACCGGGTGCCCAGCCGGGTGGCGCCTGCTCCGGTCGTCCCGGCGGAGCTGGCGACGTGGGCAGCCGGCCTCGACCTCTCCGGCTTGAGCGACGCGTTGGCGTCGGAGGTTCGGCATTTCCTCGGCCGGGCCCGGCAGCTCGCACCCGCTGTTCGCGACGAGATGGGCAACCGGCTGCTGGGCGCGACGAGTGCACTCGTGGGCCCGCTTCCGCCGGGCATGGCGCCGTGGGTCTATCTGCAGACGGTGCTTGCCGAGCGCAGCCGGCGCGAGGCGTTACGGCTGTCCCTCGATCGTGCTCCGCAACCACCCGCCGTCGAACCGGCGCCGGCTCCGCCGGACGGACCGTTCGCGCCGCCGAGCTAGTAGCGGTAGCTGTCCGGCTTGAACGGACCGTCGACCGGCACGCCGATGTAGTCGGCCTGCTCCTTCGTCAGCGTCGTGAGCCTCGCTCCCAGTGCGTCGAGATGCAGCCGCGCGACCTTCTCGTCGAGGTGCTTGGGCAGCACGTAGACGCCGACGGGGTAGTCGTCGGTCTTGGTGAACAACTCGACCTGGGCGATCGTCTGGTTGGTGAAGCTGTTGGACATGACGAACGACGGGTGGCCGGTGGCGTTGCCCAGGTTGAGCAGCCGTCCTTCGGACAGCACCAGGATCGAGTGACCGTCATCGAAGACCCACTCGTCGACCTGCGGCTTGATATTGCGTCGTACGACGCCGGGCAACTTCGCGAGGCCGGCCATGTCGATCTCATTGTCGAAGTGGCCGATGTTGCCGACGATCGCGCCTTGCTTCATCCGCCGCATGTCAGCGGCGGTGATGATGTTGAAGTTGCCGGTCGCCGTCACAAAGATGTCAGCCGTCTTGACGAAGTCCTCGAGGGTCGCGACCTGGAAGCCGTCCATCGCCGCCTGGAGCGCGCAGATCGGGTCGACCTCGGTGATGACGACGCGCGCGCCTTGACCACGCAGCGACTCGGCGCAGCCCTTGCCGACGTCGCCGTAGCCGCAGATCACCGCGACCTTGCCGCCGATCAGCACGTCGGTGGCGCGGTTGATGCCGTCGACCAGCGAGTGCCGACAGCCGTACTTGTTGTCGAACTTCGACTTTGTCACGGAGTCGTTGACGTTGATGGCAGGGAACAACAGCTCGCCGCGCTCATGCATCTGGTAGAGCCGGTGCACACCGGTGGTCGTCTCTTCGGTGACGCCCTTGATGCCGTTGGCGACGTTGGTCCACCGGGTCGGGTCCTCGGTCAGCGAGCGCCGGAGCACGTCGAGGATGACGGCGTACTCCTCGGTGTCGCCCTCGCTCGTGTCGGGCACCGCGCCGGCCTTCTCGAACTCGACGCCCTTGTGCACGAGCAGCGTCGCGTCGCCGCCGTCGTCGAGGATCATGTTGGGGCCCCCACCCTTGGTGGCGGAGCCCGGCCACTGCAGCATCTGCTGTGTGCACCACCAGTAGTCCTCGAGCGTCTCGCCCTTCCAGGCGAACACCGGCACGCCCTTGGGGTCATCCGGCGTGCCGTCGGGACCGACGACGACGGCCGCGGCCGCGTGGTCCTGCGTCGAGAAGATGTTGCACGACGCCCAGCGAACCTCGGCGCCGAGCGCGACGAGCGTCTCGATGAGCACCGCGGTCTGGATCGTCATGTGCAACGAGCCGCTCACGCGCGCGCCGGCGAGCGGCTGCGCCGGGCCATAGTCGGCGCGCATCGCCATCAGCCCGGGCATCTCGTGCTCCGCGAGAGCGATCTCCTTGCGACCGAACTCGGCGAGGGAAAGATCAGCGACCTTGAAATCCATGCGATGAGACTACGGGAGCGCGGGACATGGCGACGTCAGGCGAGGCGCGCCTTGACCTCGTCGATGGGAGCGACGGGCGTCGGGTCGATGCCGCTGCCGATCGCCAGGTAGACGCTCGCGTAGTCGACGATCCCCACCAGCGACGCCAAGCGCTCGAGCGGGGTCGCGCCCTCGGACCGCAGCCGGCTGACCGGGACGCCGCGCGCTTCCGCCAGCTCTTCGGAAGCCGTCACCCGATCTGCCGTGGCGGGGTCGTCGTCGTCGTGCAGGAGCACGAGCCGGAGCCGTCGCGGCTGGTCGTCGTCGATCCGATCGCGGAACAGGTCCTCCGCGGTGGCGCCGCCGGCGAGCGGGCCGTCGAGGCTCACCACCTGGTTGTGGTGGACCTCCGGCAGCGCGCCGGCCACGACCGGCTGCTTCGCGTTCTCCGCCAGCTGGCAGGCAAACCGGTAGGCCGCGACGCCGCCCATCTGCCCGGCTCCCCAAGCCATCGGCACCGTGCCGGACAGTTCGAGTGCCAATGTCTTGGCCGGGTTGACGAACGACTCGCGATCCGGCCGGCACATCTCCGCGACCGCTTCGAGTCGCTTGGCCGCCGACTCCAGTGCCCCGTCGGAGGGCCCGAGGTCGACGAGGGACAGCCGAGCGCTCGCAATGACCACCGGGGTGGCGAGCGACCAGAACGACGAGCGCGGCGTGAGCTCCGGCGTGACCGCGACCTGACGTGCGTGCGACTGCAGGCAGCGTTGCGCCAGTGGCGAATCCGCCGCGCACACGCCGATCAGTCGCGCGCCCCGCCGGATGGCTTCGTCGGTGGACGAGAGCGTTTCCGCCGTGGCGCCGGAGCACGACACGGCAACGACGAGGTCGGCCGCGCCGACCCACCCCGGCAGCCCCGGGCCGCGATGGACGACGACCGGCGCGGGCGACGTGGGCGTCGCGAGCGCGGCGAGTACGTCGCCGGCGATGCCGGACCCACCCATGCCCGCGACGACGACGGCGCGCGGGCGATCCTCGCCGCGCAAGGCGTCGAGGCCGGCGTCCTGCGCGGCGGTGATGCTTCGCCTGATCTGTGCCGCCGACGTTGCAACGGCACGCAGCATCTGCTGCGAGTCGATCGCCGCGACCGCCTCGACGTCATCGAGTCGGTCATCGTCGATGTCCAGGCTCACTTTCCGTCGGCGGGCTTGCGCGCCTCGTCGACAAGCAGCACAGGGATGTCGTCGCGGACGGGGTAGGCGTAGCCGCAGCCGGTACAGACCAGCTCGCTCGCCGCCTCGTCCACACGCAGGTCAGCCCGGCAGTTGGGGCAGGCAAGGATCTCGAGCAGGCTCGGGTCGAGTTTCACGGCGTCAGGTTATCCGGGCCGGGCAGCCGTGTTTCGCACGACGGGTCAGCCACGAACGAGGGCAAGCACCTCGTCGCGCAGTCGAGCCATCGAGGCCTCGTCCGGTGCTTCGACGTTGAGGCGCAACAACGGCTCGGTGTTGGAGGCACGCAGGTTGAACCACGACTTGTCGGGCAACTCGACCGTCAGCCCGTCGAGATGGTCCAGCCGGGCGCCGTCCCGCGCCGCGAACGCCTCCTCGACCGCACTAGCGCGCGCCGTCTGGTCGTCGACTTCGCTGTTGATCTCGCCCGAGGCGGCGTAGCGCGAGAACCGGCTGAGCAACGACGAGAGTGGCTCGTCGCCATTGCCCAGCGCCGCGAGCGCGTGCAGAGCGGCGAGCATGCCCGAGTCGGCGCGCCAGAAGTCGCGGAAGTAGAAGTGACCGGAGTGCTCGCCACCGAAGACCGCACCGCTCTCCGCCATCGTGGCCTTGATGAACGAGTGACCGACCCGGGTTCGCATCGGCCGACCGCCGTGTTCGCGGACGATCTCGGGTACGGCGTGTGAGGTGATGAGGTTGTGGATGATCGTGCTGCCCGGCTCACGGTCCAGCTCACGCACCGCGATGAGGGCGGTCAGCACCGACGGCGACACGATCTCCCCGCGCTCGTCGACGACGAAGCAGCGGTCCGCGTCGCCGTCGAACGCGAGCCCGATGTCGGCGCCGAGCTCGCGCACTTTGGCTTGCAGGTCGCGCAAGTTCTCCGGCTCGATCGGGTTGGCCTCGTGGTTGGGGAACGAACCGTCCAGCTCGAAGTAGAGCGCGGTGAGATCGACCGACAGGCCGTCGAAGACGACCGGCACGGTGAGGCCGCCCATGCCGTTGCCGGCGTCGACCACGACGGACAGCCGCCGGATCGACTCGATGCCCGGGACGAGCTTTTTCATGTACGCCGCATAGTCGGCCAGCAGGTCACGACGGGTCACCGTGCCGCGGGTTCCGTCGTACGACGGAAGTCCGCCCTCGGCCAGCTTCCGGATGTCGGCGAGGCCGCTGTCCTGACCGACCGGCGCCGCGCCGGCCCGGCAGAGCTTGATCCCGTTGTAGCGAGCCGGGTTGTGGCTGGCCGTGAACATCGCACCCGGCATGTCGAGCGAACCGCTGGCGTAGTAGAGCAAGTCGGTCGAGGCGAGTCCCGCTTCGACGACGTCGGCGCCCTGGCTGGTCGCACCCTCGGCGAACGCGGCGGCGAGCCCCGGCGAGGACTCGCGCATGTCGTAGCCGGTCACCACGGCCTTGGCGTCGAGGAACCGGACAAAGGCGGCACCGATCGCGCGGGCGATCGACTCGTCGAGCTCGTCGGGGACGACTCCGCGGATGTCGTAGGCCTTGACGATCGACGCGAGGTCAGGCACGACCCCGAGGCTAGTCCCTGGGCTTGGTCGAGCGGGTGATCACGTCCGCGAACGCAAGTACCTCGCCCTGGTGCGCCCAGTGCCGGTGTTCACAGTCGTGACAGGACGCGAACTCGACGGGCGTGCCATCGGTCAGTGTCATCACCAACGCGGTCATGCGCGCGCTTCCGCAGTCCGGGCAGTTGCCTGACGGCGCCGTACCGGCCTTGGCGAGCGACGACGGTCGGACGGCGCCAAGAACCGGGCGCTGCAGCGGAAAGATCGACATGGGGCTCCCCCCGATGGGCTACGGGTATGGGAGGTGTCGGCCGGACCCGCGGCCGGCTTGAGAACCGGGACGGAGTGGACAACTCCGCCCATCCACCTCAGGTGGGTGGTCGCAGCACCCGGAGGTGACCGCGCCGGCCGGTGCCTTGAGCACCGGGAGGGTCGACCGGCGGCTGCGCGGCCGGTCGGGCGGCCTCGCGCACCGCATTGGCCAGGGCCTCGAGGTCGTCGCTGCTGGGCTGTACGGCGCCGGAGTCGACGTCGAGCCGCACGACCTCCCAGCCGAGGGGCGCGGTGAGGCCACCGGCATGCTGCTCGCACAAGTCGTAGGAGTGCGGTTCCGCGTAGGTCGCCAACGGGCCCACCACTGCGGTCGAATCGGCGTAGACGTAGGTGAGCGTCGCCACCGCGGGCCGCCCACAGGCAGTCCGCGAACAGCGACGCAGTGGGCTCACGGCGGCGACCGTACCTGGCAGGAGCCGCCGCACCAACTTCCCGCGCCGTAGCCGCCCGCGCCGACCTACGCTTCGCCCGTGACCAGCCCCCGTCCGGCCCGGCGCCGCGACCGCCGCGGCCGGGGTCCGCGCGGCCCGCTCGCGCCGCCGGCCGTGCCGCTGTCGGAGTCGCCGTCGCAGCGCTTCGACGGCATCGTGCTCGACGCGGTGGAGCACGTGGAGGCGCGTTGGCGCAACGAGCTCAGGACCCTCGACTTCGCGGTCGAGGAGGTGCCACCGCTCGACGTGCCGCTTCCGGTCGAGGACGAGATCGAGTCGGCAGGCGTGCCACTCGCTCGGCTGCTGGCGCCGTCGGACGGACACCCGGCGCGGGTGGTCATCTATCGCCGGCCGCTGGAGCTGCGCGCATTGGACCGGGACGATCTCGAGGACCTCGTCCACGACATCGTGGTCGAGGAGGTCGCGCGCTTTCTCGGCCTCGACCCGGAGATCGTCGACCCGGGCTACGGCGGCGAGGCCGAGTAAGTCAGCGGGCGTCGGGTACGGCAACCCGCTCGTCGAGCACAGCCGGCGGCAAGCTGATCGACGCCGGCAGCAGCGTCGGTTGCTCGGCGGTGGTCAACGGGCCGTGGGCGCCGTAGGCGAACAGGGTTCGGGACACGTAGACCGAGCCGCCGCCGACCGGGGTGAAGACGAGCGGGCCATAAGCGTCGGTGCCGAACACGGCAACGGGATCCCAGGCAAGTGAGCGGCCGGCACGGATCGTCAACACCCGGCTCGCACCGGTTGTCGTCGCCACCCGCAACTTCGCCGCGGCGTCCGGGGCCGTGACGTAGAGCCGGACGTTGCGGTCGAACGGCGGAGTGTTGTCGGGCAGCACCGCCGGGCCCGTGATCGCGGCGGCGGCAGGCTGGAACTGGAGGTCCGGATGGTCCTGGTCGTTCAACGCAGCGGCAGAGCTGAAGGCGGTCGCAGTCACCGGCTGGTCACTGTGCACGAGGACGGCACCCGGGGCGCCCGCCAGACTCGATGCGAGATCGACATCAGCGGAATGACCCGCGCGTACGACGACGGTCTGGTGTCCGGCCGGCGCGAAGTTGCCCGACGCCGTCACGAGGCGCAACGTCACCGTCGCGTCGCGGTCGCCCGGATCCGCGAGCACGAGATGACGGGCGCCGGAGCCGCTGAGGAAGCCGGGTACGACGAGCTCGGTCGACGGTGGCTGCGTCGGCGGTATCCAGTCGAGCCCGGTCGGCTCCACACCCGACACCCGACGGTCGAGCACCGCACTGACAAGCCGGCCGCTGTTGGCGTGCACATGGATGGTGAGCAGTGCACCGTCGGGCACGTACCGCGAGACCGGTAGGAGCTCTGCCGTGTCGGCGGCGACCGTGTAGGACTCGAGTTGCGGCGGTTCGATCGGTCCCTTCGCTGACCACACCGTGACGGTGATGTTGGCGACGGTGGAGTCCGCGTTGGCTAGCACCAGCGTGTCGGTGAAACCCACCCGACCGTCGGCGCCGGTTATCCACGAATCGGTCGTCGGCTGTAGACACGGCGACGAGAACATGCCGCGCAGCACGCCATGCGGGATGAGCCGGGACTGGTCGGCAACGACGGCGCCCGCCCCGCGACCATCGGCCTCGACCACGGTCGGGCCACTGGTCGTGGTTACGTGCACGTGGTTGACCGCATGCGACGGCAACGTCGTCGTCTTGGCTCGCGCGCTTGTCAACGGGAACGTCCGCACCGTCGCGGATCGATGCCCGCCGGCAACAGCGGCCGACACGTTGGCCACCGTCATCGCCGTCGGGGCACGGCCGCTGCCACTGATGTTCGGGCAAACAAGTGATGTCGAGGTCACCGGCAACGACGACGACCGCAGCGCGCGAGTTGGGGACGCACTCGGACGATCCACGATGGCGGCAGCGGTGAGTCCGGCGAGCAGCACGATCGCGACGGCCGGCCAGCGGAGCGCGCGCATCATGGTGCCGCCTCTGCGGTGGACTCCGTACGACGTCCGACCACCGGCACGGACAGCAAAGCCGCGACGATGACGACCGCGAGTTGCAGGCCGAGCCACAGCGACCGGTGGTCACCGGTGCGACCGACATCGAGGCGCCCGCCGCCGGCCGGCAGCCGCCAGGCCTGCGCCCATCCGTAGGCGGTCGTCGATGGCAACGTCTTCCCGTCGAGTGTCGCCCGCCAATGCGTGCTCGTCGGTTCGGCGAGCACGAGCAGTCGGCCGCTGCGGCCGGTTGGCAGTGTTGCGTGCGAGTGCCCGCGGTGTGCGACGAGCGGATGCGGCCGGGCGTCTGCAGGAAGGTCTCCACCGGCGCTGACCGTCCGCGCAATGCGCGGCCCGAGCATGACCAGCTCACCCGTGGCGAGTTGACTGCGCCACACGAGCGCACCGGTTGTCGGCACCCGCTCCAACCCGTTGAGGTCGGCCAGTCGGGACAGCGCGGCCGCGCCGGTGTCGCGGACCACGAGCATGCTCACTCCGAACTCGGCGAGGTGGGGAAGGGCGGCCGGCTGGCCGGCGGCGGCTTCCCGGATGGTCGCCGTGAGCCGGCTGTCGGCCGCGTTCGGCGAGAGGCGCGCAACATCGGCGTCGCCGAGCCGGGCACCGTTCGGATCACGGACGACGGCGTAGCGGACCGGCGCGCCGGCGCCACCCGTCACCGGACCGTCCAGCACGACGAGCCTTGGTGAGGTGGAGCGGCCCACCTCCGCGGCCGCGAACACCGGCAACAGGGTGTGGGTGTCACCGGTCAGCGGACGGTCGACGCCGCGTCCGATCAGCCCGACCACCGCGATCCCGGTGCCGGCGATCAGCGCGAGCCCGAGCACCGCGGCCGCCGGTTGTCGCCAGCCGAACGCATAACGCCGAAGAGCCGGGCGCGCGCGGTCACCCGCCACGAGCGCGGCGACCAACAGGCCGAGCGCGGCGAGCGCCGCGGTCGAGCCGGTCCAGTAGCGAATGGCCGCGTTCTCCGGGGACGGGCCGTCCGCGCGCGAGATCAATAGTGATCCGCTCGTCGCGACGAGGAAAAGACCGACGCCGAATCGCGCCGCCGTGGCACTGCGCGCTCGAACCAGACCGACGAGACCGGCAAGGACGAGTGGACCGAGGACCCAGATCGGCGGTTGAGCCGGGCCGCCCGGATGCATCAGCACAAGGTTCGGAGCGGAAAGCGGTCGTGCCGTCGCGAGGGCTTCGGGCAGTCCCATCCCCCGCACCAGCAACTGCGGGTGGATCACGAGCGAAACCGTCCACGGCAGGAGTACGGCGGCGGCAGTGCAAAGCATGAGCACGACGGATCGCAGCCGTGTCAGTCGCCGGCCCGGCAGGGCAGCGACGACGATTGCGGCGACGACTGCCGTCGCCGGCCACAGGACCGGACTGAATGCCGTGACAAGGCCGAGCAACAGCCCGACAGCGACCGATTGATGTAGTCGCGCATCGTCGTCACGAAGAACGGCTGCAATCGCCCGAGCGAGCAACGGCAGCAGGATCACCGTGACGACGACATCGAGCCGTCCACCGGCCACCGCTCCGGTCAACGCCGGCAGCGAGGCCCAGATCGCCGCCGCCCAGACGCGCAACCAGGCCGACCGGGTGACCGCACCGCTGGCGAGATAGGCCGACAATCCCGCCAACGGGACCGCGCCGAGCAGAAGCACCGACACGGCGAGCCAGACCTTGCCCAGCAGCACCGACGAGAGCAACGCGAGGGCGGCAAGCGACGGAGGTGCTGGTTGCGTTGACCCGAGACCCACGGCATGCCAGCCGGCGAGGTAGGTCGACCACAGGTCCGACGCACCCAGCGGCGCCGCGAGAAGTCGACCGCCATGCAATGTGCCGCCGAGGGCGCCGCGATCCGCGATGAGTCCAACGAGGGTCAACGCGGCGACAAGCAGCACGCCCGGACGACGTAACGCCCGGGTGAGCACGCCCGTTTCGGTGAGCGCGATCGACTCGCTCTCCTCGGCGACCGGTCCGGTCTCGACCGGAGCTCGCCGGCGCGACCGTTCTTCTACGGCGTCTCGGCCACGGATGGCAACCGCGAGCTGATCGCCGAACAGCCGCCAACGCAACGTCGGCCGCGCGAGCAGCGCGCGCAATTGCCCGTGCCCGACCTCGCGCGATCGCCGTCGCCGCCGTGCGTCGACCACCAGGCCCGGATGTGTCAGAAGACCCCACAACGCGCTCAGCTCGTCGACCGCGGCGCGCGGCCTGCGGGCGAGCAGCAACAACGCCACTGACCGCAGGACGGATTCGACGACATAGCGGAGAACCAGCAGCGGAACGAGCGGACCCGACGTGTTGGCCAGGACGATCTGCATGCCGTGTCGTCGTACGACGGCGCCCGGACGTCCCGTGACCGCATCGGGCGCGCGGTCGCCGGACATCAGAGCCGCGGCGTGACGGACGACGGCGTGTGGTGCAACCCGCATCCGCTCGCCCGCGGCATTGAGCCGCCATCCGAGATCGACGTCGTCGCCGAACAGGGGCCACGTCCCGTCGAGTCCCCCGAGCCGATCCCACGTGTCGCGACGGATCAGCAGGCCGGCGGTGCCGGCGGCTAGTACGTCGGTGACGTCATCGTGCTGGCCCTGGTCGACCTCGCGGGGTTCGAGACCGGTGTGCGTGCGACCGGAGCTGTCCACGGTCAGGCCGATCTCGCGTAGCCGGCGGCGGTCCCAGGAAAGCGCCTTCGGTGCGATCGCGGCGAGAGACGGAGAGTCCGCCGCCGCGGCCAGCAACTCCCGCAATGCCTCCGGCTCCGGCGCGCAGTCGTCGTGCAGGATCCAGATCCACCGGGTGACCGAGCCACGGCCGCCCTCGGGTTCCGGCTGACCGTCGAAGGCGTCGAGCCCGGCCTGCACCGCCGCGGCCAGCGGGGTTTCGCGCGGCAGCTTGACGACTGCCCGCTCGCCGAGCGAGGTCGCGAGCAGGGCGGGCGATCCGTCCGTGCTTCCGGTGTCGACGGCGACGACCCGCTGTGGCGGGCGGGTCTGGCCCGTCAGAGCCGCGAGTGACTCGTTGAGCCACCGAACTCCGTCGTGGCTGACAAGCACCGCGGTCACGAGATGCCCGGGTGAGGAGGAGCGCGAAGACTTCGGTGGCACGGGCCGGTCAGACTAGCGAGAACCGGCCCGGTCGGGTTCGCCGCCGGGTTTCGGGTTAGCCGGCGCGGCGCTTGAGCCGGCGGCGCTCCCGCTCGGACAGGCCGCCCCAGATGCCGAAGCGCTCATCGTGGCCAAGGGCGTATTCGAGGCACTCGGCCCGCACATCGCAGCGGCCGCAGACCCGCTTCGCCTCCCGGGTCGAGCCACCCTTCTCCGGGAAGAACGCCTCCGGGTCGGTCTGGGCGCACAGCGCCTCCTCCTGCCACGGCAGGATGGCCGACTCGTCCCCTTCGTCGAGGGTGAAGCTCAGTTCTGTCACGACGCCTCCTTGCGGGCTGGCATCGCGCGGCCCGAAGGACAACGGGGCGCGCGCCTGCGGCGTGACCTGGCCGGCGCGGTCGCACCGAGCAGAGGGAAGAACACGCGTGGAATTACACGCGCGTCGTACCCGTCCCGTCAAGCGGTTCGGTGGTATTGGGGTCAGTTCTTGTCGTCGGACGACCCGCCAGAGGCGGCGTTATCGCCGGATTTCGGTGGCTCTGCCTCAGTTTTCGGTGGCGCCGGGGCGGCGGTCGGAGCAGAGGGTGGGGAAATAGGGGTTGACGGCGCAGCTCGCTTGGCGGGGGCGGCCTTCTTGACCGGCGCGGGCGGCGGAGGGCTTTCCTTCGCGGGCGGCGGAGGGCTTTCCTTCGCGGGGTCGGCGGCCTTCGCCGGTACTGCCTTTTTCGCCGGCGGCGCCTTCTTGGCGGCCTTCTTGGCGGCCTTCTTCGCCGCCTTCTTCGCCGCCTTCTTGGCGGGTGCCTTCTTCGCGGCCTTCGCGGGCGCGTCCGTTGCCGCCGCTGCTTTTGTCGCCGCGGTCTTCTTCGCGGCCGGTGCTGCCTTGGCCGGCCGTGGTGGCGACAGTGGCCCGGCCAGCGCCGCCAGATCTGCGGGCGGTGCAGGAATGTCGATCGGCTGCTCGGCTGCCAGCTGCTTGCGATAGCGGCCGGCGTCGCGAACCTCGCGCCGGCGCTCGAGCGCGTCGGCGAGCCGTGCCGACGTCTTGCGGCGCTCCTTCACCGACATTCCTTCGGCGAAGGCGTCGAGCAGCTCGTGGAAGCTCTGCGTGCGCTCGTCCTCGACGATGCGATCCCGCTCCGCGAGGTAGCCGAGCAATGCGTGTCCGGCGGCGACAAGACGACCGGTGCCACCGGAGAGCAGGTCACCGTGCTCACGAACGGTTGCGGTCTGCCGGTCGAGTGACTCCCGGAGACCGGCGAGGCTCGACTCGACGCGTTCGCGGACCGATGCGAGCACCGCTTCGGAAGACTCACGCGCGGCGGCAACCGCTCCGTCCGACTTCGACGACCACTCGGAATGCAAGGCCGCGACCGTCGACTGCAGCTGCGAGTTGGTCTGTTCGACGTCGCGTAGCCGAGCGGTGGCGTCCTCGCTACTGCGGCCGGTTGCTGTCACCGCGGTCTGCATGTCGGACAGCGCGGACATCAGTTCACCGCGGGTCTCCTCGACCCGGTCGAGCACGTCCGAACGCAAGGTGCGGACGACCTCGTCGAATGCTCCGCGTTGTTCGTCGACCGTTGAGGTGATGGACTCCGACGACCGTTCCATTCCGGCCGCGATCCGGTCGCGCACCTCTTCCAACGCGTCCGCAAGGTCCGTGCGGAGACTGCTGATCTCTTCCTCGATCAGCACACGCGATGAGTTGTTGGCCGCTTCCAATGCCGCCAACGTGGACGTGAGCTCTTCGACGAGACCGGCGCGCGCCTCGACGAGACCACCGGTGAGAGCGCTTCGTACGTCGTCGAGCCTCGACTCGTTCGATGAGTGCGCCGTCTCGAGAAAACCGCGTAGCGACCCGAGGTCGGAGCTGCTGGCGTCGCGATGCTGTGTCAGCCGATCCTCGATGCCGGTCACGGCATCGTCGACCGCGCCGCGGATCTCACCAAGGACCTGAGCGATCCGCTGGTCGTCGGCATAGTGCCCGCGGCCGACAGCCTCGGTCAGGGACACACCGAGCGCGGACAGGTTGCGGTCAACGGCCTGGGCGAGGTCGGTCAACGCCGAGCGGACGCTCTCTGCCCACTCGTTCTGTGCGTTGGCCTGTTCGGCCAGCGTGCTGTCGGCCAGAGTGATGATCCGCTGCTCGACGTGAGCGATGCGTTCGGTCGCCGTCGCGATGCTGTCCCGGGTCAACGCTTCGAGACGCTCGGCCAGCTCGTCGAGGGTGTCCTCAACGGCCGCGAGCCGCTCCTCCAACGCTGACCGAGCCTCCTGCGCCGCGGTCTCGGCGGCGCGGCTGCCCGCGGACGCGGTGGTCAGCCCGGACGCCAACGTCCGGCGCAGATCGGCCGCGACCGTATCGAGCCGGGCGGCGACGGTGTCCTCGACGCGGGTCAACGCCGCATCGAACTGGCTGCCGCCCGGCGTCGCGTCGAGAGTCGCCCGTAGCCCGGGCAGGACCGCCTTGACCTCGCCGAGGATGTCGACGGCTCCGTCGACCTTGTCGCCGAGCTCCTCGTGCCGGCCGCTGAGCGCCGACGTCTCGGACTTCGCCGCGCTCAGCTCACCGCTCAGCCTGCCGACGCTGGCATCGACACCGGAGCGGATGCCGGCGATCTCGGCGCGCAGCGAACCGAGATCGGCGCGCAACCCGCCGAGCTCTGCGCGCAGTCCGGTCAGCGCTGCCGCCAGGACCGGTCCTTCCGGACGGTCCGGCTCCTCGGCGGCGGACGCCGCAACGAGCTCTTCGATGCGCCGGAGCAGGGCCGGCTCTCGAGCGTCGCTGTCCACGGTGGTCCCCCGATCAGTCCGTATTCCTCGCGGACCCTACGCCCGGACTGCGGTGCTCGCACCCACCTCGCCGTAGAGCGTCGTGCGTTGCCGGGCCGGCCGGCCGGCCGCAGCGGCGATCGCCTCGAGGTCGTCGATGGACTTGCGCGAGCCGTGCGCGCTCCCCGCCATCCGGCTGATGGTCTCTTCCATCAACGTGCCGCCGATGTCGTTGGCGCCCCCTCGCAACATCGCGGCCGAGCCGTCGATGCCGAGCTTCACCCACGAGCATTGGATGTTGTCGACGAGCCCATGCAGGAGCAGTCGAGCCATGGCATGAACGACGCGGTTCTCGACCGTCGTCGGGCCGGGCCGGGCCAGGCCGGCGAGGTAGATCGGCGCGTTGAGATGTACGAAGGGCAGCGGCACGAACTCGGTGAATCCGCCGGTTTCGGCCTGGATGCGGGCCAGCACCCGCAGGTGCGCGAGCCAATGGGCGGGCGTGTCGACGTGGCCGTACATCATCGTCGACGTCGTCGGGATGCCGAGCCGGTGCGCGGTGGTGATGACCTCGATCCACGTGGCCGCAGGCAGCTTGCCCTTTGTCAGCAGCCAGCGGACATCGTCGTCGAGGATCTCGGCCGCAGTGCCCGGCAGTGAGTCGACACCAGCCGCAGCGGCCTCGGTCAGCCAGTCTGTGATCGAGGTGCCGCACCGAACCGCGCCGTTGACGACTTCCATCGGACTGAACGCGTGCACATGCAACTGCGGCTGCCGCGCCTTCACGGCCCGGGCGATGTCGAAATAGGCGGTGCCCGGCAGGTCGGGATGGATGCCACCCTGCATGCACACCTCGGTCGCACCGACCGCCACGGCTTCGTCGGCACGGGTCCCGATCTCGTCGAGCGACAGGGTGTAGGCGTCGGCATCGGTACGACGCTGCGCGAACGCGCAGAACCGACAGCCGGTGTAACAGACATTGGTGAAGTTGATGTTGCGGTTGACGACGTAGGTGACGTCATCCCCGACGACATCACGCCGCACGCCGTCGGCAAGCTCGGCCAGCGCGTCGATCTCCGCACCGGGCAACGCGTCGAACAGCGTCATCGCAGCACTGTCCGACATGCCGGCGAGGTCTCGTTCCGCCAGTCGCAGTGCGGATGCGAACTCCGGACGGATGCGCTGCGACGGCAACACAGCCGGGACGGCGCTCCCCCGCTGCCGCGCGTCCGCGCTGACGGTCAACGCTGACCAGTCCCCGTAGGCGGCGTCGAAATCGCTGCGCCGGTCACTGGTGCGTCCGGTGGTGTCGATGGTGACGTGGAGATCGGTGCGACCGATGCTGTCCCAGCCCCCGTCCGGTTCCTGCCAGGGCAGGCCGACCGGTCGCACGTCGGTGCGAGCGAGACCACGGTCGTCGCGCAGCGCGGCGACGTGTGCGTGCAGCCGCGGGTCGAGCCAAGGCTCGTCGAGGTACGACGGATGTGCGGCCAGTCGTTCGACCAGCTCGTAGCCGATCGACGCGGTCGTCGCGGCCAGGTCGTCGAGGTGCGGCCACGGCCGTTCCGGGTTCACGTGGTCCGGCGTGAGCGGTGATACACCGCCGAGGTCGTCCACCCCGGCCGCGATCAGGCGTCGTACATCGACGCCGTCGACGAGGTTGGGCGGTGCTTGCACTCGCGCGGCAGGACCGAGCAAGACGCGGGCAACCGCGATGGTCGCGACGTAGTCGTCGATGTCCGCGTCGGGTGTGCGCCGCATCGCGGTGTCCGGCTTGGCGCGGAAGTTCTGCACGAGGACTTCCTGGATGTGCCGGTATTGCCGCGACAGTGCGCGGAGCGCGAACAGGGACTCGACCCGATCGGCGCGCGTTTCGCCGATGCCGACGAGGATCCCGGTCGTGAACGCGACGTTGCTGCGTCCGGCGTCCTCGATGACGCGCAGTCGCACCGCCGGTTCCTTGTCCGGGCTGCCGCGATGCGCCGGGATGTCAGCCGTCGTCTCGAGCATCATGCCCATCGACGCGGCGACCGGCTTGAGCCGTTGGATCTCCTCCCAGGACATGACGCCGGGGTTGAG
>DATBDO010000044.1:0-16687 GCA_036269855.1 Mycobacteriales bacterium
GCTGGTGCTCGACACCGCGGAGGAGCTCGCCCGCCTCGCCGACCGGCCGATCAAGAAACTGCCGACGCTGCGCGGTCGAACCGTCGTCAACCTCTTCTTCGAGGACTCCACCCGGACCCGGACGTCGTTCGAGGTCGCCGCTAAACGACTGTCCGCCGACGTCATCAACTTCTCCGCCAAGGGATCGAGCGTGTCCAAGGGCGAGTCGCTCAAGGACACCGCGCTGACTCTCGAGGCCATGGGCGCCGACGCCGTCGTGGTTCGGCACAACGCCAGTGGTGCGCCTCATCGGCTCGCGCACTGGATCCGCGGCAGCGTGGTCAACGCCGGCGATGGCACCCACGAGCATCCGACGCAGGCACTTCTCGACGCGTTCACGATGCGCCAGCGGCTGGGACGTGTCGAGGGTCTGCACGTCACCGTCGTCGGCGACGTCCTGCACTCCCGAGTCGCCCGCAGCAACGTGCTGCTCCTGCACACCCTCGGCGCCGAGGTGACGCTCGTCGCACCACCGACGCTGCTGCCGGTCGGTGTCGACGCCTGGCCTTGCGCGGTCTCGTTCGACCTCGACGCCGTCGTACCGAAGAGCGACGTCGTGATGATGCTGCGGGTGCAACGCGAACGCATGCACGGCGGCTTCTTCCCGACGACGCGCGAATACTCGCGCCGCTACGGTCTCGATGCCCGTCGGATGGCTGCAATGCCCGACGACGCGATCGTCATGCACCCCGGTCCGATGAACCGCGGCGTCGAGATCGCCGCCGAGGTCGCGGACAGCGTCCGGTCGACCATCGTCGAGCAGGTCGCCAACGGCGTATCGGTTCGGATGGCGGTGCTCTACCTGCTGCTCGGCGGCGGTCTGGTCGAGACAGGGGAGAACGCAGCGTGAGCCAGAACTCGTGGATTCTCAAGGGGCTTCGGCCGCTCGGTGCCGAACCGACCACGCTCTACGTCGAAGACGGTGTCCTCGTCGATGAGGCGCCTGCCGGCGCCGAGACGTACGACGCCGATGGGCTCATCGCGCTGCCGGGCCTCGTCGACTTGCACACCCACTTGCGCGAGCCTGGCCGCGAGGACGCGGAGACGGTCGAGACCGGCACCCTTGCCGCGGCGCTCGGCGGATTCACCGCGGTGCACGCGATGGCCAACACCGAACCGGTTGCCGACGTCGCGGGTGTCGTCGAGCAGGTGTGGCGACTCGGTCAGGACGCCGGCCACTGCGACGTCCATCCGGTGGGCGCCGTCACCGTCGGCCTCAAGGGTGAACAGATCGCCGAACTCGGCGCGATGGCCGAATCCGCCGCGCGAGTGCGGGTGTTCTCCGACGACGGCAACTGCGTACACGATCCGATGCTGATGCGACGGGCGCTGGAATATCTACGCGCATTCGACGGTGTCATCGCGCAGCACGCGCAAGACCCGCGGCTCACCGACGGCGCACAGATGAACGAAGGCGTGCAGTCCGCCCGGCTCGGACTGACCGGTTGGCCGGCGGTCGCGGAGGAAGCCGTCATCGCCCGCGACTGCCTGCTCGCTGCGCACGTCGGCGGGCGGGTTCACTTCTGCCATGTGTCGACGGCAGGCTCGGTGGAGCTCGTGCGCTGGGCCAAGGGCAAGGGCTGGAACGTGACCGCCGAGGTGACGCCCCACCACCTGTTCCTCACCGACGACCTCGTCTCGAGCTACGACCCGGTCTTCAAGGTCAATCCACCGCTGCGCACGGCGGAGGACGTCGAGGCGCTACGCGCCGGCCTGGTCGACGGCACCATCGACGCGGTCGCCACTGACCACGCGCCGCACGCACTGGAGGACAAGGAGACCGAGTGGGCCGCGGCCGCGTTCGGCATGACCGGGTTGGAGACCGCGCTTTCCGTCGTCGTCGCCGCGCTGCAGCAGAGCGGGCTCGACCAGGCAGCGCTGTGGGCCCTGGTGGCCGACCGGATGAGCGCGCGCCCCGCCGTCATCGGCCGGCTGCCGCATCAGGGCCAGCCGCTCACGGCCGGCGCGCCCGCCAACCTCGTCCTCGTCGACCCCGCCGGGAGCTGGGTGGTCGATCCCCGGCAGAGCGCCAGCCGCGGCCGCAACACACCCTTCGCGGGCCGGACGTTGCCGACCCGGGTGGTCGCGACCCTGCTGCGCGGGCGGCCGACGGTGCTCGACGGAAAGCCGGCATAACGCGATGTCTTTTGGCGCGCAGAGCACGACGTTGTTGACTGCTAGAGGATCAGCCTGGGGCGGCCTGGTCGTCGGCCTCGTCGCCGCCGGCGTGTTCGTTCTGTTCAGCGGCTACATCCTGGCCCAGCGCATCCGCGGCAATCGGAAGGATCGGTCCGGTGACTGACGCGATCCTCGTCCTCGAGGACGGCCGGACCTTCCGCGGCGAGGCCTACGGCGCCGTCGGCGAGACCCTCGGCGAGGCCGTCTTCAGCACCGGCATGACCGGCTACCAGGAGACGCTGACCGACCCGTCCTACCACCGGCAGGTCGTCGTACAAACCGCGCCACACATCGGCAACACCGGCATGAACGACGACGACCCGGAGTCACGGCGGATCTGGGTCGGCGGTTACGTGGTTCGAGACCCGGCCCGGGTGCCGAGCAGCTGGCGGTCGCAGCGCCGGCTCGAGGACGACCTGGCCGCGCAGAGCATCGTCGGCATCAGTGCTGTCGACACGCGCGCGCTCACCCGGCATCTGCGCGAGAGGGGCGCGATGCGCGTCGGGGTCAGCAGCGTCGACGACGACCCGCAGGCACTGCTCCGGCGCGTCCTTGCATCGCCGGGCATGGAAGGCGCCGACCTGGCCCGAGAGGTGACGACACCGGAGACCTACGTCGTGCCGGCAGTCGGCGCCAAGAAATACGTGGTCGCCGCGATGGACCTGGGCATCAAGGCGTCCACTCCGCGCAACTTGGCTGCGATCGGATGCGAGGTGCACGTGCTGCCCGCGACCGCGACCGCGGCCGACCTGCTCGCGATCGAGCCGGACGGCGTCTTCTTCTCCAACGGACCGGGCGACCCGGCCACCGCCGACTATGCGGTCGAGGCGATGCGGGGGGTGCTCGACGCCGCCAAGCCGGTGTTCGGCATCTGCTTCGGCAACCAGGTGCTCGGTCGCGCGCTCGGTTTCGGCACTTACAAGTTGAAGTTCGGTCACCGCGGCGTCAACCAGCCGGTGCAGGACCGGCGCACCGGTCGGGTCGCGATCACGAGTCACAACCATGGGTTCGCGGTTGATGCACCACTCGACCGGATCAGCGAGACGCCCTACGGGCGGGTCGAGGTGAGCCACGTCGACCTCAACGACGACGTCGTCGAAGGACTGCGGTGCCTCGACCGACCAGTGTTCTCGGTGCAGTACCACCCCGAGGCCGCGCCCGGACCGCATGACGCACACGGCTTGTTCACGACGTTCGCCGAACTGATGGAGTCGACCCGTTGAGCCACTACGAGGCCGTCGAGGCTGCTGAGCATCACCGGCATCACCCGGCCGATCCCAACGCAGGGGTCGTCCGGGGAACGCTGAGCCGGCAGGCGGTGCTGGTCGCTGTGCTCAGCGCTGCGGTCACCATCGCTGCGGTCGTCGTACTTGCGATCGCGATCGGCAACAACTGATGCCGCGCCGTACCGACCTCGAGAGCGTCCTGGTCATCGGGTCCGGCCCGATCGTGATCGGGCAGGCCTGCGAGTTCGACTACTCCGGCACCCAGGCTT
Organism: Mycobacteriales bacterium; assembly: GCA_036269855.1. GTDB lineage: Bacteria > Actinomycetota > Actinomycetes > JAFAQI01 > JAFAQI01 > DATBDO01. The sequence goes on from DATBDO010000044.1 coordinate 3,713, forward strand.
GCCGGGTGCTGCGCAGCGAAGGGCTGCGCGTCTCGCTGGTCAACTCCAACCCGGCCACGATCATGACCGACCCGGAGTTCGCCGACGCGACCTACATCGAGCCGATCACGCCAGAGTTCGTCGCCAAGGTCATCGAACGCGAACGGCCCGACGCGCTGCTCCCGACGTTGGGCGGGCAGACGGCGCTCAACGTCGCCGTCGCCCTGCACGAGCGAGGTGTTCTCGAGCAATACGGCGTCGAGCTGATCGGAGCGTCGATCGAGGCCATCCGGGCGGGGGAGGACCGGGAGAAGTTCAAGCGCATCTGTGCCGACATCGGCGCCGACTACGCGCGTTCCAAGCTGGTGCGTTCGGTCGACGATGCGGTGACAACCGCCGGTGAGCTCGGTTACCCGGTCGTTCTTCGACCGTCCTACACGCTCGGGGGGGCGGGTTCCGGCTTCGCCCACGACGAGTCAGAGCTGCACCGGATGGTGCTGGCCGGCCTCGCCGCGAGCCCGGTGCACGAAGTGCTCGTCGAGGAGAGCGTGCTCGGCTGGAAAGAGTTCGAGCTCGAGGTGATGCGCGACAAGCACGACAACTGCGTCGTCATCTGCTCGATCGAGAACGTCGACCCGATGGGCGTGCACACCGGCGACAGCATCACCGTCGCGCCCGCGATGACGCTGACCGACCGTGAATACCAGACGATGCGCGACACCGCCTTCGACGTCATCAGAGCGGTCGGCGTCGAGACCGGCGGCTCCAACATCCAGTTCGCCGTCGACCCGCGCACCGGGCGCCAGGTCGTCATCGAGATGAACCCGCGGGTGTCCCGATCGAGCGCGCTGGCATCGAAGGCGACCGGTTTCCCGATCGCCAAGATCGCGGCGAAGCTCGCCATCGGCTACACGCTCGACGAGATCCCCAACGACATCACCCGCGAGACGCCGGCGTCGTTCGAGCCGAGCCTCGACTACGTCGTCGTCAAGATCCCGCGGTTCGCCTTCGAGAAGTTCCCGGGCGCCGACACGACGCTGACGACGCACATGAAGAGCGTCGGTGAGGTGATGGCGCTCGGCCGAAGCTTCCCCGAAGCGTTGCAGAAGGCCGCCCGGTCGCTCGAAGCCAAGGGCGCCGAGCTCTACTTCGGAACACCGGTCGATGACAAGGACGAATGGTTGCAGCGGTCCGGCCGACCGCATGACCGGCGCTTGCAGGCCGTCGTCCAGGCACTGCGTGCCGGTGCGACCGTCGACGAGCTCTACGACGCGACCTCGATCGACCCGTGGTTTCTCGACCAGCTCCTGCACATCGTCGAGGTTGCCGCTGACCTCCGCTCAGCCGGAAACCTCGACAAGACCGAACTGCGCAAAGCCAAACGACTTGGCTTCTCCGACCTGCAGATCGCCGAGATCCGCAGCAACCTGACCGAAGCCGATGTACGACGGCTGCGGCACGCCCTCGACGTGCGACCGGTCTACAAGACCGTCGACACGTGTGCAGCCGAGTTCGCTGCCCGGACGCCCTACCACTACTCCTCCTACGACGAGGAGGACGAGGTCGAGCCGAGCGACAAGCCGAAGGTGCTGATCCTCGGCAGCGGCCCCAACCGCATCGGCCAGGGCGTCGAGTTCGACTACTCGTGCGTGCACGCCTCATACGCGCTGCGTGACGCGGGTTACGAGACCGTGATGGTCAACTGCAACCCGGAGACGGTGTCGACCGACTACGACACGTCCGACCGCCTCTACTTCGAGCCGTTGACCTTCGAGGACGTCCTCGAAGTCGTGCACGCCGAGCAGCGCTCGGGCGACGTGGTCGGTGTCGTCGTACAGCTCGGTGGCCAGACGCCACTCGGGCTCGCACAGCGACTCAAGGACGCCGGCGTGCCCATCGCAGGTACGACGCCGGAGGCCATCCACCTCGCCGAAGAACGCGGCGCATTCGGACGAGTGCTCGGTGAGGCCGGACTGCTCGCGCCCAAGCACGGCACCGCGCGATCGTTCGCCGAGGCGCAGGCGATCGCGCACGAGATCGGCTACCCGGTACTCGTCCGCCCGTCCTACGTACTGGGCGGTCGGGGCATGGAAATCGTCTACGACGACGAGCACCTGGCGTCCTACATCGACCGCGCGACCGAAGTGAGCCCGGACCATCCCGTGCTCGTCGACCGTTTCCTCGACGACGCGATCGAGATCGATGTCGACGCGCTGTTCGACGGCAGCGAATTGTTCCTCGGCGGCGTGATGGAACACATCGAAGAAGCCGGCATCCACTCCGGCGACTCGGCCTGCGCGTTGCCCCCGATCACGTTGGGCCGCAAGGACATCGCGCGGATCCGCGAGGCGACCGAGGCGATCGCCCGGGGAATCGGCGTGCACGGCCTGCTCAACGTCCAGTTCGCGCTCGCCGGCGACACGCTCTATGTCCTCGAAGCCAATCCACGTGCCAGCCGCACCGTGCCGTTCGTCGCGAAGGCGACCTCGGTGCCGCTGGCCAAGGCCGCGGCACGGGTGCTGCTCGGCACGAGCATCGATGGGCTGCGCGCGGAAGGCATCCTGCCCGCCGGGGACGGCGCGCAGCTCCCGCTCGAAGCCGCCATCTGCGTCAAGGAAGCCGTGCTGCCCTGGAATCGCTTCAGTGGCGTCGACACGGTGCTCGGCCCCGAGATGAAGTCCACCGGCGAGGTGATGGGCGTCGACGCCGGCTTCGGCACCGCGTTCGCCAAGTCACAGGAAGCGGCCTACGGCGCGTTGCCCACCAAGGGCAGAGTGTTCGTGTCCGTCGCCAACCGGGACAAGCGACACCTCGTGTTCCCGGTGAAGCGACTCGCCGACCTCGGGTTCGAAGTGCTGGCGACGGAAGGCACCGCTGAGGTGTTGCGTCGCAACGGCGTGATCGCGACGACGGTTCGCAAACACTCGGCGGGTCGCGGTCCTGGTGGCGAGCCCACCATCGTCGACCGCATCCACGACGGCGAGGTCGACCTGATCGTCAACACGCCGTTCGGCAACTCCGGCCCACGTCTCGACGGCTACGAGATCCGCACCGCCGCGGTGATGCGGGGAGTGCCGTGCCTCACGACCGTGCAGGCTCTCGCCGCCGCCGTACAAGGCATCGAGGCGCTGCGCAGCGGCGAGATCGGCGTCGCGCCGTTGCAAGAGCACCACGCGGTGATCCGGGCCCACCGAGACGGCGCGCAGCCATGACCCCGGTCCAGGTCCGCGGCGAGGTGCTGGCCCTCAAGCAGATCGGCGCCTACTTCGCGATGACCGTCGTCGCCTCCGGCATCGCCGAGCAGGCTCAGCCCGGTCAGTTCGTCGCGGTGTCGGTCGGCGGCGACGACGGCTCGATGTTGCTGCGCCGGGCGTTCTCGATCTACCAGGTGGCCTCGCGGGGCGTCTACGGCGGCACCGTCGAGTTCGTCTTCGCGGCGCACGGCAAGGGCACCACCTGGCTTGCCCACCGCAAGCCCCACGATCTCGTCGACGTGGTCGGCCCGCTCGGCCGTCCGTTCACCTTGCCCAAGGACCCGGCCAATTGCGTGCTCGTCGGCGGTGGCTACGGCTCCGCGCCGTTGTTCATGCTCGCGGACGTGTTGCGCAAGCGCGGCTGCCGGGTCGACTTCGTGCTGGGCGCGGCAACCCAGGACCGCATGTTCGGTGCGCTCGACGCCAAGCGCATGGCGGCCAGCGTGGCGTTCACGACCGAGGACGGCTCCTACGGCGAACAGGGCCGGGTGTCCGACGTCCTGCCCGCCGTCATCGAGCGCGCGCATGCCGACGTCGTCTACGCCTGCGGACCGATGCCGATGCTCGAAGCGGTCTACGCGGTGTCCGCGGCGGCCTACTCCGGTCAGGGCATCCCCACCCGGCTCGCAGTCGAGGAGTCGATGGCCTGCGGCATCGGCGTCTGCATGACGTGCGTGCTTCCCGTCATCGACGACGATGGGCAGACACGGATGCTTCGCTCGTGTGTCGAGGGTCCGGTGTTTGCGGGCGACCGCATCCGCTGGGACGCGCTCGGCGCAGTGCCGGCAGACGCGGTCGGCGCCGCGGCCATGGGAGTCGGCAGCAATGAGTGACGTCGTCATTCGCCCGCACGACGAGCCGGTTGTCACCGGCGACGTCGACATGACCGCTGAGCTCGGCCGGTTGGTCGTGCCGGATCCGGTGTTCACCGCGTCCGGCTGTGCCGCAGCCGGCAAGGAACTCGCTGCCTTCAACGACCTCACCGCGATCGGCGGGGTCGTCACCAAGTCGATCCAACTGTCCGCTCGCAGCGGCCGGCCGACGCCGCGCATGGCCGAAACGCCGGCGGGGATGCTCAACTCGATCGGCCTGCAAGGCCCCGGCATCGACAGCTTCCTCGCCAATGACCTGCGTTGGCTCACGGAACACAAAGTGTGCGCCGCCGTGTCGATCGCCGGCTCGTCGGTCGATGAATATGCCCGGCTCGCACAACGACTGCGCGGGCAGCCGGTGGCCATGGTCGAGGTGAACATCTCCTGTCCCAACGTCGAAGACCGCGGGCAGGTTTTCGCGTGCGATCCGCACGCGGCATCGACCGTTGTCGAAGCGGTACGACGAGCGACGCCACCGACGGTCCCGGTCTTCGCCAAGTTGTCGCCGGACGTCACCGACATCGTTCACATCGCCCGGTCATGCGTCGACGCCGGCGCCGACGGGCTGACGCTCATCAACACGACGCTCGGCATCTCGATCGACCCGCACACGCTGCGACCGACGCTCGCGGGGATCACCGGCGGGTTGTCCGGCCCGGCGATCCGGCCGATGGCGGTGCGGTGCGTGTGGCAGGTCCACGCGGCGCTGCCCGACGTGCCGATCATGGGTGTCGGTGGCATCCGCACCGGCCTCGATGCGCTCGAGTTCGTGCTCGCCGGTGCCCGGGCCGTGCAGGTCGGCACGATCATCTTCAACGACCCGTCCGCGCCCACTCGCATCTCGCGCGAGCTCCGCGCCGCTCTCCTTGCGCGCGGCATCGACCGGCTGCGCGACGCGGTCGGGCTGGCGCATCGACCGCCGGCTCTCGTCGTACCTGAAGAACCTGATCCGCCGGGAGACGAGCTGATCGTCGAGGAGCCGGCGCGCCGCGCCGTCACGTTCGAGGACGCGCAATGACACGCCGCACCGGGAGAGGACACGAATGACCCAACGCGCCCCCATCGCCGTCGCGCTGGACACATCCGACCTGGGCACGGCAACGGCCTGGGCGGCCGCGGTGGCGCCGGCCGTCCGCGCGGTCAAGGTCGGGCTGCAGCTGTTCTGCCACGAAGGACCCGGCGCGGTCGAGAAAGTCCGCGCCGCGGCCGACTTCGAGCTCTTTCTCGACCTCAAGCTGCACGACATCCCGGCCACCGTCGCCGGTGCAGCCCGCTCGCTCGAGCCGCTCGCCCCGACCTACCTCACCGTGCACGCGTCGGCCGGTCCCGCTGCCATCGAGGCGGCCGCGAGCGCGTTGCCCGGCACCCGCATCGCCGGCGTCACGATCCTGACGTCGCTGTCCGCGGCCGACCTCGACCTGCTCGGCATCGTCGGGCCACCGGAGGTCGCCGTGCGCCGGCTCGCCCGCATTGCTGTCGACGCCGGCGCGCGCGCGTTGGTCTGCTCACCGCAAGAGGTTGCGGCGGTTCGTGCCGAGGTGGGCGCGGACATCGTTCTCATCACGCCCGGAATCCGGCCGGCCGGCGCCGACGCCCAGGACCAGTCACGCGTCTCGACACCGCAAAGCGCGATCGCTGCCGGAGCCGACTTGCTGGTCGTCGGACGGCCGATCACCGGCGCCGAGGACGTCGGCAAGGCGGCCGGCGACCTGGCCGCGCAACTCCGCGGCTAGACACGCTCCGCACGCGGGAGCACGCTGCGCTAGGTTGCGGGCGGCAGAGCCGCCATCTTCGGTCGACAGAGGTGACTTCCGTGCCCCTTCCGCCGCTTACCCCCGAACAGCGAGCCGCAGCTCTGGAGAAAGCGGCCGCTGCGCGGAAGGCGCGCGCAGAACTACGTGACCGTCTCAAGCACGAAGGCGCGTCGTTGACAGACGTCCTGCAGTCCGGCGATACCGACGACATCGTCGGCAAGATGCGGGTGTCAGCCGTCCTCGAGTCGATGCCCGGCGTCGGCAAGGTGCGGGCGCAACGCATCATGGAAAAGCTCGGCATCTCGCCAAGCCGACGCGTGCGCGGTCTCGGTGCGCATCAGCGCGCGGCACTCGAGCGCGAGTTCGCCGACGGCGGTTCATGACCAGCAGACTCACCGTTCTGTCCGGTCCCGCCGGAGTTGGCAAGAGCAGCATCGTCGAATACCTGCGCGAACATCACCCCGAGGTCTGGCACTCGGTCAGCGTGACGACGCGGCCGCAGCGCCCCGGTGAGATCGACGGCGTCAACTATCACTTCGCAGACGCAGAGCGGTTCGCGGCGATGGTTCGCGACGGAGAGCTGCTCGAGCACGCCCAATACGCGGGCAACTGGTACGGCACCCCGCGCGCACCGGTCACGGAACACCTCGACCGGGGTGAGCTGGTGCTCCTCGAAGTCGAGTTGCAGGGCGCCCGGCAGGTCCGCACTCTCATGCCGGACGGGTTGCAGATCTTCCTTGCGCCGCCTTCATGGGAGGAGCTGGAACGACGGCTGCGCGGACGCGGGACCGAGCCGGCCGACGTCATCGAGCGACGGCTGGCAACCGCGCGGATCGAGCTGGCCGCGGAGGACGAGTTCGACGAGACCATCGTCAACACGTCGGTCCCGGAGGCGGCCGAGACGCTCGTCCGGTTGATGAAGGCGTCCTGACTGGTAACCTGGAGGGCCGTTCACAACCGCGCAAGAAAGAGGTACGGCGTGGCCGGCACCGCCGCCAACCCCGAGGGGATCACCAACCCTCCGATCGACGAGCTCCTCGACAAGGTCGAGAGCAAGTACGCCCTGGTCATCTACGCGGCGAAGCGCGCCCGGCAGATCAACGCCTACTACTCCCAGCTCGGTGAGGGCCTGCTCGAATACGTCGGCCCGCTGGTCCCGACGCACGTGCAGGAGAAGCCACTCTCGGTCGCGTTGCGCGAGGTGAACGACAACCTGCTCAGCCTCGAGCAACTCGAGCCGACGGCCTGAGTCCGCCGGCATGGCTCCGCGGGTCATCCTCGGTGTCAGCGGAGGCATCGCCGCCTACAAGGCCTGCGAGCTGCTCCGGCTGCTGACCGAGTCCGGGCACCACGTCCGCGTCGTACCCACCGAGTCCGCACTGCGCTTCGTCGGCGCCGCCACCTGGGCTGCGCTGTCCGGGCAGCCGGTGACGACCGACGTCTGGTCAGACGTCGAGCAGGTGCCACACGTGCGGCTCGGGCAAGAGGCTGACCTCGTCGTCGTCACCCCGGCGACCGCCGACCTGATCGCCCGCGCGGCGATCGGTCGGGCCGACGACCTGCTGACCGCGACGCTGCTGACCGCTCGCTGTCCGGTGCTGTTCGCGCCCGCGATGCACACCGAGATGTGGGAGCACCCGGCGACGCAGGACAACGTGCGCACGTTGCGGTCGCGGGGTGTCGTCGTGCTCGACCCCGCCGTCGGTCGGCTCACCGGCGCCGACACCGGTCGCGGCCGGCTACCGGAACCGGACGACATCTTCGCTGCGGCAACGACGCTGCTGGCGCGCGGCGCCCAGCCACTCGACCTGCTCGGCCGCCACGTGGTGATCTCTGCGGGCGGCACCCGCGAGCCGCTGGACCCGGTGCGCTTCCTCGGCAACAGATCCAGCGGCAAACAGGGCTACGCGCTTGCCCGCACCGCGATCGCCCGTGGCGCCGAGGTGACGGTCATCGCGGCCAACGTCGCGCTGCCCGACCCGGCCGGCGCCAAGGTCGTGCGCGTCGGCACGGCGGAGGAGATGCGCACCGCAGTGCTCGAAGCGGCCCGCGGCGCCGACGCGGTCGTCATGGCGGCTGCGGTCGCCGATTTCCGGCCGGCCGTGCGCGCCGACGCGAAGCTCAAGAAGACCGACGTCGACCCGGCGCCGATCGCCCTTGTCCGCAACCCGGACATCTTGGCCGAGCTCGGTCAGGACCGGGCGCAAGCCGACCAGGTGATCGTGGGCTTCGCCGCCGAAACCGACGACGTGCTGGCCAACGGCCGCAAGAAACTGGCGGCCAAGGGCTGCGACCTGCTCGTGGTCAACCAGGTGGGGGAGCGGCAGGCGTTCGACACCCCGGACAACGCCGCCACGATCCTCGACCGCGATGGTGGCGCGACCGAAGTGCCCCTCGGCAGCAAAGAGACGCTGTCCCACCTGATCTGGGACCTCGTGGCGGCGCGCCTTTCCCGGGGCTGAATCGTTAGACTTGCGGATCGGTCAGCCGCGTCGTACTGGGAGGGTCATGTCCCGCCGCTTGTTCACCTCGGAATCCGTCACCGAGGGACACCCGGACAAGATCGCTGACCAGATCAGCGACGCCGTCCTCGACGCCATGCTCAAGGACGACCCCAACAGCCGGGTCGCCGTCGAGACGCTCATCACCACCGGCCAGGTGCACGTTGCCGGCGAGGTGCAGACCTCGACGTGGGTCGACATCCCCGAGATCGTGCGCGAAAAGGTGCTCGAGATCGGCTACGACTCCTCCCGCAAGGGCTTCGACGGCGCGTCCTGCGGCGTCTCCGTCTCGATCGGCTCCCAGTCGGCCGACATCGCGCAGGGCGTCGACGACGCCTACGAGCACCGCACCGGTGAGCACGACGATCCCCTTGACCGTCAGGGCGCCGGCGACCAAGGGCTGATGTTCGGCTACGCCTGCACCGACACTCCTGAGCTCATGCCGCTGCCGATCGCCCTCGCCCATCGGCTCGCCCGCCGGTTGTCCGAGGTGCGCAAGCAGGGGGTCGTTCCCTACCTGCGGCCGGACGGCAAGACCCAAGTCACGATCGAGTACGCCGACGACAAGCCGGTGCGGCTCGACACGGTCGTCCTGTCGAGCCAGCACGCGCCTGACATCGACCTCGACACCCTTCTCGCGCCGGACATCCAGGAGCATGTGGTGGAGCCGGTGCTGGCCGCGGCCGGTCTCACCGACCGCGGGCTCGACGTCGCCGGCTACCGGCTGCTTGTCAACCCCACCGGCAGGTTCGAGATCGGCGGCCCGATGGGCGACGCCGGTCTGACCGGACGAAAGATCATCGTCGACTCCTACGGCGGCATGGCTCGTCACGGCGGCGGCGCGTTCAGCGGTAAGGACCCGTCGAAGGTCGACCGTTCCGCGGCCTACGCCATGCGCTGGGTGGCCAAGAACGTCGTCGCCGCCGGCCTTGCGCAGCGCTGCGAAGTCCAGGTCGCCTACGCGATCGGCAAGGCCCGTCCGGTCGGCATGTTCGTCGACACGTTCGGCACGGGCACCGTCGCCGACGAGCGCATCCAGGAAGCGGTCCTGCAGGTCTTCGACCTGCGCCCCGCGGCGATCATCCGCGACCTCGACCTGCTGCGTCCGATATACAGCCAGACCGCCGCCTACGGTCACTTCGGCCGCCCGGAGCTCGACTTCACCTGGGAAAGCACGTCCCGAGCCGACGCCCTGAAAGCAGCAATCTCAGGTTGAGTGCGACGAAATCCGGCCTTGGACCCCCCTCGAAAGCCGGATTTCGTCGCACTCAACATTTCGTCTGGGCCGTTAGGTAGACACGTCGAGTGGCGACGGCGCGAAAGCGGACGGCGGCTAAGCCGGCAAAGGTCGCGGCTGGCGAGCTGCCGATCGCGCGCGTAGCCGTCGACATCCCCTTGCCGCATCTCGATCGACCCTTCGACTACCTCGTCGAGGAGTCGCAGACCGACCTCGCCCAACCCGGCTGCCGGGTGCGGGTGCGTTTCGCGGGACAGCTCGTCGACGGTTACGTGCTCGACCGACTCGAGCAGACCGAGCACGAAGGGCGGCTCGCGTTTCTCGACCGGGCGGTGTCCGCAGACGTCGTACTCGCTCCCGAGATCGCCGCACTCGCGCGGGCGGTCGCGGACCGGTGGGCGGGGACGTTCGCCGACGTCGTGCGGCTCGCCGTTCCTCCACGCCACGCGCGAGTCGAAGACGAGCCGACGACGGCTGTCACGGCGACCCCGACGGGCCGCGCCGATCGAGATCTCCTCGCGGTGCTCGACGGCGGCCCGGAGCTCTACGACGCCCTCGCCGCCGGCGACAACTCGCGAGTGGTCATCGCCATGCCGCCCGGCGACTGGCCGGTCCGGTTGGCTGCACTCGCCGGCGCGACGATGTCGACAGGGCGCGGCGTCGTCCTCGTCGTACCGGACCATCGTGATGTCGCCCGCCTCGATGCTGCGTTGACCACTCAGCTCGGCGACGGTCAACACGTGACCCTGTCCGCCGATCTCGGCCCGGCCGAGCGCTACCGGCGCTTCCTGCGGTTGTCGCGGGGGAGCGTGCAGTGTGCGGTCGGCACCCGGTCTGCCGTCTGGGCACCGGTCCGCGACCCCGGGCTCATCGTCGTCTGGGATGACGGCGACGACACCCTCGCCGAACCACGCGCGCCCTACGCACATGCACGCGACGTCGCCGTCCTGCGCGCCCATCTGGCCGGCACCGCACTCGTTCTCGCCGGCCATGCCGTCAGTGCCGAAGGTGCGGCGCTGACGGAGTCAGGATGGGCCCGGCCGATCGAGCCGACCAGTGAGGCGCGCACCGCGTTGGTGCCGGCCATGCGCACTGCCGAGGGCCTCGATGCAGAGGATCCGCTCGCCCGCGCCGCCCGATTGCCGACGGCCGGGTGGCAGGCCGCACGTGCTGCGTTACGCGCCGGCCGACCCGTCCTCGTCCAGGTGCCGCGGCGCGGATATCTGCCGGCCCTGTCCTGCGATCGTTGCCGGCTCCCGGCGCGCTGCCAGCACTGCGCGGGGCCGCTCGCCCGACCTTCCGCCGATGCCCAGCCCACCTGCCGGTGGTGCGGCATCAGCGCGGTCAGCTGGCGGTGTCCGAGCTGCGGCCACGACACGGTGCGGGCCGCGGTCATCGGCGCCCGGCGCACCGCCGAAGAGCTCGGTCGGGCCTTTCCCGGCACACCGATCCGCACGTCGGGTGGCGACACGGTGCTCGCATCAATCCCGGACAAACCGGCCGTCGTCGTGGCCACTCCCGGCGCGGAGCCGGTCGCCCCCGCGGGCTACGGAGCCGCGTTGCTGCTCGACGGCTGGGCGCTGCTGTCACGACCGGACCTGCGCGCCGGCGAGGAGACATTGCGTCGCTGGTTCAACGCTGCAGCTCTCGTCCGCGGCGAGCCGGATGGCGGCATGGTCATCGTCGTCGCGCCCGGCGAGCTCCGTCCGGTGCAAGCACTGTTGCGATGGCAGCCGCGCTGGCACGCGGAGCGGGAGACCGCCGAGCGGTCGACGCTGCACCTGCCGCCGGCCGCTCGGATGGCGGCCGTCAGCGGCGCGCCGACCGCGGTGCACGAGCTGCTTCGTCTGACGTCCCTACCCGACGGTGCTGAGCTGCTCGGACCGGTGCCCGACCCGGGCGGATCGCGTGACGGCACCGCGGTCGAACGGATGCTGGTTCGCGTCCCGCGACGCTACGGCGCCGACCTGGCAACCGCGTTGAAGCACGCAGCCGCGCAGCGCAGCGCGCGCAAGTCTCCCGACCCGGTGCGGGTCGAGCTGGATCCACAGCACATCGCCTGACCGCTCCTGGCAATTACGATGGGTGGACAAGTCGTCGTACCCGTCAAGGAGCCGCGCCGTGGCCGTCCAGCCGATCCGACTGTTCGGCGATCCCGTGCTGACGACAACCGCCGAGACGGTCACCACGTTCGACAAAGAGTTGCGCGTGCTGGTCAAGGACCTCGCCGACACGATGCTCGACGCACCCGGTGTGGGGCTGGCGGCACCGCAGATCGGCGTCGGGCTCCGGGTGTTCACCTACGACGTCGACGACACCTCGGGTCATCTGGTCAACCCGGTCATCGGTGTCATGAGCGACGACGAACAGGATGGCGAAGAAGGCTGCCTGTCGTTCCCCGGCCTCGCCTTCCCGACCAAGCGCAGGCAACGTGTGGTGGCCAGTGGCTTCTCGATGTACGGCGACCCGGTGACCATCGATGGCAGCGCGATGCTCGCGCGCTGCATCCAGCACGAGGTCGACCATCTCGACGGCGTGCTGTTCATCGACCGGCTCGACCCTGACCAACGCAAGGCAGCGATGCGCGCGATCCGCGAGGCGGAGTGGTCCGGGCTCGCGCCCACCGCCGTCAAGGTTTCGCCGCACGCCACCGGCGGGCTCGCGGTCTGAGCCGTGCGGCTGGTCTTCGCCGGCACGCCGGCAACCGCCGTCCCGTCGCTCGACCTGTTGCTGGGCAGCGATCGGCACGAGGTCGTCGCCGTCGTCACGCGTCCGGACCGACCGGCCGGGCGCGGCCGGAGCGTCGCACCGGGGCCGGTGCGCGTCCGCGCAGAACAAGCCGGCATCGAGGTCCTGGCGCCGGAACGCGCGAGCGATCCGGACTTCCTCGACCGGCTTCGTGTCATCGCGCCGGATTGTTGCCCGGTTGTCGCTTACGGCGCATTGCTGAAGCCCGACGCGCTCGCGGTGCCCGCCCACGGCTGGGTCAACCTGCACTTCTCGCTGTTGCCGGCGTGGCGTGGGGCGGCGCCGGTGCAGCACGCCCTGCTCGCGGGCGATGAGGTGACGGGCGCGTCGACGTTCCTCATCGAGGAGGGTCTCGACACCGGGCCGGTGTTCGGCATGTTCACGACGACGATCGGGTCGCGGGAGACATCGGGAGAGCTTCTCCACCGGCTCGCTATCGATGGTGCAGGCCTTCTGTCGGCCACCCTCGACGGCATCGAGGACGGCACGCTGACCCCGCAGCCGCAGCCGGCCGACGGGGTCTCCTACGCGTCGAAGCTCGCCGTCGACGACGCGCGCGTCGACTGGGCGGCTCCCGCGTTGCGCATCGACCGGCTCGTGCGCGCGTGCACACCGGAGCCGGGTGCGTGG
>DATBDO010000045.1:0-7314 GCA_036269855.1 Mycobacteriales bacterium
GCCGCGAGCCGCAGCAAGGTGACCTCGTCACCGGGCCGGCCGATCAGCTGGATGCCGATCGGCAAGTCGTCCCCGCCCTCTTCGACGGGGCTCCAGTGCAACGGGATCGACACCGCCGGTTGCCCGCTCATGTTGTAGGGCGCGGTGAACGGCGTGAACCTCTTCTGGTTCTCGAAGTCTTGCGCCGGGTCGGCGTCGTTGCGCAACCCGCCGACCTTCGCCGGCGGCTGCGCGATGGTCGGCGTGAGGATGGCGTCGTACGGCGCAGATCGCTCGAGCTCCTGGCGCGCGGTCGAGCGCAATGTCGCGAGCGCGTTGTAGAACTCGCCGGACGACGCCTTGCGACCGCGCTCACGCAACCACTTGGTCAGCGGGCGCAGCCCGTCCTCGGCTTCCGGCGGCACCGGCAGTGTCGAGAACTCGACCGACCACAGCGTCTCGAACAAAGCGATGAGCGCCGCGTCGAACGTCGTCTCGTGCTCCTCGACGGTGTGACCGAGCTGCTCCAGCAGCGCGGATGCGTGCTCATAGGCCTCGATGCACTCGGGCGCGACCACCGCGCCGGGCACCGCCGGCGTGATGTAGCGGCCGATCCGCAGCCCCCGCGGTTCGTCGTCGCAGGCCGCGAGGAACGTGCCCGTCGACGGCGGTTCCTGCCAGATCCAGTCCATCGGCGTCGGACCGGACATCGCGTCGAGCAACGCCGCCGCGTCTCGCACCGTGCGTGCCAGCGGACCGTGCACGGACAAGCCACTGATGTCGGCGTTGAGCGGCGCGTTGGAGACCCGGCCGCGACTCGTCTTGATGCCGAAAAGACCGTTGACGCTCGAGGGGATGCGGATGGAACCGCCACCGTCGCTGCCCGGTGCAGCGGCGACGAGACCGGCCGCGACGGCCGCGCCGGCGCCACCGCTCGAGCCACCGGCCGATCGGGTGAGGTCCCACGGTGTCCGAGCGGGTGCGTGGCCCGCCGGCTCGGTGTAACAGGGCGCGCCGAACTCCGGCGTCGCCGTCTTGCCGAGGCTGATGACACCGGCGGTGCGCAGTTTGGTGACGAATGCCTCGTCGATGCCGAGCTCCATCGGCGCGAACGCACCGGTGCCGAACGACGTCGGCATGTCCGCGGTCAGGTAGAGGTCCTTGATGGCCGTCGGCACGCCGTGCAAGGGCGGCAACTCGGTGCGCGTCGTCACCGCACTCTCCGCGTCCTTGGCGGCGGCGCGGGCCAGGTCGGGCGCGACGTGAACGAACGCGCCCACCTCCGGATTGATGCGCTCGATCCGGTCGAGGTAGTGGTCGACGAGCTCGACCGGCGAGACCTCGCGACTACGGATCGCCGCGGCCTGCTCGAGCAGTGTGAGGTCGTGCAGTTCAGCCATGCGAGGACAGTACCCGCGCAGCGGGTGCCGCTGATGGGCGGTGGGTGAGGTCCGTTACGCGCTGGCCGGCTGCTCGCGCCCTTCGTACGACGGGTGCTGGAGGTAGGGCTGCCAGCAGGGATGCATCCGGCCCGTGCCCAGCACCCGCCAGGCCGGCCCGGTCGGCGCCCGCGGTTGCCGGTGCATCCGCCAGCCGAGCTCGACCAGGCCGCGGTCGGCCTTCGCGTGGTTGCAGCGGCGGCAGCAGGAGACGACGTTGTCCCACACGTGCTCGCCGCCGCGGCTGCGCGGGACGACGTGGTCGAGGCTGGTGGCCGGCGCCGAGCAGTAGACGCACCGGCCGCCGTCCCGGGCGAAGACGGCCCGTCGGGTGAGCGGCACGTGAGCGCGATAGGGAACCCGCACGAACCGCGTGAGCCGCACCACGACCGGCACGTGCAGGGTGAGCCGCTCGCTGTGCAGCTGCTCCTGGCCGGACTCGACCGCCACGGCCTTGCCGCCGAGGACGAGCACGACCGCACGGCGGGACGACACGACGCAGAGCGGTTCGTACGTCGCGTTCAGCACCAGCGCGTGCACCGCGAGACCTCCCGACCATCAGTCTCCCTGATGACAGCCGATTCCGCACGTACCCCATGGTTCTCGAATAGTCCGATGTCTAGCCCTAATGGCGTAACGGACGCCCCTTGTCCCGTCCGACCCATCAAGTGTGAAGACGGGTTTGACAGTCGAGGAAGACGCCGAGCTGCGTCGACTCGCCGCATTGAAGGCGTTCGGTGAGCTGACCGCGGTCGCCGCGGACTCGTTCGCCGACTTGCGCGCCCGCGACCGTCGCGACGACATCCGCGAGCCTCAGGACGTCGTGATCCCGCGTCCCAAGCCAGTGAGCGACGGTCCGGTCGTTCACTGAACGGTGGCCCGGGCGATGGGGCATCGTGCCGGTGTTGTCGACGGTGGGTCGGTGACAATGGTGCGGTGACGTCGCCCGGGCCCCAACCCATCCGCCTCGAAGGCGCGGTGGATGGAGCCACGTTCTTCGACGCGGTGGGCGGCCACGCCACCTTCCAGCGGCTGATCGCGGCGTTTTACGCACGCGTGGAGCACGATCCGATCCTGCGCCCGATTTATCCCGAGGACGAGCTCGGCCCGGCGGCTGAGCGGCTGCGGATGTTCCTCGAGCAGTACTGGGGCGGCCCGCACACCTACAACGAGGTCCGCGGCCATCCGCGGCTGCGCGCCCGGCACGCGCCGTTCCGTATCGATGTCGCCGCCCGGGACGCGTGGCTCGCCCAGATGCGCGCCGCCATGGACGAGATCGGGCTCGCGCCCGCCGCGGACAAGGTGCTCTGGGACTACCTGACCGTTGCCGCAGACATGCTGGTCAACGCACCCGACTGAGCGACCGATGACCGGGACTGTCGAGGATCCCGCACTCGTCGAGTGGTGTCGGGTGGAGCTCGGCGCCCCGCCCGCGCGACAGTTGTTCGCACTCCGGTCCACCTCCGACGTGACCGGACTCCGACTCACCGATGGCCGCGAGGTTGTCGTGAAGGTACGACGCGACCCGGTGGCCCGCGTCGACGCCTGCCTGCGCCTGCAGTCCGCGTTGTTCGCGTCGCATTACCCGTGCCCGCGTCCGCTCACCGAGGCGTCGGTGCTCGGCGGGATGACCGCGCACGCCGAGGAGTACGTCGACCTCGGCGAGCCGCTCATGGGAGACGACACCGCCCTCGCCGTTCCGCTCGCAGCTGGTTTCGCCGACCTCGCCGAACGGCTGGACCGGTTTCGCGAGCTGGTCGACCCGCAGGTCCTGGTGCCGCCGCCATGGCTGTCGTGGTGGTCGCAGCGACCATGGTCGCGCCAACCCCAAGTGCCGGATCTGGTGTACGACGCCGCCGATCGGGTGCGCGCACGTCTTGCCGACGTCCACCTGCCGGGCGTGCTCGGACATGCCGACTGGGAGAGCCAAAATCTTCGATGGGCGCAGGGACGGCTCGTCGTCGTACACGACTGGGACAGCCTCACCTGGGCGCCCGAGGCGGTGCTGGTCGGCGCCGCCGCCGCCGTGTTCCCGGCACAGAGCCAGCAGCCCGAAACCGCGTCGATCGCATCCAGCGCGACGTTCCTCGAGCACTACCAGACCGCGCGCGGTCGCGAGTTCAGCGCCGACGAGCTCGAAGTCGCCTGGGCAGCCGGCCTGTTGCCCGCGCTCCTCAACGCGCGTAACGAAGTCCTCGAAGTCCGCCGCCCGCTGGTCCTCGACCGGCTACGCGAAGACTGCGCCGACCGTCTACGCCTCGCCGGCGCCTAACCCAAGACCGGGCCGAGCTTGCCGTCGTATTTCGCCAGCAGGCCCTTGCCGCCGGTCAGACGCATCACGTAGTCGACGTTGTCGGTCTTGCCGTTGACGCCGTCCTTGGAGAGGTACTTCGGGTCGTGCACGCAGCGACCGGAGCAGCCGTCGGTGTAGGCGACGAGCACGCGCCCCTGACCGTCCATCGTGATGTCGTTGAAGTCGAGCAGGTTGCGCTGCGAGCAGAGGTTCGCGTCGGTCACGGTCTTGTTGGAGGTGCCGAGCATGAGGATGCAACCACGCTGCACCGGGTTGTTGGGCGTCGTGTCGACCGTTGTCCACGACTTGCCGCCGTCGTAGGTCAGCGAGACGTAGAGGTGCCACTCGGCCGGGTTGCCGTCCGGGCCCTTGAACCCGTTGTGCTGGTCATCACCGATCGCGTTGGTGCCGAGGAATGCGACCGCGGCCCGGCCCTTGTCACCGGCAACGATCTCCGGGAACTGCACGTTGTGCACGCCGACCTTGGACGACAGGTCGAAAGGCTTGCTCCACGTGGTGCCCTCGTCGTTTGAGAATGCAACCTTCGCCGCGCTGTGGGTCCCGAATGTCGTGGTGCTCGGGTTGTTGCCGTCCTCCCACGCCATGTAGAGACGGTTGGACTTGTCGAGGGCAACAGAGTTGTCGCTCTCGTCCTGGTTGTTGCCGCCCTTGACGATGTGAACCTGCCACGTCGTGCCGTTGTCCTTGCTGACGCTGACCGCGGGGTGGCCGCCGAAGTATTCGCTATTGGTCAGGTTGTTGCCGGTCGGCGTGCCGCCGCAGCCCTTGAGCGGCACGTAGACGGTGCCGTCCGCGCCGACCTTGACATGGCCGTGCAGCCCGGAGCAACCGCCGCCGTAAGGGTCGCCGGGGTTGTTGGTCGGAGTGTTGGAGATGTATTGGCCCGGGCTGAACGTGAGGCCGCCGTCGAAGCTCACGGCGCAGGTCGCGTTGAACCCGTTCTGCGCGCAGTAGTAGACAGCGTTGGGGTACGCCGGGTCGATGCCGCCGGTGAGCGGCGCGTGGAACGGGCCGCCGCCGACGCTCTGGTGGTCGAGGAGCACGTTGGGGCCGCAGCCGGAAGTCTGCTGCCACGAGCCGCCGGCGTTGTCGGAGTAGAACATCTTGCTGCAGCCGCCGAGCAGCTGGTCGTCGAAGACGCGACTAGTGCCGCGGTCGACGAACGTGATCGGGTCGAGCGTGAAGTGCGTGCCCGGGACGCTGATGTCCTTCTGCACGACACTCATGCCGCGGAACTTCATGAGCGTCTCGGTCCCGACGCTGCCGTAGATGATCGCGTCGCTCTTCGGGTCGTAACCCAGCGACGGCTCGCCACCGGTCCGGATGCCGTTGTGGCCATCGGTCACCACATAAGACGTGAAGCTCGCCGGTGCCTTGGCAGCGTGGCCGCTCGATGCGGCGAGCGCGGCAAGCGGCGCCGCAACGATCAGCGCCGAGGCAAGCACGGTGGAACGACGGAGCACGGGAAGATGCATGTGTCCGATTTCGACGCCGGCCCGCCGATCCCTCCCCCGCCCCGTCTTGTCGACAACGATCGTGAGCGTGGATGAGCCTCGCGACCGCCCAAGTTGATCACGTTCGCCAAGAGTGGCGGGCGACCGCGAAGGTACGACGGAACGGGAAAACCGTTCCATGAGGCTCCGGCGGGTAGGCCGCCCGAAGGGCGGCGCCGTACTCCTTCAGGAACTCCTCGCGGTCGGCGTCGTCGAGCACGGACAGCACCGGGCGCAGGGCCGTTCCCTTGACCCACTCGAGGACCGCGTCGTCACCGCCGAGGACATGCAGGTAGGACGTCTGCCACACGTCGGCGTCGAGCCCGGCGGCCACCAGTGCCTGGAGGTAGCGCTCCGGCCGCTCGACGCCGACGCCACGGTCGGCACCTTCGCCGAGCCGGTCGCGCCACCGCGGCGACAGCCGCAGGTCGCGCAACAGCGTGTGCGACGGCTCGGTGAAGTTGTCCGGCACCTGGAAGGCGAACACGCCGTTCGGAGTGAGCATCTCGGTGAACCGCCGGAACAGGTCGACGTGGCCAGGGACCCAGTGCAGCGCCGCGTTGGCGAGGAGAACATCGACGGGCCGGTCGGACTGCCACGTCGCGATGTCACCGACCGCGAAGGTCAGCCGGCCCTCGATCGCCTGCTCCTGCGCCGACGCGACCATGTCCGGCGAGCTGTCGACACCGCGGACCATGGCGGTGGGCCAACGGTCGGCGAGCAGTCGGGTCAGCGGACCGGGACCACAGCCGAGATCGACGACGTACGACGGATCGCCGGCGTCCGGCGCACGCGCCGCGTCGACGCGCAGCAACAACTCGACGAACGGGCGACCCCGCTCGTCACCGAACCGCTGGTATTGCCCCGGATCCCACCGCACGCTCACGCGAGCATGCTGGCAGGTTCAGTCGCGGACCAGTCGGCGGTAGGTGACCCGGTGCGGGCGGGCGGCTTCCTCACCGAGCCGCTCGACCTTGTTCTTCTCGTAGTCGCTGTAACCGCCCTCGAACCAGAACCACTTGCCGGGTTCGTCGTCGGTGCCCTCCCACGCAAGAAGATGCGTCGCGACCTTGTCGAGAAACCACCGGTCGTGGCTGATGACGACCGCGCAGCCCGGGAATTCCTCGAGCGCGTCCTCGAGCGAACGCAGCGTCTCGACGTCGAGGTCGTTGGTCGGCTCGTCGAGCAGCAGCACGTTGCCGCCGGCCTTCAGCGTGAGCGCAAGGTTGAGCCGGTTGCGCTCGCCACCCGACAACACGCCCGCCGGCTTCTGCTGGTCCGGTCCCTTGAAGCCGAACGACGCCACGTAGGCACGCGAGTTGATCTCCATCTTGCCGACCTTGATGTAGTCGAGCCCGTCGGAGATGACCTCCCACAACGTCTTCTTGGGGTCGAGGCCGGCGCGTGACTGGTCGACGTAGGAGAACTGCACCGTCTCGCCAACCTTCAGCGAACCAGCATCCGGCTGCTCTTCTGCGACGACCATCTTGAACAGCGTCGTCTTGCCGACACCGTTGGGCCCCATGATTCCGACGATGCCGCCGGGCGGCAACGAGAACGACAGCCCGTCGATGAGCACGCGGTCGCCGAAACCCTTCTTCAGCGTTTGCACCTCGAGCACCTGGGTGCCGAGCCGCGGGCCGGGCGGGATCTGGATGACGTCGGAGTCGATCGGCTTGGTGCGTTCGGCCTCGGCGACGAGTTCGTCGAACCGGGAAAGCCGCGCCTTGCTCTTTGCCTGCCGGGCCTTCGGGTTGGACCGGACCCACTCGAGCTCGCGCTCGATCTCGCGCTTGCGCTTGGCGTCCTTCGCACCCTCGACCTTGAGGCGTGTCGCCTTGGTGTCGAGATAGGTCGTGTAGTTGCCCTCGTAGGGATAGCAGCGGCCGCGGTCGATCTCGAGGATCCACTCGGCGACGTTGTCGAGGAAGTAGCGGTCGTGGGTGACCGCCAGCACGGTGCCGGGATATTGCGCGAGGTGCTGCTCGAGCCACTGCACACTCTCGGCGTCGAGGTGGTTGGTCGGCTCGTCGAGCAGCAAGAGGTCAGGCTGCTCGAGCAAGAGCTTGCACAGCGCGACCCGGCGCCG
>DATBDO010000046.1:0-9664 GCA_036269855.1 Mycobacteriales bacterium
CGAGAAGCTCAGCGGCCATCTCGGCGGCAACGCCGGTCTGACAGTCCTGTCGCCCAACCCCCCCAACAGCATGGACATCTACCGCTGGCAGTCGGTCATGTGCTGCGTCAGCGCGGTCATCGTGCTGTGGGTCATCGCCAACGTCAGTCGCAGCCGGGTCGGCCGGTCCTTCCGGGCCGTTCGCGACGACGAGATCGCCGCTTCCCTGTGTGGACTCTCGGTGGCACGGGTGCAGGTCCTGGCCTTCGTGCTCAGCGCCGCCGGTGCCGGCGTCGCGGGCGGCCTGCTCGCCATCATCGACCTCACGGCCGGGCCCCAAGCCTTTCCGCTCGCCCTGTCATTCGGCTTGCTCGCCGCGGTTGTGTTCGGCGGCCTCGGAAGTCTGGCCGGTGCTGTCTACGGGTCGATCCTCGTCGTGCTGCTGCCGTTGTGGTCGCAGGACGTCACCGATGCCTTGTCGATCCACAGCGCGAAGGTCTCCAACAACATGCCCTTGATGGTCTACGGCGTCGTGCTCGCGGTCGCGATGCTCGCCGTCCCCAACGGCGTTCAAGGAATGCTGCGCCGGCTCTGGCTCATCGTCACGACGGAGGTAGGGTCGCGCTCACGCGGCTGGGACGGAGGAGACGGATGAGAAAGACCCATGTGCGGTTCGCAGCAGGTGGAGTGCTGGTTTTGCTGGCCACCGCTGCGTGCGGTGGCAGCAGCAGTGGCGGCGGAGGTGGTGGCGGTAGTGGAGGCGCCTCGGCCCCAGGTGTCACGTCGAGCACGGTGACCATCGGGAGCACCCAGCCGCTCACCGGGCCGGTCGCCCCGGGCTACAGCGAGATCTCACAAGCGTCGGACGCCTACTTCAAGTACATCAACGCGGCGGGCGGCATCAACGGCCGCAAGATCGTCTACAAGTACGTCGACGACGCCTACAACCCGACGCAGACGGTCGCCCAGACCCGCAAGCTCATCACCCAGGACAACGTCTTCGCGATCTTCAATGCGTTGGGTACGCCGACCCACCAGAAGGTCGTCGACTTCCTCAACCAGAGCAAGGTGCCCGACCTGTTCGTCGCGTCCGGCTGCCTGTGCTGGGACGACGTCAGCGCCCATCCCTACACGTTCGGCTGGCAGGTCGACTACAAGGTCGAGGGCAAGATCCTCGGCCAGTACATCAAGCAGCACTTCGCCGGCAAGAAGATCGCCTACTTCTTCCAGAACGACGACTTCGGTCTCGACGGTGTCAAGGGACTCGACTCCGAGATCCCGAAGAGCATGGTCGTGTCCCGGCAGCCCTACGACGTGACCAACACCGACGTGTCCGACCAGGTCGGCAAGCTGCAAGCATCCAAGGCCGACGTCGTGGTGTCGTTCTCGGTGCCCGCGTTCACCGCGCTGCTCAAGCTCAACATGCTGAAGGTCAACTACAACCCACAGCTCGTCGTCAGCAACGTCGGGTCCGACCCGATCACGCTGTCCGGTCTGCTCGAGGCGTTCGCCAAGTCAGCGGGTGCGAAGGTCAACGGCAGCGACCTGATCCAGGGGGTCATCACCGACGGATACCTGTCCTCGCCGGCTGACCCGACCAACTCCTGGATCCAGCTGTTCCAGAAGATCCACGACCAGTACATCCCGAAGCTGCCGTTCGACGGCAACGTGGAGTACGGCATGGCCGCGGCCTACACATTCGCGCAGGCGCTCGAGGCGGCGGGCGACAGTCCCACGCGCGACGCCCTGGTCAAGGCGGTCGAGGCCGGGCTGCCGCAAGGCCCGGGCTTGGTGCCGTTCCGCTTCTCGTCGTCGTCGCACGCCGGCTTCACCGGCACCCAGGTCGGCGTGATCAAGGGCACGTCGATCAAGCTCCAAGGGTCGCCACAGACGACCGACGACGGCACCGGTGCCGTCACGACGTTCAGCGGCACGCAACCCACCGCGCCCGGCAACGGTGTGCCACCGTCCGGCTGAGCCGGGCAACGGTCACCGGAGCGGCCGCGCACCCCACGGGTGCGCGGCCGTTTCGTCGTACGCAAGACTGCTGCGCACCATGTCTGACCGGCCACCCATCACTCCCGGCGAGCGGTTCGCCGACATCGAGGAGTGGGATCGCGAGCGGGTCAGCGGTCCGCATCTGTGGACGACGCTCGGCTATCGCCGGGTGTCCTGGGAACCCGGCGGCACCGAGGTCGCCTGGGATGCGACCGAGAACTACTGCTTCCCGACCGCCGGCGGTCCCGTCGTACAAGGTGGACTCGTCACCGCACTCCTTGACGCGGCCATGGGCGGTGCATGCTGGAGCGTTCTCGACCGCGACCAGGCTTTCCTGACCGCCGACCTGCGCGTGGAGTTCCTGCGCAGCGCACACGTCGGCACCCTGATCGGTCGTGGCTGGGTGGTGCGCCGTACCCGCCGGGTCGTGTTCTGCGCGGCCGAGATCCGGGACTCCGACGACGTCGTGCTGGCCAGCTCCCGCTGCACGCAGGTAGTCCTGCCCGCGAGTGGTCGGGCAGGTCGTTATGAGAAGTACGCCGAAGACGGTGCGCCACCGGATGACGCTCGGGGGTGACGGGTGACGGAAGATCTGACCGCACTGGTCGAACAGGCTGCGCCGCCGAAAGCGGTCGGTGACTATCTCGCCGCCGAGCTCGGCGACGAAGCGTGGCGCGACTGCCGCGTGACGCTGATCTCCGGTGGCAAGTCCAACCTCACCTTCGTTGTGTCGTCCGCTGCCGGCGATGTCGTCCTGCGCCGGCCGCCGCTGTCGACCGTGCTGCCGACCGCGCACGACATGCGTCGCGAGCACCGGGTGATGACCGGGCTGGGGGAGACGCCGGTTCCGGTGCCGCGCACGCTGGCGCTGTGCACTGACGAGTCGGTCGTGGGCGCGAACTTCTACGTGATGGAGCGCGTTGCCGGGCACATCGTGCGCGAGTCGTTGCCCCCGGGCTACGCCGACGAGCCGGAGCAGCGGCGCGCGATCGGCGAAGGACTCATCGACGTGCTGTCCGCATTGCACAGCGTCGACCCGGAGTCGGTAGGGCTCGGCGACTACGGCAAACCCGCGGGTTATCTCGACCGGCAAGTACGGCGCTGGACGATGCAGTGGGAGGCGACGCCGGAGCCGGAGGGCGGCAACGACGGGCCGGAGCTCGACCGCCTCGCGGCGCGGCTGTCCGAGACGCGTCCGGATGCGGCGACCGGGCCGATCGTGCACGGCGACTACCGGCTCGACAACATGCTGCTCGACCCGCAGCAGCCAGGTCGGGTGGCGGCAGTCCTCGACTGGGAGCTCTCCACCCTCGGCGATCCACTCGCGGACCTCGGGCTGCTCTACGTCTATTGGCCGGAGGCGTCGGACGGAGACGGTCGCGAGGGCACCCTCGCAGTCGCGTCGGTGACGACGTTGCCCGGCTTCCCGACCCGGGCCGAGCTCTTCGGCCGCTACGCCGAGCGGACGGGTCGGGACATCTCGAGACTGCCCTGGTACGTCGGCTTCGGAGCCTTCAAGCTCGCCGTCGTCTGCGCGGGTGTCGCCGCCCGTGGCCGGGCGGGCGCCATGATCGGCGAAGGCTTCATCGAAATGCAGCAGCGCATCGCCCCGCTGGTGGGCCTGGGTCACGCGTCGTTGGACGGCCGGCTTCCCTGAGTCCGACTTGTCATGATGTCGTCGGCCAATTTCGACAACTGCATGCTGCCCGCACGCTCGCGGGACTACCGTCCCGTCCATGGCGTGCACAGGCTGCGGCGCCGATCTCCTGCCCGCGGCTAAATTCTGCTCGGAGTGCGGCACTCCGCAGAGCAGCACGTGCTCGTCTTGCGGCCTGCCGCTAGCCGCGACAGCGAAGTTCTGCGGGGAGTGCGGAACACCTAGCCGAGCCGTGCCGGGGGCCGTCGGCTCGATGGGCGCGGCGACAAACGGCGGAGCGCACGCCCAGGCAGGCGCGGCCGCCGAGCGGCGCGTGTGCTCGGTTCTCTTTTGTGACCTGGTCGGGTTCACGCCGCTGTCGGAGAGTCGCGATCCGGAAGAGGTGCGCGAGCTTCTCACCCGCTACTTCGAGACCGCACGCACCGTGATCGGTCGCTACGGCGGGGTGGTCGAGAAGTTCATCGGCGATGCGGTGATGGCGGTGTGGGGCGCTCCGGTGGCCTCGGAACTCGACGCGGAACGCGCGGTCCGGGCGGCACTGGACCTGGTCGACGCCGTCGAAGATCTCGGGCGGCAGACCGGCATCGAGGGACTGGCAGCGCGAGCCGGCGTGGTCACGGGTGAGGTGGCGGTCACGTTGGGCGCGGCCGGACAGGGCATGGTCGCCGGTGACGCGGTCAACACGGCTGCGCGCGTGCAGAGCACCGCGGAGCCGGGAGACGTTCTCGTCGACGAGGGCACGTGGCGCCTAGCCCGAGGTGCGGTCTCGTTCGACGACGCCGGTTCGCACGCGCTCAAGGGCAAGACCGAACCGATGCGGCTGTGGCGAGCTGATCGCGTCATGTCCGGTGTCGGTGGATCGCAACGCGTTGACGGTCTGGAATCTCCGCTCGTCGGCCGCGACGCCGAGATGCGGCTCGTGAAGGAACTCTTCCATGCGTGCGCCGAACGTCAGTCGCCACGTCTCGTGTCGGTGACAGGCCCCGCCGGCGTCGGAAAGTCGCGTCTCGGCTGGGAGTTCTTCAAATACGTCGACGGGCTCGCCGAACTCGTGCGCTGGCACCGCGGTCGTTGCTTGTCCTACGGCGACGGTGTGGCGTTCTGGGCACTTGCAGAGATGGTGCGGCAGCGGTTCGGCATCGCGGAGGACGACACGTCGCCGACGATTGCGGACAAGTTGGCCGCGGGTCTCATCGAGTGGGTCGACGACGCCAACGCCAGGCAGTACGTCGCTCCTCGGCTCGCGCGATTGCTCGGCGTCGGCGACGAAGGCGCCGGCCTCGGCCGCGACGAGCTGTTCGCCGGCTGGCGAGTGTTCTTCGAGAGCATGGCCACGAAGGAACCCGTCGTACTGCTCCTCGAGGACGTCCACTACGCCGACGACGGCTTGCTGGACTTCATCGAGCACCTGCTCGACTGGGCCCGCGAGGCGCCAATCCTCGTCATCACCCTCGCTCGGCCCGAGCTGGCCGACAGGCGACCCGGCTGGGGCATGGGCCGACGGAACAGTACGGCGCTGGCGCTCGAACCGCTCAGCGAAGCGGCCATGCGCAAGATGCTCGACGGCCTGGTGCCGGGCATGCCCGACAACGCGGTGGACGCGATCGCGTCGCAGGCGCAGGGCGTGCCGCTATATGCGGTTGAAACCGTGCGCATGCTCGTCGACCGCGACGTCGTACAGCCGGTCGACGGTGTCTACCGGCTCGTTGGTGACATCGGCGAACTGCTCGTCCCGGACACGTTGCAGTCCTTGTTGGCCGCGCGCCTGGATGCTCTGCAGCCGGCCGCGCGGCGGCTGATCGCGGATGCCGCCGTGTTGGGTGGCAGCTTCCCGCTCGAGGCGCTCTCGGCGGTGGGTGGACTGCCCGTCGAGGAGGTGACCACGCTGCTGGCCGAGCTCGTCCGGCGCGAGGTTTTGGCCGTCCGCGCAGATCCGCTGTCACCGGAGCGCGGTCACTACACCTTCGTCCAGACGATGTTCCGTCAGGTTGCCTACGACACCTTGTCGCGGCGAGAACGGAAGACCCGTCATCTCACCGTGGCCGACCACCTGGCTCGCACATTCGCGGACGGCGGCGAAGAAGTGAGCGAGGTCATCGCCACTCACCTGCTGGATGCGTTGGACGCCGTGCCCGACGACAACGACGTCGACCAGATCCGCGAGCGCGCGAGCATCGCGCTGATCCGCGCTGGTGAACGAGCCGAACGCACGGGCGCTCCCGCCACCGCCGCCGCAGTCTTCGCTCGGGCCGCCAAACTCCACGAGCAAGTAGGAACGGCCGACGCCGACAGGATCGCCGCCGATTTGCTCGAACGTGCCGGTTCCATGGCCGGGTCTTCCGGTGACCAGACGGAAGCACTGCGACTCGCCGAGCATGCAGTGCTCCTCTTCGAGCGAAGCGGCGACGTCCACGGCGCCGCACGCGCACGGACGAGCATGGGCGCCGCGCTCCGTCGAGATGGCCGGCTGGAAGAGGCACGTCGGGTGCTGCGCCAAGTCCGGGACGAGTTGGCCGGAGAGGTCAGCCAGGATGTCGTCGTGGCGCTCGACGAGCTCGCCATGGCGGAGCTCTACGCCGGCAATCCCGAGTCGCAGGCGCTCGCGCACGAGGCGCTCGCTCGCGCCCAGGAGATCCGGATGGATGACCGGGCACTGTCCCGGCTGCTCATCACGGCGGGCATGTGCGCGAGCTGGCACGCGCAGCGGATCGAAGCGATCGCTCTCATGCGGGAGGCATTTCGCCGGGCGGAAGCGGCGCAGGACCACCGCAACTACGTCGCGGCTGCGCTCAACCTCGCCGACAAGCTCGTCGAGACCGACCCGCACGGCGCGATCGACGCCGCGCGCACAGCTGTCGTTCACGGGAGGCGAGTCGGGAACGCCTTCCTGGTCCCGACCGCGGTCTCCAACCTCGTCCAAGGTTTGCTGCTCACGGGGGAGTGGGACGAGGCCGAGCGGGAGCTGCAGGCGAGCTTGGATGCGGACGACGTACACCCGATGTTCGCTTACAGCCTGGCGCTCCTGCAGGGGCTGCGGGGCGAGACCGACGGTCTTGACGAGCTGGTCGCTCGGATCATCGAAGACGCGCGACCCGAAGACGCGCAGTTCCAGGCGCTGCTCTCGACGACTGAGGCCATCGTCGCGTTTGCTCGCGACGAGCACAACGAGGCGCTGGCAGCTGCCCTGCGCACCCTCGCGCTGACGGACCAGCTCGGTTGTTCGCACGAAGCCATTCGCTGGTCCTGGTCGATCGCCGCTGAAGCGAGCCTGGCAAGTGGTGATCGGGAAGAAGCGACCAAGTTGCTGGCATGGATAGACGGCTACCCCGTCGGGCACCTGGCCGACGTGCAGCTGCTCGAACGCGGTCGGCTGCACGCCAAGCTGCTCGCGGCCCAGGAAGACCCGGAAGCCGGAATCGCGTTCGAGGCCGCCGTGGCAGCGACGCGGGCGTGGGTGTCGCCGTACCACTTGGGGCTGGCCCTGCTCGACCGGGCGGAGTACCAACTCGCGCTCGGCGAGCGCGACCAGGCGATCGACGCAGCCACCGAGGCGCGCGAGATCGGGCAGCGGTTGCGTTGCCGGCCGATCCTCGACCGGGCCCTCGCGATCGCCCCGGTCTCGAAGCCGGAGCAGATCGATCAGCTCCCCGCTCAAATTTCCGGGCAAGGGGCTCAAGTAACCGTGTAGGCGTGCCGAATTACATCAGTGTAATTCGGTTTCTCGCCCACAGGAGACCACCGTGACGAATTCCCCCGTCATGCAGCTGCTCGCCGACGGCATCCCGCTGTCCCTGCTGCTCGACCTCGCCCACCCGACCGGCCCTGACTCGATCGCGATCAACGCGGTCGAACGTCCGCCCGGCGACCCGATCTGGCTGGAGGCCGTCGACCAGCGCGGCTGGCGCGACTACATCCTGCGCCACGCGGGGTGATCAGCGGAGCTGGAAACCGCCGTCGACGACCCAGACCTCGCCCGTGACGTAGCGCGACCGGATCTGCGACAACACGACCTCGACGACGTCGTCGGGCTGGGCCGACGCCTGCAACGGCGCCATCGCGTGGACGACCGCGCGGACGTCGTGCCAGTCAGCAGTCCAGGGTGTGTCGACCAGGCCCGGGGCGACGGCGTTGACCCGCACCTCTGGCCCGACGACGTTGGCCAGCAGCCGGGTCAGGTGGTTGAGCGCTGCCTTGCTGACGGCATAGGGGATCGACGATCCGACGGGCCGCACCCCCGCCAGTGAGGACACGTTGACGACGCAGCCGTGTGCCTCGCGCAGCTGTGGCATCGCGGCGACGGTCAGCTGCCACGTGCCGATGACGTTGACGTCGAACAGCCGACGGAAGACATCCGGGGTCGCGCTCTCGAAGTCGCCGTGCGGGATCACTTGCGTCGTGCCGGCGTTGTTGACGAGAACGTCGAGCCGACCGAACCCGTTGATCGTCTCGGCCACCAATCGCTGCACGTCGGCCTCGACCGCGATGTCACCCTGTACGTAGCGGGCGACGTCGTCACCCAGCTCGGCGACGAGCTTCGCGCCGGCATCCACGGAGGTCACGGAGTTGACGACGACGCGATAACCGTCACCGGCCAGGCGTCGTACGACGGCCTCGCCGATGCCCGAGGTCGAACCCGTGACGAGAGCGACGGGCTGGTCGGCGGACATGGGTCAGACTCCGCCGCCGACGGTGATGCCGCCGTCGATCGTGACTGTCTCACCGGTGATCCACGAGGCGTCATCGGAGAGCAGGAACGCAGCAAGCTTGGCGGTGTCCTCCGGACGGCCGAGCCGCTTCAACGGGTAATGCGAGGCGACCTCCTCCTCGCGACCCTCATAGAGCGCGCGAGCGAATTTCGTCTTGACGACGGCAGGGGCGATGCCGTTGACACGCACGCCCGGCGACATCTCGACCGCGAGCTGGCGGGTGAGGTGGATGAGCGCAGCCTTGCTCGCGTTGTAAGCGCCGATCGGCGACCCGGCGCGCAGGCCGCCGACGGACGCGACGTTGAGGATCGATCCGCCGTGCTCGCGCATCGAGGCCTCCCATGCCCGCTGCGACCAGGCCAGTACGGCGATGACGTTGACCTCGAAGACCTTGCGAACCGCGCCGATGTCGGCGTCCATGAGCGGCCCGTACTGCGGGTTGACCGCCGCGTTGTTGACGAGGATGTCGAGCCGGCCGAAGGTGCTGACCGTCTCCTCGACCGCGGCCCGCTGGTGGTCGGGGTCGTCGGCGCTGCCACGCGCGGCGATCGCGCGGCCGCTCCCGTCGGGGTCAAGGCTCTTCACCGCTTCTGCCAGCTCATCCGGCTTGCGTGCGGTGATGCAGACATTGGCGCCCCGCGCGACGAGCTCCTCGGCGATGCCGAAACCGATGCCACGTGTCGCGCCGGTGACGAGCGCGGTCCGCCCCTTGAAGTCATCCATGGCGGGCAGCCTCTCGCACCGGGCGGAGGTCCACAGGCCTGGGTGGCGTCCACAGGTCCCTTGCTCCGGCGCCGCTCCGGGTGCTGCGGCATCGATGCTGGCTCGACCCCACCGGAAGGAGCCCCCCGTGGACACCTATCTCATGATGCGCGGCAACCTGGTCGCGGACCCTCGCCAGCAGGTTGCGGCAAGCGGCCTGAAGGTCACCAAGTTCCGGATCGCCTCCAATGGGCGGCGGTTCGACCCGACGTCGCGGGAGTACGTCGACACCGATCCCTGCTTCATGAACGTCACCTGCTGGCGGCATCTCGGTGACAACGTCA
The DNA here is from genome assembly GCA_036269855.1 of Mycobacteriales bacterium. Taxonomy (GTDB): domain Bacteria; phylum Actinomycetota; class Actinomycetes; order JAFAQI01; family JAFAQI01; genus DATBDO01. Next base: position 9,387 of record DATBDO010000046.1, read on the forward strand.
TGCGGTCGCTACGGAAGGGCGACACCGTCCTCGTCTACGGGCGGCTGCGGTTCTCCGAGTACGACGACACGACCAACGGTGGCGGTCGTCGACAGGCCTACGAGATCGATGCCAACAGTGTCGGGCCGGACCTGAGCCGTTACGTCACCGATCTCGTCCGGCCGTCGCGCGAGCTCCCCGTCGTACCGGAGCAGGCCCAGGAGCCGGCAGAGGTAGCGGCGCCTGCTGCGTGACCTCCGTAGTCTGGACGGCATGGCGCAGTACATCTACACGATGCG
>DATBDO010000047.1:0-1967 GCA_036269855.1 Mycobacteriales bacterium
AGAGCTCGCTGGTGTTCGGCACGATCGCCGCGGAGTCGCAGCGGCTGATCAACGAGACCTACAGCGCCTTCGTGCAGGGCTTCATGCCGACGCTGGCGCGGCCCGAGGTCGACGTACTCGACGGGCTGACGACCGCGATCATCGTCGACCAGCAGCGGCTGGGCGCCGACGCCCGATCCACGGTCGGCACCGCCACCGATGCCAACGCGATGCTGCGCATTCTCTTTAGCCGACTCGGGCGGCCGTACGTCGGCTCGCCCAGCGCGTTCGCCTTCAACGTCCCGTCGGTCAAGGCGAGCGGTGGGATCACGATCGAACGCGGATCCAAGAAGACCGTGCGGGCGACCTTCAACCGCACCGGCGGCATGTGTCCGCGCTGCGAGGGCATGGGCACAGTCTCAGACTTCGACCTGTCGCAGCTGTACGACGACAGCAAATCACTCAACGAGGGTGCGATCACGATCCCCGGCTACAGCATGGACGGCTGGTACGGCCGCATCTTCGGCGGCTGCGGCTTCTTCGACCCGGACAAGCCGGTAAGCAAGTTCACCAAGCGCGAGCTCGACGACCTCCTCCACAAGGAGCCGACGAAGATCAAGGTCGATGGCATCAACCTGACGTACGAGGGGCTGATCCCGAAGATCCGGAAGTCGATGCTGTCGAAGGACGTCGACGCCCTGCAGCCGCACATCCGGGCGTTCGTGGAGCGGGCGGTCACCCGCACCACGTGCCCCGAGTGCGACGGCACGCGGCTCAGCGAGGGGGCGCGATCGTCGAAGATCGGCGGAAGCACCATCGCGGATGCCTGTGCGATGCAGATCAGCGACCTGGCCGAGTGGGTCGGCGGCCTGGACGAGCCGTCGGTGGCGCCGCTGCTCGCCACGCTGGAGCAGACCCTCGACTCCTTCGTGCAGATCGGGCTGGGCTACCTGTCGCTCGACCGGCCGTCGGGCACGCTGTCGGGCGGCGAGGCACAGCGCGTCAAGATGATCCGCCACCTCGGCTCGTCGCTCACCGACGTCACCTACGTCTTCGACGAGCCCACCATCGGCCTGCACCCTCATGACATCCACCGGATGAACGAGCTGCTGCTGCGGCTGCGGGACAAGGGCAACACGGTGCTCGTCGTGGAGCACAAGCCGTTGACGATCGCGATCGCGGACCGCGTGGTCGACCTCGGCCCCGGCGCCGGTACGGCGGGCGGTGAGGTGGTGTTCGAGGGCACCGTCGACGGGCTGCGGACCAGTGGCACGCTCACCGGGCGGCACCTGGACGACCGCGCCTCCCTGAAGCCGTCGGTGCGGACGCCGTCGGGTGAGCTGCAGGTGCGCGGCGCCAGCACCCACAACCTGCAGGACGTCGACGTCGACATCCCGCTCGGCGGGCTGGTGGTCGTGACCGGTGTGGCCGGGTCGGGAAAGACCTCACTGATCCGCGGCTCGGTATCAGGCCGGGACGGGGTGGTGTCGGTCGACCAGGCAGCGATCAAGGGCTCGCGACGCAGCAACCCGGCGACCTACACCGGACTGCTCGACCCGATCCGCAAGGCGTTTGCGAAGGCCAACGGCGTGAAGCCGGCGCTGTTCAGTGCCAACTCCGAGGGCGCCTGCCCGACCTGCAACGGCGCCGGCGTCATATACACCGACCTGGCGATGATGGCCGGCGTCGCCACCCCCTGCGAGGAGTGCGAGGGCAAGCGCTTCCAGGCCGAGGTGCTCGACTACACCTTCGGCGGCAAGGACATCAGCGAGGTGCTCGCCATGTCGGTCACCGACGCCGGCGAATTCTTCGGCGCCGGCGATACCAAGACGCCGGCGGCGCACAGGATCCTGACCCACCTGGCCGACGTCGGTCTCGGCTACCTCAGCCTTGGCCAGCCGCTCACCACGCTTTCCGGCGGCGAGCGGCAGCGGCTCAAGCTGGCCACTCACATGGCCGAGTAGGGCGGCGTGTACGTCCTCGACGAG
>DATBDO010000048.1:0-6451 GCA_036269855.1 Mycobacteriales bacterium
CACAGCGGTCGTCAGGTAGCAGACTGTCGTGTAGGTCGTGGTCGACACGCTCTGCCGCACCCGGTTGCCGGCAACGACGTATGCAGCTGCGAACGCACCGCCGGCAATTGCCAGCGCATCACCGGCGAGTGCACGACCGGACACGGTCACGTCGACACCGGTCACCAACCCGGCGCCGAGCACGGCGACGACGATGCCCGCCCACGCCCGGGCCGGAACGTGATGACCGCTGTGACGGGCGAGCAGGGCCGCCCAGATCGGTTGCGTTGCGACGAGAGCAGTCGCTGACGACACGCTTGTGTAGGTGAGACTCGGCACCCAGGTGGCGAAGTGCGCGGCCAGCAGGACGCCGGCGACGACACCCAGCAGGCGATCGCGTCCGGACATCGCCGCGAGCTCGGCCCGTCTGGTCAGCGCAGTCAGCGGGACGAGCACGCCGGAGGCCATGGCATTACGCCAGAACGCGATCGCCAGTGCAGGCGCGGCCGTCGCGGCGATGATCGGTCCCGAGGTCGACACCGCGGCGATTGCAATCACCATGACGGCGATGTCGGATGTCGGCGGCACCGCGAGCGCCGGCGCACGTCCGCCGCCTGTCACTCGTAGAGTCTCGCCCATGGACGCCGTCGCGCCGGACGCGCTCATCGAGGACGCGGCGAAGAAGTCCGGCCTCATCTGGGTGCGCGCGACCGGCCTCGCCCGCGGCGTCGGACCCGGACGCGAACAGCCCGTGTGGCACGTCTGGCAGGACGGCGCCGTCTACGTGTTGACCGGCGGGCTGGAGCAACCGGCTCCCGGTGGCATCGACGAGCTGCCGGCGCCGGATAGTGACGGTGACGGTGCCGGGCCGCGTGCGATCGTCACCGCTCGCGGCAAGGACGGCAACTCCCGGCTCCTGACGTTCGAGGTGTCGGTCGCCCGGGTTCCGGCCGGCAGCGAGGAGTGGGACGCACTCGTCCCCGCACTGGTCGCGAAGCGGCTCAACCTGCCCGACGGAGAAGCCGTGCCGCAGCGCTGGGCCAATGAATGCACTCTGTGGCAGCTGCGGCCGACCGGCACCGTGATCGAGACCGCGGGCGACCCCAGCACGGAGTCACACGCGGCCGCGCCGCCGCCGACACCGGCTCGCAGCCGGGTGCCGCGCCCGTGGCACCTGCGCGGTCGACCGGCCCGCAACCGCGGCGGGCACTAGCAAGGCCAGCTAGGGGACGGCGATCTGACCTCGAGCCACCGCCGTCACCGAGCCGCTGACCCGGCACTGAACGGCGCGTCCGGCCTCGGCGATCACGACCCCGCTGAGCCGGGACGGCCGACCCATCTCGAGCCCTTGCGCGATCTCGTACGACGACTCCCCGTCCGCGGAAAGCAGTCCGGACGCGACGAGCCAGGCGCCCAAGGCCAGCCCGGCCGACCCGGTCGCCGGGTCCTCGGGCACTCCGAACCCACCCGCGAACACTCGCACGTGAGCCCGGCCGTCCGTCCAGCCGAGCACGGCCACGCCCGCCCGGTCCGGGCCGCTGGCCGACACCTCGGCGAGCCGATCGAGGTTGGGCCGGGCTCGAGCGACCGCTTCGTCGATGACGGACAGGAACGCCCAGTTGAGCCCCGTCCCGGCCCAGCGGGCGTCCGCGCCGGTGAGGTCGGCAGCGTCCAGGCCGACCGCGGCGAGCAACAGCGCCGGATCGACCGGCTCACCCACGGTCGGCTCGCCGCCGGTCAGCGCGACCCGGTCCGGACCGATGTCGAGTGGCAGCAGTCCGGCGCCGCACTCCTGCACGATCCGGCCGGCGCCGACCCGGCCGAGCTGATGCATCAGCCACGCGGTGCCGACGGAGGGGTGGCCGGCGAACGGCAGCTCCAGGGCGGGCGTGAAGATACGCAGCCGATAGTTCGCGGAAGCGTCGACCGGACGCACCGGAAACGTCGTCTCGGACAAGTTGAACTCGGCCGCCAGCGCCTGCATCTGCTCGGTCGAGAGGTCATCGCCGTCGAGCACGACGGCGAGCGGGTTGCCGGCGAACGACCGATCGGCAAAGACGTCGACGACCCAGTAGTCGAGCAGCGGCGCGTCGAGCATCAGCCGCCGCTCAGTTGCGACAGGTCGACGGCACCGGCCGGCACGTCGACGTTGACGTCGGCGTTGTAATCGGTGAAGTCCACCCGCCCGCCGCTACTCCCGGTGCGCTCGATCCGCAGCGGCAGCGCCGCGCCGTTCTCGGCGACGTAGAGCTTGCCGCCGCTCGCCGAGTTGTCGACGAGGATGAGCGCTTTCTGCCCGTTGACCGTCGCGCTGCCGCCGGTCGTGATCGACCCTTGCGGTGTGAGCAGCTGGTCGAAGAGCTTCTTGGTGTCGAGGAACGCCGCGAAGGCGGACGCCGGGCCGTTGGAACCGGTGTCCTTGATCCAGCGGTTGGCCGCGACGCTTGCCTGCGCGGCGTTGGCACCGAACGCGGCGAAGACCTTGCTGTCGCCACGGAAATAGGTGACGCCGTTGACCAGGCGCAGGTCCATCGTCCCGCCGCCGAGCCCGATCTTGCCCTGGGCGGCGTCCGAGCTGACGAACAGCTCGAGGGTCAGCGACTGACCGGACTGGTTGATTGCGCCCTTGACGTGGACGGACTGCACGTCGGCGGCCGCGGCCTTGACCTTGGCGAGCGCCTTGTCGGCGCTGAGCTTCTCGATGCCGTTGCTCTTCGACCCGCCCCCGCAGCCGGCGACCAGGAGGATCGCGAGGACTGGCGCGAACAGCGCGCCCAGGCGTCGACGAGAGCTCATCACGAGGGCGGACCCTACCGGCTCGTCGCCACGGAACCGGCGCCGTACGGCGGTAACCTCCGCAGCATGGCGAGCGGTACGGCAACCCGTGTCTTTCTCGCCCGATTGGCCGGATTGACCGTCCTGGATCCCAACGGCGACCAGGTCGGGCGCGTCCGCGATGCGGTGACCTTGCTGCGGACGGGCGCGCAGCCACCGCGCGTGCTGGGGCTCGTGGTCGAGGTACAGCCCCGTCGCCGCGTCTTCGTCCCGATCGGACAGGTCACGAGCATCGACGCCGACGCGGTGATCGTGCGCGGCCGCATCAACCTGCGCCGGTTCGAACGCCGCCAGGGCGAGACGCTGGTGCTCACCGAGCTTCTCGACCGCAAGGTCAACATCGTCGAGGACGGTACGCCGGTGACCGTGGTCGATGTCGCCATGGACCAGGCGCGCACCCGCGACTGGTTCATCACGAGGGTCGCCGTACGCACTCATCCCGGCGGGTTCCGCCGGCGCGGTCAGCTGCAGACGCTCGACTGGGACCAGGTCACCGGCTTCTCCCAGCCCGAGGAGGCGCAGGGCGCAGCCAACCTGCTCGCGGCCTTCGACCAGCTCCGCGCCGCCGACCTCGCCCATGTCATGCACGAGTTGTCGGAGAAGCGGCGCGCCGAGGTCGCGGCCGCTCTTGACGACGAGCGGCTCGCCGACGTCCTCGAGGAGCTGCCGGAGGACGACCAGGTCGAGATCCTCGCCAAGCTCGCCGTGGAGCGCGCTGCCGACGTCCTCGAGGCGATGGCGCCGGACGACGCGGCCGACCTGCTGGCCGAGCTGCCCGCGGACGAGCAGGAGCGGTTGCTCGCGCTGATGGAGCCCGACGAGGCCGATCCGGTACGACGGCTGCTCACCTACAGCGAGGACACCGCCGGCGGCATGATGACGTCGGAGCCGGTGATCCTGCCGCCGGACGCCACCGTCGCCGAGGCACTCGCGCGGGTCCGCGATCCCGAGCTCACGCCGGCACTGGCCGCGCAGGTCTACGTGTGCCGGCCGCCGACCGACACTCCCACCGGCAAGTTCCTCGGCATCGCGCACATCCAGCGCATGCTGCGCGAGCCGCCCAGCACGCTCGTCTCCGGCATCGCCGACTCCGACATCGACCCGCTCGGTCCGGACGTGCCGCTGCCCGAGGTGACGGCCTACCTCGCGACCTACAACCTGGTCGCGGTGCCGATCGTCGACGACGCGGACCACCTGCTCGGCGCCGTCACGGTCGACGACGTTCTCGACCACCTGCTGCCGGAGGACTGGCGCGAGCGGCCGGCCGGGGAGGCTGCCCATGGCGCGTGAAGGGCGGGCGCGCCCACGGCTGGACCAGCCGCGCGACGTCCGTCCCGGCATCCAGATGCCGCGCTACGACCCGGAGACGTTCGGTCGCCTGTCCGAGCGGGTCGCCCGGTTCCTCGGCACCTGGCGGTTCATCGGCTACATGACGTTCTTCATCGCGGCCTGGCTGCTGTGGAACCTGGTCGCGCCACCCCACCTGCAGTTCGACCCGCGGCGCAAGAACTTCACGCTCATGACGTTGCTGCTGTCGCTGCAGGCGTCCTACGCCGCCCCGCTGATCCTGCTCGCCCAGAACCGGCAGACGGACCGCGACCGGGTGCAGTACGAGCACGACCGGGCGCTCAACGAGCGGTCGATCGCCGACACCGAGTATCTGGCCCGGGAAATCGCCGCAATGCGGGTTGCGCTCGGTGAGGTCGCCACCCGGGACTACCTGCGCGGCGAGCTCCAGCGACTGCTCGAGGAGCTGACGCCACGCTCGGTCGAGGAGGAGTCGGAACAGGGACATTCGGCTAACCGGTCCTAACGGACTACTCAATATGGGTGAATCTCTGCCCGATGAGAGAGACGTGAGCTCTCCTCCGACGACACGCACGGCCCGGCGACGCCTGGGCGAGGTCCTGGTTGAGCAGGGTGCGGTCACCGAGCAGCAGCTCGAGGCCGCACTCGAGGCCCAGCGTGAGGCGGCGCGCGAGCGCCGCCGGGTGCGGCTCGGCCAGGTGCTGGTCGACATGGGCTTCGCCTCCGAGCGGCAGATCGCCAGCGCGCTTGCCGGCGCGCTGTCCCTCGAGATCGTCGACCTCGGCAGCGTGTCGATGCAGACCGATGTCGCCCGGCTGCTCCCCCGTGCGGTGGCCGAGCGCCACCTCGTCGTACCGATCGCGCGTGACGGCAGCGGACAGGTCACGCTTGCGTGCGCCGACCCGACGAACGTCCTCGCGATCGACGACGTCAAGCTCTACGCCGGCATCAACGACCTGCGCATCGTCGTCGCGAGCTCGACGCAGATTCGCGACCTGATCGCTCGCATCTGGTCGCTGTCGGAGGACAACGCCGACGTCGCCAGCATGCTCGAGGAGATCGACGAGGGCAGCGACGAGGCCGCCGACGACGAGTCGTCGTTTGGCGACGCCCCGACCGTTCGGCTGGTCAACTCGATCCTTGCGGACGCCGTCCGCGCCCGCGCCAGTGACATCCACGTCGAGCCGCAGCAAACACAGGTGCGCGTCCGTTACCGCGTCGACGGATTGCTCCGCGACGTGATGACCGCCCCGCGCTCTGCGGCCGCCGGCATCATCAGCCGCATCAAGGTGATGGCCAACCTCGACATCGCCGAGCGGCGCGTGCCGCAGGACGGTCGCACCCGGCTGCAGATCGAAGGCTCGTTGCTCGACGCCCGCGTCAGCACCTTGCCGAACATCCACGGCGAGAAAATCGTCATCCGGCTGCTCTCGCGCGCCGACGCGGTTCCGCCGCTGACAAAGATCGGAATGGGCGACAAGCAGCTCGAGTCTTTGCTCGGGACGCTGGTCTCGCCGCAGGGTCTGATCCTCATCACGGGTCCGACCGGTTCCGGTAAGACGAGCACGCTCTACAGCGCGATCCAGCACATCAAGACTCCGGACCGCAACATCGTGACGCTCGAGGACCCGGTCGAGATGGGCGTCACCGGCATCACGCAGGTGCAGGTGCACGAGCGTTCCGGGATGACGTTCTCGCGCGGACTGCGGTCGGTGCTTCGCCAGGACCCCGACGTTGTTCTCGTCGGTGAGGTCCGTGACAGCGAGACCGCAAAGCTCGCGCTCGAAGCTTCGCTGACCGGCCACTTGGTGTTGACGACGCTGCACACCAACAGCGCGCCGGCTGCGTTGACGCGTCTCGTCGACATGGGCGTCGAGCCGTTCCTGGTCGCGTCGTCACTGAACCTCGTGGTGGCGCAGCGGCTGATGCGACGGGTCTGCGACTCGTGCGCCGAGTCCTACACGCCGCCGGCTCGGATCCTCGCGACGCTCGGCATCAACGAGAGCAACCTCGCGAGCGCTTCTCCTCGCCGCGGCGCGGGCTGCAACGAGTGCGCAGGCACCGGCTACAAGGGTCGGCTGGGCATCTTCGAGGTGCTGCCGGTCACGGCAAACATGCGCGCAGTTCTGATGTCGACACCGAACGAGGGCGCGGTCGCGGCTGCCGCTCTCGCGGAAGGCATGCAGACCTTGCGGGCGTGCGCCATCGGCAAGGCCAACGCCGGACTCACGACGTTCGAAGAAGTGCTGCGAGTCACGCAGGTCGACTCGTCGAGCGGCCTGCACTGCAGCGCATGTGGCGGGGCGCTCGAGAGCGACATGGTCGCGTG
>DATBDO010000049.1:0-2191 GCA_036269855.1 Mycobacteriales bacterium
ATGGGGCTCGAGCTCGAGTTCACCGAGGGCATGCAGTTCGACAAGGGCTACATCTCGCCCTACTTCGTCACCGACCCGGAGCGGATGGAAGCGGTCCTCGACGACCCCCAGATCCTCATCCACCAGGGCAAGATCTCCGCGGTCGCGGATCTGTTGCCGTTGCTGGAAAAGGTCGTGCAGACCGGCAAGCCGTTGCTGGTCATCGCCGAGGACGTCGACGGTGAGGCGTTGTCGACGCTGGTCGTCAACAAGATCCGCGGCACCTTCACGGCGGTCGCCGTCAAGGCGCCGGGTTTCGGCGACCGGCGCAAGGCGACGCTGCAGGACATTGCCGTCCTCACCGGCGCCGAGGTCGTCGCGGAAGAGGTCGGCCTGTCGCTGTCGACGATCGGCCTCGAGGTGCTGGGCAAGGCCCGACGGGTGACCGTCACCAAGGACTCGACGACGCTGGTCGACGGTGCCGGCGAAGCTGCTGCGATCGCCGATCGCATCCGGCAGATCCGGGCCGAGATCGAGAGCACCGACTCCGACTGGGACCGCGAGAAGCTGCAAGAGCGGCTCGCCAAGCTTTCGGGCGGTGTCGGCGTCATCCGCGTGGGTGCGGCCACCGAGGTCGAGCTCAAGGAGAAGAAGCACCGGCTCGAGGACGCCATCTCCGCGACGCGCGCGGCGATCGAGGAAGGCATCGTGCCCGGTGGCGGCGCCGCGCTGGTCTCCGCCATCAGTTCACTCGACGGCGACTGCGGCCTGTCCGGGGACGAGGCGACCGGAGTCAACATCGTCCGGAGCGCACTTGTCGAACCGCTGCGCTGGATCGCGCAGAACGCCGGTCTCGAGGGTTACGTCGTCGTGGCGAAGGTCAAGGAGCTGCCGGCCGGTCAGGGCCTCAATGCCGCGACCGGACAGTACGTCGACCTGCTCAAGGCCGGCGTCATCGACCCGGTCAAGGTCACGCGTTCCGCCGTCCGCAACGCCGCCTCGATCGCCGGCATGTTGTTGACGACCGAGACGATCGTCGCGGACAAGCCGGCGGAGCAGGAGCCGGAGGCCGGTCACGGCCACGGACACGGCCACGCGCACTGACGTTTCGCTCACCGACAACCGGACCTGGCCCGAAAGGGCAGGTCCGGTTGTCCGTTTTCGTTGCTGTTTAACGAGTTTTGCGACAGAAGAAAGTTCAGAAAGTCGACGCCCGGACGTTGCGGACTAGGCCAAACGGGTTACAGCACCGGTAGTCATCATTCGGTCTCTTCCCCCGGAGACGTCGATGCGCCGCCAAGCACCGTCAGCCCGATCCGTCGTCACCGCGATGGTCGCCGGAGTGCTCGTCGCGATAGCGCTCGCGACCACCGCCGGGGCGCAGGCATCGTCGTACACCAGCACGTCCTACGCGCTGCGGCTGCTCGCCCTCGTCAACGGCGTCCGCGAACAGCACGGGCTGGAGGACCTCGCGCTGGCACCTGGAACCGAAAGTGTCGCGGCAGCGTGGACGCAGCATCTAGCCGGCGCGCGCATCCTGGCGCACAACCCGCAGCTGGCGCACCAGCTGGCGACGCACGGAAGCCACAGCTGGCGCACGTATGGAGAGAACGTCGGCGTTGGCTCCGCGGATGACCCCGACGGATTGTTCGGCGCTTACATGAACTCTCCGGAGCACCGGGCCAACATTCTCAGCGGGGCCTACCGTTTCGTCGGCGTCTGGGTGGTGCTGAGCGGGTCCCGCGCGTGGAACACGTTCGACTTCGTCGACGTCTATGGCGACGACGGTTCGGTCAGCCGGCACTACGTGCCGGCCCGCCCGCGCCTGCATGTGCGGCAACAACCGACGGTCGCGCGACCCGCGCACCAGCCCAGCCGGACCCCACCGCGTTCCCGATGACCGCGTCCGACGACATCCGCTCGCGCGTGTCACGCGGCGACGCGGTGGCTGTCGCGCTTGCTGTCCTCGTCCTGTCCTTCGCCGGGCGCCGCTGGGTCCTCCTCCGTTAGTCTGCGCCCGCCGGAGTCGCGCCGCGGCGGCGCTGGTCAGGAGGCGACGCGTGGACGGCGACCTGGCGACTCTGCTCGCCGCGGGGGAGCGCGCCGTTTTCCACGGGCCGCCGGCCACGGCCGTCCCCGATCTCGAGCGGGCCGTCGTCCTCGCCCAGCGAGAGGGTCGGCACGCCGAGGTCACCGCGGCCGCATGGCTGCT
>DATBDO010000050.1:0-10716 GCA_036269855.1 Mycobacteriales bacterium
TCACCGCGGTTCTCGACTGCGAGAAGCCGGTAGTCGCTGCGGTCAACGGCACTGCGGCGGGCGCGGGCATGCATCTCGCGCTGGCATGCGACGTCGTAGTCATGGCCGATACGGCGAAGCTGGTGCCCGTCTTCGTACGACGCGGCATTGCCCCCGACGCTGCCGGGGCATATCTGCTCACCCGCCTCGTCGGACCGCACGTAGCGAAGCGGCTCTATCTCTTCGGCGACGATGTGCCGGCCGCCGAGGCGTTGCGACTGGGGTTGGTCGGCGAGGTGGTCCCGGCGTCTGACCTGCAGGCACGTGCGGGCGAGCTCGCGGCGCGGCTCGCCACTGGGCCGACGCGCACTCTCGGCATCACCAAGCGGCTCGTCAACCGCGCCCTCGATCTCGATCGCGACAGCGCACTCGTCGAAGAAGCGTGGGGACAGGAGCTCGTCATGACGACCACGGATGCGCAGGAAGGCGTGAAAGCCTTCGTCGAACGCCGCGATCCGGAGTTCCGCGGATGGTGACCCGAGCGTCGTACGAGGTCGTCGGCCACTCGGCCGCGCCTCCGGAGCGCGTGTTCGAGGTCCTCGCCGACGGTGCCGGCTGGTCGCGGTGGGCTGGACCGATGGTCGTGAAGTCCTGGTGGGAACGCGAGGGCACACCGGCACCTGGCGGCGTCGGCGCCATCCGTGCGCTCGGGATGAAGCGCATCGGCAGCCGCGAGGAGATCGTTGCCTACGACCCGCCTGGGCACCTTGCCTACACGATCCTCGCCGGGCTGCCGGTGCGCGACTATCGCGCAGATGTGCGCCTCACCCCGGACGGCACCGGTACGCGCATCGAATGGTCGGGCTCGTTCACGCCGAAGCTGCCCGGCACCGGCGGTGCGCTGCGACTGTTCCTGCTCTCGACGATCGGCAGCTTCGTACGCCGCCTCGCCCGCCACGCCGCAACCGACACAGGGTTGAGTGCGACGAAATCCGGCGATTAGACCGGCCCGGATGCCGGATTTCGTCTCACTCAACAGGGGGTCTCATGCGGATGAAGGTCACGCACCACTTCGACGCAGATGTCGAAACGGTCTTCGCGTTGATGAGCGACCGGGACTTCTGCGCGCGCAAGTACGCCGACGCCGGAGCGACCGACGTCCAGATCGACTCCGACCAGCGCGAGGACGGTCCGACCGTCGTCAGCCGGCGCAAGCTCACAGTCGACCTCCCTGGGTTCGCCAAGAGGGTCATGCAGCCCACCAACACCGTCGTCCAGACCGACAAGTGGGGACCGGCGGACGGCCAAGGTCGACGGGTCTGCCGTTACAAGGTCGAGGTGCAGGGCGTGCCGTCGCGCATCGACGGCACGGTGACGCTGAGCCCGGACGGCGAGGGCACCCGCCAGGACGTCGAGGCCGAGGTCAAGGTGTCGATCCCGCTGCTCGGCGGCAAGCTCGAGAAGTTCGCCGTCGACAACGGTCTCAAGGCGCTCGAGCAGGAGGCCGCGTTCACCAGCGCGGAGCTGGCCAAGCGCTGACGCGAAGCGTCAGGCCGCGACGGCGACCGGCGCGCGGCTCATGCCCGCGCGCTGCAACACCGGTCGCGAGACGTAGATCGTCAGTGCCACCCCGGACCACATGATCGCCAGGCCGACGAAGCTGTGGGTGGCGACGAACGCGCTCACCGGAAGGTTGAGCAGCAGCAGCAGCGTGACCGCTGCGTTGACGAAGTAGACGCCTGCCCACAGGAAGCTCAGCTTGCGGAAGTGCTGCTGCACCTCGGCGCTCTCGGCTATCTCGGCGGGCAGCGGGAACACATCCGCGGCCAGCTTGGTGATCAGCGGCCGGCCGGCAGCCACCGAGACCAGGAACAGCATGCTCATGACGGTCAGCGTGACGACTGGTTGCATGAAGTAGACGCGGGTGCTGCCACTCATGAGAGCGAGCGTCGTACGAAGAACAAGCAGGACCGTCGTCAGAATCAGAAGCGCGGGGATCCGCTGCCGGCGGATCGAACGCCAGCCGACGAGGGTCAGCGTCCAGCCGAGCGCGAGGGCAAAGGCTGCGGAGCGACCTTCGGTGTACCAGCCGACATAGAACAGGGCCGTCGGCACCAGCGTGGAGACGACCACGTTGGGCAGTGCATGCCGGGCGATGGCGAGCGGCCCGGGAAGCCGGTGATGCGCAACGGTCGACAAGGATTGCCCTTCTAGCTGTCCCCGGCTTGACCAACGATCCGACGGATCGCCGGTGACGGGTTACCCAGGTATCTCGGAATACAAGGCCTCGAACCTGAGAAAAGGCCAAGGGCAACCAGGACGGGCTTTCAGGACAAAGCGATCAAGGCCCCGAGCGCGAACCCCGCGGCGAGGATCCACAAAACGGTCGGCAATACATGAAGGCGCTTCACGAACTGTTCACCCCCGGACAATCTGGTCGCCCTGCACCGTTACGGCCACGGTCGGCAGCGGGCGGGTGGCCGGGCCCTGGACGACCGCTCCGGTGTCCGCGTCGAACCGGCTGCCATGGCAGGGGCAGTTGATCGTGCCGCCGGAGACCGAGGACACCGTGCACCCCTGGTGGGTGCAGGTGGCGGAGAAGGCGTGAACCGCCCCGCCGGCGTCCTTGGTGACGACCACGCCGGACTTACCGAGTACGACGCCGCCGCCGGCGGGAACCGCCGAGACCGTGGTCAGCACGTTGTTGCCGGCCGGTGTGGACGCCGCCGGGCCGTATCCGTTGGCCGCGGCCGTCGCGGGCCTGGCACCGGCCGCATCGCTTCGCCGGGCGACGAGGAACCCGGCGACCCCGCCGGCGGCGGCGAGCGCGCAGCCGCGCAGCACCGACCGGCGGCTGACGTCGTCGAGCGACACGGCTACTCCGATCTCACGTGAGGGGAAGGCCGGACCGGGTGAAGAACCACAGCGCGGCGCTCAGCCAGATGACGGCGAAACACGCGAGCGCCAACCCTCCCAGCACCGGGATGGTCCGCGCCGGCAAGCCATGGACCCGTAGCCCGATCATCTTCGCGGCGTAGGCGCCGTAGAAGGCGCACCCGGCGACGCCGTGGGCGATCACGCGGGTGCTGCCGGTGCCGAAGCCCAACGCCCACAGGCAGTGGAATGCCGGCGCCAGCGTCAGGACGAACGCGGTCGCGCCACTCCACCGGTGCACCGGAGCCACCCACGCCCGGCTGCGACCGGCACCGGGCAGCCGCCCCCACATCCACAGCGCGGTCGTGAGCTGCACCAGGATCAGCGCGGCCGCGGCGGTCGTCAGCCACACCTTCATCTGCAACATGCCGGAGAAGCCGAGGGTGAACAGCGGCCGCCCGGCCGGGGAGTGCGCGTGCGCATAGACCCCCAACCCGACCGCGACGGCGGCACCCGCGAGCAGCAACAGCCCGAGTCGTCCGGCCTGGGATCCGCGCGGGGGTGCCGAGGAAGCGACGGTCACGGGGACATGTTCCCGCTTTGCGGGGCCGTCGGGGTCGTTTCTGACGCCCCGTCAGATTCCGCGTAGCCTGGCTGGGTGCGCGGAGTTCTCGGTTGGGGCGTCCACGTGCCGTACCGGCGGCTCGACCGTGCCTCGATTGCGCCGGTCGCCGGCACCGGTGGCGGCAAAGGCGCGCGCACGGCAGCGTCGTACGACGAGGACTCCACGACGATGGCGGTCGAGGCCGCCCGTCTCTCGCTGCGTGGCGCGACCGCGGCTCCTCGCACGTTGTGGTTCGCCACGACGACACCGGCCTACCTCGACAAGACCAACGCGACCGCGGTCCATGCCGCGTTGCGGCTCGACCGGACGGTGGCGGCGTACGACGCGGTCGGATCGGTGCGCTCGGCGGTCGGCGCGTTGACCGCCGCGCTCGACGCCCCCGGTCCGGCTCTCGTCACCACGAGCGATCTGCGCGTGGGGCGACCCGGTGGACCCGAGGAGAGCGCCGGCGGGGACGCAGCCGCTGCCCTGCTCATCGGCTCGGACGAGGACGGGCCGGTGGTGGCCGAGGTCATCGCGCGGGTGGCACTGACCGAGGAGTTCCTGGACCGGTGGCGCGTCCCGGGTGATCCGGCGTCGCGGGTCTGGGAGGAGCGGTTCGGCGAGACGAAATACGCCCCGTTGGCCGCCGAGGCATTGAAGTCCGTCCTCGGTGCGGCACGCGTCGACGTCGGCGACGTGGACGCGCTCGTCGTCGCCGGCCTGCACGAACGCGCCGCCGCGACGGCGGTCAAACGATCGGGTGTCGCGCCGGACCGGGTTGTCGACCGGCTCGCCGCCTCGGTGGGCAACCCGGGCGCTGCCCAACCGGCGCTGCTTCTCGCTGCCGCGCTCGAGCAGTTGCGCGACCGCGGCGCCCCTGCTGGTTCGACCGTCGTCCTGCTCGTGATGTCCGACGGCGCCGACGCAGTCGTGCTGCGGACCACCGATGCGCTGGCGTCGTACCAACCGGCGCGTCCGGTCGCGGCGCAGCTCGCGGCGGGCGCACCCGTCGACTACGGCCGTTATCTGGCGTGGCGCGGGCTGTTGTCGGTCGAGCCGCCGCGCCGACCCGAACCGGCCCGTCCATCCGCGAGTGCATCCGGTCGCAGCGGCGAGTGGAAGTTCGGGCTGACGTCCGCGGCCGGCGTTCTTGCCGAGCAGCGGGGCACCGTCACGACGTTCACGATCGACAAGCTGGCCTATTCACCGAGCCCGCCGGTCGTCTTCGCGGTGGTGGACTTCGATGACGGCGAGCGGCTGCCGATCGAGCTCACTGACGTCGACGCCGACGAGGTTGCGGTCGGGATGCGCGTCGAGATGACGTTCCGTCGGCTGTTCACCGCCGACGGCATCGCCAACTATTTCTGGAAGGGCCGGCCGGTGCGCGGAGAGGACGACTGATGGCGTCGCACGGCATCCGCGACCGGGTCGCGATCGTGGCGATGGGGTGCACCCGGTTCGCCGAACACTTCGACAAGGGCACCGACGACCTGCTCATCGAGGCGACCGACGAGGCATTCGCCGGCGCCGGTGTCACCAAGGACGAGGTCGACGCCTACTGGCTCGGGACCGCGCAGTCGGGCATGAGCGGCATCACCCTCGCCCGTCCGCTGAAACTCGAAGCCAAGCCGGTCACCCGGGTGGAGAACTACTGCGCCACCGGATCCGAAGCGTTGCGGCAGGCGTCGTACGCCGTCGCCTCCGGCGCCTACGACGTCGCGATGGCGGTCGGCGTCGAGAAGGTCAAGGACTCCGGCTACCAGGGGCTCAACGCCTTCCCGATCCCGACCGACGGCACGCAACGTTCCCTCACGGCCGCCGCGATGTTCTCGATGGTCGCGCCTGCTTACGCCAAGCGCTACGGCGTCGATCCCGACGAGATGCGCACCGTGCTCGCGCGGATCGCGTCGAAGAACCATGCGAACGGTGCGCGCAACCCGAAGGCGCAGTTCCGCAAGGAGATGTCGGTCGAGCAGATCCGCGGCATGCCCGTCGTCGCCGGCGGACTCAACGTGTTCGACTGCGCCGGTGTCGCCGATGGTGCGGCGGCGGCGATCGTCTGTCGGGTCGAGGACGCGCACCGCTTCACCGACAGGCCGGTCGTCGTCAAGGCGCTGTCGTTCGTCGCCGGCAACGGCAGCGGGCTGCAGGACCCCTCTTACGACTACACCCACTTCCCCGAGGTCGCTGACTCGGCGGCCGACGCCTACGCGCAAGCCGGCATCACCGACCCGCGCAGCCAGCTCGCGATGGCCGAGGTCCACGACTGCTTCACGCCCACCGAGCTCGTGCTCGTGGAGGACCTCGGGTTCTGCGAGCGGGGCACGGCGTGGAAAGAAGTCCTCGCCGGCACGTTCGATCTCGACGGCGAGCTGCCGGTCAACCCGGACGGTGGCCTCAAGTCGTTCGGACATCCCGTCGGCGCGTCCGGGCTGCGCATGCTCTACGAGGCTTGGCTGCAGTTGCGGGGCGAGGCACCAGCGGATCGGCGCATCTCGACCTACGGCTCGCGGTCGCTTGCCCTGACGCACAACCTGGGCGGCTATCCCGGTGAGATGGTCAGCTTCGTAGGCATCGTGGGCACACAGTGAGTCAGGTGTCACACTCCTAGAGTGATCGGAAGCGTGTCCACGGGGGACAATCCGGGCGAAATCACCACGGACCGGGGCCGTTTCTGTCTCGAGATCGACGATCGCCCCGATGCGGTCCGTGTCGGTCGGATGTTCGTCACCGAGCACCTCCAGGCTGCCGGTACCGACCTCGCCCTGGCCGAGGACGCCGCACTCGTTGCCGCCGAGCTGTTGGCCAACGCCGTCCAGCATGGCCTGCCCCCGGTGGTCATCTGCGTACGTCCCGCATCGGAGAGCGCGCGCGTCGAGGTCCATGACGCCAGCCCCCGCATCCCGATGCGCCTCGCGCCGAGCACGTCCAACATGACCGGACGAGGCTTGGCCATGGTCGAGGCGCTGGCGAGTCGCTGGGGCGTCGACCAGGTGCCCGGAGGCGGCAAGACCGTGTGGTGCGAGCTGCTGCCCAGCTCGACGTCGATCGACGCGGGAACTGACACCGACGCTGACGTCGACAGCCTCCTTGCGCAGTGGCAGGACGAGTTTCCCGCCGACGAAGAGCGCTACACGGTCGTTCTGGGCGACGTGCCGACCGACCTTCTGCTGACGGCCAAGGCTCACATCGACAATCTCGTCCGCGAGCTTCTCTTGGCAGCCGCCGCCGGCGAGTCGGGTGACGCGGCGGTGCCGCGTCCGCTGGCTCAGATGATCGAGTCAGTGGTGCACGGATTCGCCGACGCGCGCATCGCCATCAAGGAGCAAGCGTTAGCTGCTTCCCAGCGAGGCGATCCCCGCACCCGACTCTCGTTGAACCTCCCGTTCACCGCAGCCGCTGCAGGCGAGGCGTATCTTGCCGCGCTCGACGAGGCCGACGACTACGCTCGCGCGGCCCGAATGCTCACCCTCGAGACGCCGGCAGAACACAAGCTCTTCAGACGCTGGTACGTCGAGGCAGTCGTCAGCCAGCTGCGCGACATACCGGCCGGACGTACTCCACCGCCCGTCGTGCCCTTCGAGAAAGAGCTCGTCGCGGAGATCCGTCGACTGTCCGTCGCGGAACGAGTCGGCGAGCGGGCCGCCCGCCTGCAACGCACGACCGCCGCGCTTGCCCGCTCGCGCACTCCGCAGGATGTCGCCGGTGTCGTCGTCTCCGAGGGCGTCGCCGCACTGGGTGCGTCCGGTGGCGCGCTGCTCGTGCCGGCCGGGGATGGCGAACACATCGCCGTGCCCGGTGTCGTCGGCTACGGCGAAGCTCTGGTCGGTGCGCTGCGCAGCGAGCGGATTGATGCGCCACTGCCGGCCGCGACCGCCTTGCGCACCGGCGAGGCAATCTGGCTGGAGTCGGCAGAGGACCGGGATGAGCGCTTCCCGGTGCTGAGCGCCTTCGAGGCGTCGTCACTCGCGATGTGTGCCGTGCCTCTCCTCGTCGGCGATCGTCTGCTCGGCGCGCTCAGGTTCAGCTTCGACACGAGGAAGCTCTTCGACGAGGACGAGCGTTCATTCGTGCTCGCGCTGGCGGCGTTGACGGCGCAAACCCTGCAGCGGACCGAACTCTATGAGAGCGAGCGACAAGCGACGCTCGAGCTGCAGCGGGCGCTGTTGCCGCAGCTCGTGAGCGGCATGCCCGGCTGGGACGTGGCCGCGCACTACAGCCCGGCCGGCGGTCAGGAGGCCGGGGGCGACTTCTACGACGTCATCTCGTTGCCGGACGGACGGCTCGCGGCGGTCGTCGGTGACGTCATGGGTCGAGGACTCGAGGCTGCTGCGGCGATGGCGCAGATCCGGTCCACCATCCGCGCCTACGCGATCGACAACCCCAACCCCGCTGTTGTCTTCAGCCGGGTCGACGGGTTCTTCCAGGTCCTCGAGCTCGACCAGTTGGTGACGGCGGTCTACTTCCTCGTCGACTCGACCGGCAGCAGTGTGCAGATCGCCAGCGCGGGTCACCTCCCCCCGCTGCTCGTCACCGCGGATGGGTGCGAGGTGGTGCCCGTCGAGGGCGGGCTGCCGTTCGGGGTCGTGAGTGATGAGCGACACGTGACGACCGTCGACCTCGCGCCGGGCGCGTCTGTCGTCGCCATCACCGACGGGCTGGTCGAGCGCCGCGGTGAAGACATCGACCTCGGATTGGCCCGCCTGATCGAAGCGTGCGAGGGCGCGGGTGGTCTGAACGCGGCTGCTTTGCTTTCCCTACTCGTCGGGGCTTCCTCTGCCGAGCGAACACACGACGACGACGTCACCGTCCTCGTCCTGCGCCGGGAGTGATCGCCGCGTGCAACCCGTGAACGAGCAGCCGGCCGAGCCGGACCCGTTCGCCGACGTGCTCGCTGCCAACCGGGCGCACGTCGAGACCTTCAGCCCGGTCGCTGCGGCCGGAGTCGCGCGCCGCGAGCTGGCCGTCGTCACGTGCATGGACTCGCGGATCGACCCGCTCGCGATGCTGGGGCTGGCGCCCGGCGACGCCAAGATCCTGCGCAACGCCGGCGCGCGGGTGACAGACGACGTGTTGCGCACGCTGGTGCTCGCGGCGTACCTCCTCGGCGTCCGACGCGTGATGGTCGTCGCCCACACCGGGTGTCGGATGGCGGGCTGCACCGAGGACGACGTGCACGAGGCGATCGCGGCAAGCGGCGGTCCGGACACGACCAGCCTGTCGTTCCTCACGACCGACGATCAGGAGCAGGCACTGCACACCGACATCGGTCGGATCCGCGCATGGCCGTATCTCACCGACCTCGTCGTCGGCGGGTTCATCTACGACCTGCACACCGGCGCGCTCCGCCGCATCGTCTAACGCTCATTTCTGGGTGTCAGCGCAGACGCCATTCCACCCGTTTGCCGGACGTGAATTGGCCCTGGCCCTCGCGCAGGCGGTCGAGGTCTGTCCCGAGAGCGGCGAAGGCGTAGCCCTGGTCGAGTGCGACCCGGCGACCGTGCTCGAACGCGGTCCAGACCGCGCGCAACGTCGCCTGAACGGCGACCGTGGGCGACGCGGCGATCGACGCAGCCAGCTGCTCGGCCGCCGCATGCAGATCTGCGCGCGGCACGAGCTCGGACACCAGGCCCATCTCGTAGGCACGGCGGGCGGACAACCGCTCGGCCGCGCCGGTCAGCTGCATGCGCAGCACCTCACCGAGCGGCATCCGGCCGACGAGCAGGATCGACTCGTACGTCGCCGGCATCCCGTAAGTCACGTGCGGGTCGAAGAAGGTGGCGTCGTCGGCGGCGATGAGGATGTCGCACTCACCGAGCAGGTAGAAGGCCCCGCCGCAGGCGATCCCGTTGACCGCACCGATGACGGGCTTCCACAAGTCGTTCGACTTGGGTCCGAGTCGGGCGCCGGGGTCGTCCTGATGGAACGGCGAGCTGGTGAAGCCGATGCCTCCGTCGGCGGTTCCGTCACCGACGATGCCGCCGCGGTCGATCCCGGTGCAGAACGCTCGATCACCCGCGCCGGTCAGCACGATCACGCGCACCTCGTCGTCGGTGCGAAGGTGCCGCCACAGGGCGGACAGCTCGTTGAGCATCTGCGCGTCGAAGGCGTTCATCACGTCGGGCCGATTGAGCGTGACCCAGCCAACGCCATCCGCTGCGGTGAAGGTGACCGTCTGCACAGGCCGACCGTATCTGACGGGGCGTCAGGTATGGTCCCGCCCGTGACGGACTTCCTCAACGGCAAGGTCATCGCGGTAACCGGCGCGGGCCGCGGGATCGGGCGCGCGGTCGCACTCGCGTGCGCCGCGGAGGGCGCGTCCGTGGTGGTCAACGACTACGGCGTGAGCATGGACGGCAGCGAGCCGTCCAGCGAGGTTGCCGACGCCGTCGTGCGCGAGATCGAGGCAGCCGGTGGATCCGCGGTCGCCATCGCGGACGACATCTCGACGATGGCTGCCGGCGAACGGATCGTGCAGGCCGCAGTCGACAGCTTCGGCCGACTTGACGGCGTTGTGTGCGTGGCCGGCATCCTGCGCGAACGCATGCTCTTCAACATGTCCGAGGACGAGTGGGACGCGGTTGTCGCTACCCACCTCAAGGGAACGTTCACCGTCTTCCGCGCCGCGTCCGCGGTCATGCGCAAGCAGGAGGGCGGCGGTTCGCTCGTCGCGTTCACCTCAGGCGTCGGGATGTGGGGCAGCGTTTCGCAGGCCAACTACGCCGCCGCCAAGGGCGGCATCGTCGCGCTGATGCGCAGCGCGGCCGTCGGCCTGCAGAAGTACGGCGTCAGTGCCAACTGCATCGCCCCGGTCGCCAACACCCGCATGGCCGCCAACGTGCCCGGTGGCACTGCCGAGACGGGCGAGCCGGAGGACGTCGCGCCGATGGTCGTCTACCTGCTCTCCGATTCCGCTCGCGACGTCACCGGCCAGACCTACACCGTCGTCGGCGGAAAGGTCGCGCTGTGGAGCCAGCCGCGCGAGATCCGCGAGGTGACGAAAGACGGCCGGTGGACACCGGAAGAGCTGGCCAAGGTGCTGCCCGATGAGGTGGGCATCGACCGGATGCCCATGTTCGAGTACATCGAGATGATGCAGGCCAAGGCGGCCGCCGCTTCGCCGTCGTCGTGACGCTGCCGCCCTACCCCGCCGGGCATCAGCTGCTCGAGGGCAAGACAGTGCTCGTGACGGCCGCGGCCGGCACCGGGATCGGCTTCGCCACCGCCAAGCGGTGTGCCGAAGAGGGCGCAATCGT
>DATBDO010000051.1:0-2680 GCA_036269855.1 Mycobacteriales bacterium
CTGCAACAGCCCCCGCACCGACTCCAGGTCGGCGCCGGCGACGTCGGCGAAGTCGTGGCCGGCCGAGAAGACCGGCCCGTTGCCGGCGAGGACGATGCCGAGCGCGTCGCTGGAACCCACTTCGTCGAATGCGGTCGTCAGTGCCTGCAACATCGACAGCGACAACGCGTTACGCCGCTCCGGCCGGTTGAGCGTGATGGTCGTGTAATCGCCGATGCGATCCACCAGGACGTAGCCGTCGGTCATGCGTCCATGATGCGGTAGGAAACACAGGTGACGAGCGCGCCACCCGAAATACCCGACGTGACCTGGCTGCACCCGTCACGGCGGCTCTGGTCAGCCCGGCAGCTCCAGCTCGCTCTCGCCACACTCGTCATCGTCCTGCCGGTGACGCTCGCGCTGCTCGCGACCAGCCACGACACGGCCGCGGTTGCTGCGGCGGCAGCGCTGCTCGCACTCGCGGTCGCCTTCTATGCCGCCCTGCACGGCCGCTACCTGGCCTGGGGTTATGCCGAACGCGCGGACGACCTGCTCATTCGCCGCGGCGTACTGGTACGACGCCTGTCGATCGTCCCCTATGGCCGGATGCAGTTCGTCGACGTCACGGCCGGGCCCGTCGACCGCTTGTTCCACCTCGCCACCGTGCAGCTGCACACCGCCGCGGCCGCCACCGACGCGCGGATCCCCGGCCTCGCGGTCGAGGAGGCGCACCGGCTCCGGGATCGGCTCGCGGCACTCGGCGAGACCCAGGCCGCCGGACTGTGACCGATGCACCCGCGCCGACGGCTGCGCTGCCGTCGCACTGGTCGCGACTGCATGCGCTGTCTCCGTTGCTGCGCTCCGCCCGCGCCGTCGCGGCTCTCGGGACGGTGCTCGGATCGCGGCAACTGGCACCGGGGCAGCACCAGAGCGCGTGGGTCGACCTCGTCGTCCTCGCCGTCGCGACGACCGCCGGCATCATCTCCTGGTTGGTGACCCGCTGGCGGATCGCCGGCTCCGAGCTACAGATCGAAACCGGATTCGTCCGGCGCCAGTCGGTGCGCGTGCCGCTGCGACGGTTGCAGGCGGTGGACGTGGTACGGCCGCTGCTCGCCCGGATGCTCGGCCTCGCCGAGGTGCGCCTCGTCGTCGCCGGTCAGGGCACCTCGCATGCGCGTCTCGCCTACCTCACCGAGGCCCGGGCCGCCCAAGTGCGCGCGAGCCTGCTCGCGCTCGCCCATGGCCTGCACGCGGACACCCCGGAGCCCGCCGCCCGCGCGTTGATCGCAGTCCCACCGCGCCGGGTTGTCGTCGCCAACCTGCTCACGCCCGGCCCCCTCCTCGTGATCCTGGCGATCCTCGCCACCGTCACGGTGCTCGTCACGGATCCGACCGTCGGCGCAGCGCTGTTCGGGTCGACCGCGGCCATCGGTCTCGCATTGGCCCTCGCTGCCGCGCGGCAGATCGGCGCCGAATGGGACTTCACCGTCGCCGAAGCACCGGACGGGCTGCGGTTGACCAGCGGGTTGCTGCAGACCCGCGCCGAGACAATCCCCTATGGCCGGGCCCAGGCGGTGCGATGGGTCGAGCCGTTGCTCTGGCGACCGCTCGGCTGGGTGCGGCTGGAGATCGATGTTGCGCGACGGCACGACCGCGACCGCACCGAGAACGAGTCGGCCACCAACACACGCGCACTTCTGCCGGTCGGTCATCGCGACGACGCGATGGCATTGTTGGCCAAAGTGCTGCCCAACGCGACGATCAACCCGCCGGCGGGCACTCGCGCACCGCGTCGTACGCGGCTCCGCGCGCCATTGCTGCAACACAACCTCAAGGCCTGGTACGACGCCAACTACATCGCTTGCATGTCCGGACGGGTTCGTCGCTCGATCGTCGTCGTACCGCTGGAAAAGGTGCAGAGCCTGCGGTGGACGCAAGGACCGGTGTCACGTCGGCTCCACCTCGCAAGCGTGCACGCCGATACGGCGGGGCGCCGGTTCCCGGCGACCGCGCGCTATCGGGATGCCGGTGAGGCGGCGGCGTGGATCGTTGCGCTGCCCGACATCGCGCGCGCCGCCCGCAAGGCTCAGCGGACGAGAACGGGCTGACGCTCTCCCACGGTGGTCACGACAACGCGACGCGTTTCGTCTGCTTCGTCATAGCTTCGATCGATCGTCACGACGATCCGGTCCGGCGTCAGTCCCTCGACCAGGCCTTCGCCCCACTCGACAACGGTCACCGACTCCGCCACGTCGGCGTCGAGGTCCAGGTCGTCGACTTCGACTCGCGACCCGAGCCGGTAGGCGTCGACGTGCACGAGCGGCACTCTGCCGTCGGGGTAGACGCGCGCGATCACGAACGTCGGCGACAACACGGGCCCCGTTGCGCCGAGCCCGGCGGCGAGGCCCTGCACGAACGTCGTCTTGCCGGCCCCGAGCTCACCGGTCAACACGACGAGATCGCCCACGACGAGATCGGCAGCGAGGCGCTCACCGAGCGCGCGCATGTCCTCGGCGGTGGGCACCGTCAGCGCGGACACAACGCCTCCGCAGCCAGCCGCAGATCCGCGCGTAACGCGGCCATCGGCTCACCAGCCGGCCCGAACCGGATCGCCGCCGACGGGTGATAACTGACGAGCAGTCGCCGGCCGTTCCAGTCGTGCAGCCGGCCGCGGAGGTCGCGCAAGCGGTGCCCACTGCCG
>DATBDO010000052.1:0-12659 GCA_036269855.1 Mycobacteriales bacterium
TCGGTCACGAGCTTGAAGTGATGAATGAGGGCTTCCATCGACTGGCCCATGATGTGGCGGATGTGGTCGAGGGAGTTGCCGAGGCCGTCTGCACCCAAGGCGAGCTGAGCCGGCCAGGCGATCTTCTTGTCGGCGACCATCACGGGGCCGGGGCGGAGCCGGTCGACGGTCTGCTCGATGATGCGCAGCGATTGGCGCATCTCGTTGATACGAACGAGGTAGCGCGCGTAGTTGTCGCCGTCGGGCTCGGTGACGACATCGAAGTCGTAGGTCTCGTAGCCCGAGTAGGGCATCTCTTTGCGCAAGTCCCAGGCCAGGCCTGACGCACGGAGGATCGGCCCGGTGACGCCGAGCTGCACACACGCGCGAGTATCGAGATAGCCGGTGCCTCTGAGCCGCTTCAGCCAGATCGGGTTGGCCGACAGGATCGACTCGTACTCGTCGACCTTGCCGTACATGTAAGGCACGAACTCGCGGATGCGGTCGACAGCGCCGGGCGGGAAGTCCTGCGCGAGACCTCCGGGACGGATGTAGGCGTGGTTCATCCGGAGCCCGGTGATCATTTCGAGGATCTTGAGGATCTCCTCGCGCTCACGGAAACCGAACAGCATCATCGTGATGGCGCCGACCTCCATGCCGCCGGTCGCGAGCCAGACGAGGTGCGATGCGATCCGCTGCAACTCGCACATGAGGACGCGGATGACCTTGACCCGCTCAGGAATGTCGTCTTCGATCCCGAGCAGCCGCTCGACGCCGAGGCAATAGGTCAGCTCGTTGAACAGCGGTGAGAGGTAGTCGCACCTCGTGATGAACGTGACCGCCTGGGTCCAGGTGCGGAACTCCATGTTCTTCTCGATGCCGGTGTGCAGGTAGCCGATGACCACCCGCGTCTTGGCCACGCTCTCGCCCTCGAGCTCGAGGACCATGCGGAGCACGCCGTGGGTGGACGGGTGCTGGGGCCCCATGTTGATGACGATGCGTTCGCTCTCGATCGGGTCGACCGCGCTGACGATCTCGTCCCAGTCGCCGCCGCCGACCGTGAACACCCGGCCGGACTCGTCGGTCGACGTACTGCCGTAGGGGTCGTTGGGCGAGTAGGTCGACGTGTAGGTGGCGTCGGTCTCGCTCATGCGTAGGACCTCCGCTCGTCCGGCGGTGGGATCTGGGCGCCCTTGTACTCGACCGGCACCCCGCCGAGGGGGTAGTCCTTGCGCTGCGGGTGACCGGGCCAGTCATCCGGCATCTCGATCCGGGTGAGCGCCGGGTGGCCGTCGAAGACGATGCCGAAGAAGTCCCACGTCTCGCGCTCGTGCCAGTTGGCCGTGGGATAGACGTCGCTGACGCTCGGCACGTGCGGGTCGGCGTCACTGACCGAGACCTCGAGCCGCAGCCGGCGACGGTGGGTCATCGACAGCAAGTGGTAGACCGCATGAAGTCGCCGGCCGGTGGGGTCATTGGGGTAGTCGACACCGGAGACGCCGGAGCAGTGCTCGAAACGCAGCCGCATGTCGTCCCGAAGCACCCGGCACAGCTCGACGATCGCCTCGCGCTTGACGAACAGCGTCAGCTCGCCGCGGTGCACGACCACGCGTTCGACCGCGTCGCCGAAATCCGGCACGACCGACTCGAGGACACCGGTGGCCTCGTCGAACCAGCCGCCGTAGGGCTTGGGTGTCGACTCGACCTGCGGCGGTCGAACGGCAAGACCGCCGAAGCCGGACGTGTCTCCGAATCCCGACGCGCCGAACATGTCACGGCGTTCCCGGTCGTTGTCCTCCGTCATGAGCGCTCACCTGGCACAGGAGCGGGGAAGACGACCGGCGCGTCGACCGGCAGACCCTTGGAGATGCGGGTGTCGCGCACGATCGGCTTGTCGTAGGGGGCCTCATCGAGGGTGGTCCACGGCGTCTTGCCGTTGATCGGCCCGGCCTTGATCTTGTCGTGCAGCTTGAGGATCGCGTCGAGCAGCATCTCGGGCCGCGGCGGGCAGCCGGGGAGGTACATGTCGACGGGTACGACGTGGTCGACCCCTTGTACGACGGCGTAGTTGTTGAACATGCCGCCACTGCTCGCGCAGACGCCCATGGCGAGCACCCACTTGGGCTCGGGCATCTGGTCATAGATCTGCCGGAGGACCGGCGCCATCTTCTGCGAGACCCGCCCGGCCACGATCATCAGGTCGGCCTGTCGCGGCGTCGCGGAGAACCGCTCCATGCCGAACCTGGCGATGTCGAAGCGAGGGCCACCGACGGCCATCATCTCGATCGCGCAGCACGCAAGACCGAACTGCGCCGGCCAGAGCGAGTTCTTGCGCGCGATGTTGAGCATCTTGGCGACCGTCGTCAGCAAGATGCCGTCGGGCAGCTTCTCTTCGAGACCCATTCGTCAGTCCCAGTCGAGGCCGCCGCGACGCCACACGTAGGCGTAGACGACGAACACGGAGAGGATGAACAGCACCATCTCGACGAGGCCGAACATGCCGAGCTTGTCGAAGGCAACTGCCCACGGATACAAGAAGATGATCTCGATGTCGAAGATGATGAACAGCATCGCCGTGAGGTAGTACTTCACCGGAAGCTTGTGGCCGCGGAACGCCTGCGCCGTCGGCTCGATGCCGCACTCGTAGGACTCGAGCTTCGCGCGGTTGAAGCGCTTGGGGCCCGTCAGCGAACCGGCCACGACCGAAAAGATCGCGAAGCCGGCGGCAAGTACGAGAAGGACGAGGATCGGGACCACGTCGTCTTCCTCCTCCGCTGGGCGCTGACCGGTTGGTCAGTCTAGGTCTGTGTGGGGGCGTGCTAGGCGGCGGGTGCGAGCCGGTTGAGCGTGGTGATGATGCGGTCCATGGCGTCGCCGTCGCGGGCGTCGCTGAGGTTGGCGAGCAGCTTCAGGCAGAACCGCATCAGGGTCGGATGCGGCAGGCCGTGTCTGGTGCAGAGCTTCATCACCGACGGATGACCGATCGCCTTGACGAACAGCCGGCCGATCGTGAAGTAACCGCCGTACTCGGCTGCGAGCGCGGCCGGATAGGACTCGAGCACGCGCTCCTGCCGGCGCTCGTCGGTCTCGGCCAATGCCTGCGCGACGACCTCGGCCGCGAGCTTGCCGGCCTCCATCGCATAGGCGATGCCCTCGCCGTTCATCGGGTTGACCATGCCGCCGGCGTCACCGACGAGAAGAGCCCCGTTGGCGTAGTGCGGCTTGCGATTGAACGCCATGGGGAGGGCCGCCCCACGGGTCGGACCGGTCGAGTTGTCCTCGACGAAGCCCCACTCCGGCGGCAGGTGGGAGAGCCAGCGATCGAGCATCGCGCGGTAGTCGGTCTTGCCGAAGGCGTCGGAGGTGTTGAGGATGCCGAGCCCGACGTTGCTGGTGCCGTCGCCGACTCCGAAGATCCAGCCGTAGCCGGGCAGCAACCGACTCTGGCCCGGGGTCCCGTCCCACAGCTCGAGCCAGGACTCGAGCCAGTCGTCGTCGTGCCGCGGTGACCGGAAGTACTTGCGGTAGGCGACGCCCATCGGTCGGTCGTCGCGCTTGCGGATGCCGAGAGCGAGCGAGAGGCGCGATGAGTTGCCGTCCGCGACCAGCGTGATCGGCGCGCGCACGGTCATGCCGTCGCGGGTCGTCACACCCTGGACCCGTCCGGTGACCTCGTCGATCAGCGGAGCGGTGACCGTCTCGCCTTCGTAGAGCCGCGCGCCGGACTTCTGGGCGGCCCGGGCCAGGATCTCGTCGAAGTCTTGCCGGGGCCGCACCAGTCCGTACGACGGGAAGCTCGCCAGATCGGGCCAGGGCACCTCGATGCGCATGCCGCCGCCGATGATGCGCAGGCCATGGTTCTTGATCCAGCCGTCCCTGGCAGTGCCGTCGGCTGAGAGCGTCTCGATGCCCATGGCGGTGAGCTGCTTGACCGCGCGCGGCGTCAAGCCGTCGCCGCACACCTTCTCGCGCGGGAACGTCGACTTCTCGAGCACGACCACGTCAACCCCGGCCTGAGCCAGGTGGTAGGCCGCGGTGGCGCCGCCGGGGCCCGCCCCGACGATGACGACCTCTGCCTCATACGAGGCGGGGACACCGTGCGCCTCCATGCAGCGACCTGTCTTCGAGAGATTGTGAACGACTTCACAAATGCCGAGACGAGTCTAGGACCCTCCTCCTGCAGGTCGCACGGCGGTGTGGATCGCAACCACCCCGAACATGAGGTCCTGCCAAGCCACCTGCTCCCAGCCGGCTCGGCGCATCGCCGCCGCCAGCTCCGGCTGGCGGAACCAGTCGGCGGCGGACTCGGCCAGATAGGAGTACGACGACGGGTCCGACGACAGCACCCGGGCGAGCCCTGGCATGACCCGTCCGGTGTAGATCCGGTTGGCGGCCCGCATGAGCCGGGCCGGCGGAGTCGCCGTTTCGAGGACCACGAGCCGGCCACCGGGACGAGCGACCCGAGCGAGTTCACGCAGCGCGTCCTCGACCGACGCCACGTTGCGCAGGCCGAACGAGACCGTCACCACGTCGAACGCGGCGTCCCGGAACGGCAGGCGAAGGGCGTCTCCGGCGACGAACGTCAGCTGCGGATGCCGTCGCCGACCCTCGGTGAGCATGCCGGCGGAGAAGTCGCACGCGACCGTTGCCGCGCCGGCGCGCGCGAAGGGCGCGGTCGACGCACCCGTGCCGGCTGCAAGATCGAGGATGTGCAGTCCCGGTTGCGCGCCGACAGCCCGTTGAACCGCGCGCCGCCAGCTCCCCTCGCGGCCGAACGTCATGACGCGGTTCATCGCGTCGTACCGGCCGGCTACGGCGTCGAACATCCGCGAAACTTCGGCGGGCCTCTTGTCGAGCGTCGCCCGGCTCACGCGTCCCGCCGACTCACGCTTGGAGCCTGCCGCCATTCGGACGCCCGGCGCGAAGCTCGCGGATCTGTGCAACGAGGTTGACGACGCTGGTGCCCTTCTCGATATAGATGTCGGCGCCGTCGGTCAGGGCGCGTTCGGCCTTCTCTCGTTCCTCGTAGGCGGAGAAGATGACGATGCTGGCGTCAGGCAGCCGCCGGCGAAGCTCCGGCAACGCGGCGAAGCCGTCCATCACCGGCATTGCGATGTCGAGCAGCACGATGTCCGGTTCGAGCTCGTCGGCTTTGGTGAGGGCCTGCGCACCGTCGCCGACCGCGGCGACGACCTCGAAGTCGTCCTCGACCTCGAGCAACACCGTCAACAGCTCGCGCAGGTTGGCTGCATCGTCGACAACGAGCACTCGCTCGCGCATGTACCCTCCCGCCGCCGATCAGCCGGTTCGATCTTTGGACGGCATTCCCTGAATTGCGTCGACGTAGGCGTCCTCCGCGGCCGCACGCGCGTCGAGGCGATCACGCACTCCGGTGACCCGGCGCTCCACCACGCCGCCCATCGCAATCCGCTGACGTCGCAGCAGAAACCAGGAGAGCACGCCTGACACGAGCAACGCGACGATGAGCAGGACGGGACCGGACAGACCGGCCAACCAGCCCAGCACGGCACAGAGCGCGAACAGACCGACCCGCGCGGCCGTGTAGACGACAATCGCCCGACCGTCACGACGGCCTGGCGATTGCAGCGGGGTCACGCCCCGAGGTTACGCCGCGTGGTCCGTCGGGTCAGTCGTACGCAGCCGACGCCAGAACAGCAGGCCCGTGCCGAGGATGAGCAGACCTGCCAGTGGCAACATCGCGCGGCCGCCTGTGTCAGGCAGCGGGTTGCCCTGGCTCGGCCCGTTGGGAGTCTGCGGCGTGCTCGGCGTCGACGCGGTCCCCGGTGTCCACTGCGCCGTCTCCGCCAGCTGCCCGAACGTCAACGAACCCGAGATGCCGGTGGGAACGCCGGGAAGCGTCAGCGCGTTCGGCAGCGTGAGCGACGGCAATGTCAGCTTCACGCCGGTGATGGACGCTGACGCGAAGCGCGTCGTACCCGTCGTCTTGGTCGACTTCGTCGGCTTGCCGATCGTCACCGTGGGCGGGGTGAACTTCACCCCGGCAACGCTGTCGAGCACCGAGGTGAGCGTGCCCGTGACCGCACCCAACGCCGACGTCAACGACGACAGTGGCGTCAAGGCCCCGAGGACGTGCACCGAATCGACGCTGACGTCTGCGGCAGCGGTCGGCTTCGTCGCGGCGACAGCCGAGGTCGTCACCGTGATGTTGCCGAGCGCAGCGAGCGGGTCGCCATCACCGGTCACCGCGTTGAGCACCGCATTGATGAGGTCGGTCAGCGCTGTGACGAGCGCTTGCACGGTGTCGACAACGGCCTGCGCGGCTTGTACGGCGTCCTCCGCGGTCTTGACCGCCGTCGCCAACCCGGACAGATCGGCAGCGCTCAGTGCGTCAACCGCGGTCTGAATCGCCGGTGCGAGTCCGAGGAACTGGTCGGCGGTCGTGCCGGTCGCAACGCCGGCGGGCAACAGCGCGGCGGGGATCGCAGCGAACGCGGTGTTGAACGCGCCGGTCGCGGTGGTCAGCGTCTGATTCTTCGCGGTCAGGGTGCTCGTCGCAGTCGTTAGTGCGGTCTGCGCCGCGTCCAGGTTCTTGGGCACAGTCCCGTTGACGGCAGCCTGGGCCGTATCGACCGCTGCGTTCGCGGTCTTGACGGCGCCGCTCGTCGTCGAGGTCACCAGCCCGGCGAGCTCGGTGAGCTTGCCCTGGGTCAGCTCGTTGAGCAACCCGTTCAGGTCGAGCCCCAGCGAGGCGAGAAGGTCATTGAGCGAGGGCAGCGAGAGCGAGCCCAGCGACAGCTTCTTCTGTGCCGTTGACTTCGAGGCAGTGACCTTCGCGATGTCGCTCAGGCTCGCCGCCTTCAAGTTGAGCGGGACGGTCAGGACGGTGATCTTGCCGAGCGCCTTGAGCGCGGCCGACGCGAGCACTCCGGAGGCGTCATCGCTCGCCTTGACACCGAAGGTGGGCCCGGTGACGCTGCCGAGGCCGGACGGCAGGTCGACCGACTTCGGCGCCGCCGGCACCGTCGAGGTGCTGCTGCTCGGCGTGATCGTCTGCTGTCCGATCGGCCCGGTCAGGGTCGAGTCGATCGGGGTCACCACCAGCTTTGCCTGGTGCGGATTCGTCGTGGTCCCGGCGACGGCAGCGATCTGGCCGGCCGTGATCGTCGTGCCGGAAACCGTGACGCGGAGGATGGTCAGGCTCGAGGTCGAGGCGCCCTTCGCCGCCGTGGCGCTCGACGCGGCACCGGCCGGGAGCGCCAAGGCGCACACGCTCGCAACCGTGAAGAGGGCGAACACCGGACGACGCAGCTGTCGGGACAGGCGCACAGGGACCCCCAGGCAGGTGAAGACGAGGACGCACGACTAGTGCGGGTCAGAGCCTCACCACCCGCTGACGGAGTGTCCATGGCTCGAAGTGACTAGATGGTGCGGCATTCGAGTGATGCCGGGTCCGGTCGAACCGCCCACAGCGCGAAACGGGGGAACTTTTGTGCCAATCGCCTGACGGCGTGGCTTTCCCCGTGTAGACACTTTCCTAACCCGCACCCGGCGCGGGCGGACCTGGAGGGTGAACGTGGAGGCACGAGAGCGGCTGTTGACGCCCGGCGAGGTGGCCAGTCTCTTCCGCGTCGACCCGAAGACGGTGACGCGATGGGCGGCCGCCGGCCGCATCAGCAGCATCCGTACGCCCGGCGGGCACCGTCGGTTCCGCGAGTCCGAGGTGCGCGCCTTGCTTCGCGGCGAGGCGGGGGGCGCGGCCGCCGCGCCGGCACCGCGCCAGTCCGTCGAGGACGAACCCGCCCGCAGCTAACGTCCGCCGCCCCACCCACCGCCCATTAGCGGAGCGGGCTTCGCCCGCGCTAGCTAGCTCACGCCGGCGTATGAGTGCAGGCCGGTGATGACGGTGTTGACGACGTAGTAGTCGACCATCAGGGCACCGAAGCCGATGAGCGCGAGCACGGCCGCCCGGCGGCCGCGCCAACCGGCGGTCGCCCGCGCGTGCAGGTAGGCCGCGTAGGCGAGCCAGGTGATGAACGACCAGGTCTCCTTGGGGTCCCAGCCCCAATACCGGCTCCAGGCCTGCTCGGCCCAGATCGCGCCGGCCATGATCGCGAACGTCCACACCGGGAACGCGAACGCGACGACACGGTAGGCGATCCGATCGAGAACCTCGGATGCCGGCAGCCAAGCCATCAGACCGCCGCGAGCGCGCTCGAACTCCACCGCGGCCGCCGTGCCCGGCCCGACCCCGAGCGCCGTACGACGCTCCCAACGGTCCTTGAGCAGGTAGAGCACGGTGACCACGCCGGAAACCATGAAAGCGCCGCTGGCCGTGATGGCCGCAACCACGTGGATCTTGATCCAGTAGGAGTTGAGCGCCGGCACGAGCGGTCCGGCGTTCGCATAGAGAACGGTGCCGGCCAGACCGAGGTAGAGAACGACGGGCGCCATGACGAAAGCGCCGAGAAACCGCACCTGCTGACGTGTCAACAGTGCGAGGAAGACGGTCACCGCGACAAGCGCGACCATCGAGGAGAACTCGTACATGTTTCCCCACGGCACGCGGTGCGCGGCGAACCCGCGGGTGACGACCGACCCGATGTGCACCCCCCACCCGATGACCGTGAGACAGACGGCCACCCGCCCGGCGACAGCGGCGCGGGAGTGCGACTCGTGCCGGCCGAACGCGAACTCGGCGGCATAACCCAGCATGGCGATCGCGTAGCCGGCCACTGCCCAGACGAGCAGGACGTCACTGATGTGCGCGAGGTGCGCGTTGGCGGGCAGCGGGCCTCAGTCCTTCATCCGTTGCACCAGGATCTGGAACTCCTGGCGGAAACCGTCGGGATCGGTTCGCGGCAGTCCGGCAGCGGTCACCACGCTACGCCCAGCCCCCTCCCCGTCCGGGGCCGGAGTGGCGCGCAGCCAGAACCGACGGCGCCGCACGCGCAGCGATCCGAGCAGACCCGCGACAACGAGGACAGCGGCGGCGAGGACGACGGTCTTCCCGGGATCGTGCGCGACCTGGAAAGTGGCCCATTGATCGACACCGGCGAAGCTGACGGTGCTTCCATCCGGCAACCGCCAGCTCTGCCCGGGCGTCAGTTGACGGTTGGCGATGTGGTGCAGCGACGCGACGGGCAGCTCGTAGACCGACTGCGGTACTCCTGAGTCGAGGCCGAGGTCCCCACGCCAGGCGGCGAGCTGAAGAACCGGGTTGCGGGCAGCCGGATAGGACGACCGGGCACCGAACGGCGTCGACTCGAACGTCGGGTAGAAGAACCCGGTCAGACCCAGCTGGTGCGGGAGTCCGGTCGGCACCTTGATCACGCCGTGCGAGGCGAATGTCTCGTCGTCCGGCAGGAACGGCGTGTGCGCGTCGTACACGAGGCGGCCGCCCGGACTGCGCACCTGGATGTGCAGCGCGTAGCCATGACCGATCAGATAGACGTTGGCGCCGGCAGCAGCGAGTGGATGGTTGACGCGGATGTCGTGCATCGTCGCGGTTGCGTCCGGCGACGTCCGGTAGTCGACCCGCGCGTCGAACGAGCGCGGCTGCCCGGACGGTTCGTACGACGCGCTGAACTGCCGCATCGTGAATGAGAACGGTGCGAGCTGTCCGTCGGAGTAGAGCCGGGACGGCTCGAAGACGTCGTACGAGCTGCGAACGTTGGCGAACCCCTGTCCCTGTACGACGAGGACGGTGCCCTTGTAGCCGAAAAGACCACCCAGGGCGATGCCGGCGAGCAGCACCACGAGGGACACGTGGAAGACGAGATTGCCCGTCTCCCGCAAGTAGCCCTTCTCCGCAGCGACACTCACGGCACCGTCAGCATCAGTGCGTATCTGGGTGCGCCAGCGCTGGCGGCGCAACGTGCGCACCGCGGTCGCGACCACGTCGTCCGGGCTGAGCTCGGACGGCCACGACTCGTGCACGCTGAGCCGCTCGAGATGGCGGGGGGTGGCCGGCGGAGCTTTGCGCAGTGCGCGGGCGTGCAGTCGGATCCGTGGGACCAGGCAGCCGACGAGCGAGATGAACAACAGCAGGTAGATCGCCGCGAACCACGGTGCCGCGAACACGTCGAACATCGACAGTCGATCGAGCCACGGCCCCAGGTGCGGGTGGTTGGTGATGAACGCATCGACCTTGACCGGATTGAGCCCGCGCTGCGGCAGGACCGTACCGGGAATCGCCGCCAGAGCCAGCAACGTCAACAGCAGAAGAGCCGTGCGCATGCTGGTGAGGTGGCGCCAGCCGCTACGCGCGAGCGGGGCGGTCGACAGGCGGGTGGCTTCGGACTCGCGGGCGTCGTCGGCAACCGGTTCGGCCGTTTCGAGTTCGCTGCTCGTCAACATGGCGCTGTGTAGGTCGGGAAGAGGTCGCGCAAGTCCCGCGACAGATGGGTCCACGCGCCGGTGAGCAGCAGCACGCCGACGGCAATCATCAGCGCCGCGCCGGCCCAGATGACGACGTTGTAATGGCGCTTGACGACCGCGAACGCCCCGAGTGCGCGCCGGAATGCGACGCCGGCCAACACGAACGGCAGACCGAGCCCGACGCAATACACAGCGGTCAGGAGCGCACCGCGACCGGCGGTGGCGGAGCTGTCGGCGTAGGAGAGGTTCAGCACCACGCCCAGCGTCGGTCCGATGCATGGCGTCCACCCGACGGCGAACAACATGCCGAGCAGTGGTGCGCCGGCGAGACCGGCGCGGGGCAACCGATGGAACCGCCACTCGCGCTGCATCCGCGGCAGCACGCCGAGGAAGACGAGACCGAGCAGGATCGACAGGATGCCACCCACGCGGTTCACCGTGGTCTGGTGCTCGAGCAAATGACTGCCGATGTTCCCGAAGAGCGCACCCTCGCTGACGAAGACCGCCGTGAAGCCGGCGACGAACAACGACGAACCGAGCAGAACGCGCCGGGTGCGCGGCCCGGTCTGTTGCATGTGGGTAGCGACCGCTGTGCCTGGCCCGTCGCTCACTCGTGGTGTCGAGCCGGCGAGGTCGGCACCGGACAGCCCGGTGACGAAGGAGAGGTATCCGGGAACCAGCGGCAGCACGCAAGGCGAGAGAAACGACACCAGGCCCGCGAACAGCGCAACCGGCAGCGCCAGGAGCAGTGAACCGTCGGCGAGATTGGCGCAAGTGCTGCCGGCGTCGGCGAGAACCGGGCCGATCATGGCGAGCGCTCTCGAACGACGCGTGCGACGAGATCACGCAGGTCCGTGTAAAGGATTGCGCCACTGTGCCGGGCCGCGATACGTCCTTGCCGGTCGAGCACGATCGTCGTCGGGGTCGCGTTGGGCGGCATCCCCTGGAAGTGCAGGGCGATGAGGTTGGACTCGTCGGAAAGGTTCGGATAAGTGATGTGGTGGGTGCGGAGGAACGACTCCGCTTGGGCCGCGTTCTCCCGGATGTCGACACCGAGGAACTCGACGCCTTTGCTCGCATCGTCGCGGTAGACCTGCTGGAGAGATCGCGCCTCCCCCGTGCATGGTCCGCACCAGCTGCCCCAGAAGTTGACCACGACGACATGCCCGCGCCACTGGTCCAGGTCGAAGGGTGAGCCATCGAGGAGATGACCTGTGACAGCCGTCACTCGGCTGCGATGCGCCGGTGTGATCCAGGTGGTCGCCTGATCGCCGGCGCCGTAGCCGAGGCTGCCGGAGACGCTCTGGCTGACCGCGTTGGTGCCGGCACACGCCGACGCCGCGAGAACCGCCGCGATGCAGGCGAGGGATGAAAGCGGACGGCGGGTCATCGCAACCATTGTGCGTCTGGTCACGCACCACCGACGCGGGAGCGGCCGGCAGCACCGGCCGGCTCCTCGTAGCGGACCGCGACGATCCGATCGCCGTCGTACTCGAACGACGTGATCGACGCCAGCGCGCACTCCCGCCGGTCCGGGCGATGCCAGAGCCGACGACCCTCGACCGCACGGCGGGTGACCCAGATGGGCAGCTGGTGGCTCACCAGCACCGCCTCGCCGCCCGTCGCCTTGGTCCGCGCGTCGGCGCAGGCAGCGAGGACGCGCGCGGCGATTTCGGTGTAGGGCTCTCCCCACGACGGCCGGAAGGGGTTATAGAGCTGGCGCCAGTTCGCCGGCCGGCGCAGGGCGCCGTCTCCGACGCCGAACGTCAGACCCTCGAAGTGATTGCTGCTCTCGATCAGCCGCTCATCGATCTGCACGTCGAGACCGAACTGCGCGGCAATGGGCTCGGCTGTCTGCACCGCGCGTTCCAGTGGTGAGGAGACAACGAGCCGCACATCGCGACCAACGAGCGCTGCCGCGACGGTCTTGGCCATCGCCTCCCCCGCTGCGGACAAGCGGAAGCCGGGCAACCGGCCGTAGAGGACGCCGGTCGGGTTGTCGACCTCGCCGTGCCGCACGAGGCTGACGACGGTGCGCTCGCTCACGTGCCTGCCTCAGCGGCGGCGATGGCGGCTCGCTTCGCGGCATTGGCGATGCGGTCCACGGCCCGGTCGTCATGCGCCGCGCCGACGAACCATGCCTCGTACGCCGACGGTGGCAAGTGCACGCCGTTGTCGAGCATGGCGTGAAAGAACGCGGCGAAGCGCCGCACATCCTGGGTACGCGCCGTCGCGTAGTCGACGACCACGTCACCGGTGAAGAACACGCTGAACAGATTGCCGGCCGTATTGAGCCGGTGCGGCACGCTCGCTTCGGTCAA
>DATBDO010000053.1:0-13386 GCA_036269855.1 Mycobacteriales bacterium
CACCACTGGCTCATCCACGAACGCGGCTGGACCATGCGAAGAGAAAAAGACCGCAGCTTCACCTTCACCGACCCCGTCGGCCTCCAATACCGACGACGAACACCGGCGGCCTGACACGTCAGGACCGCCGAGCCCCTAGTCGAACGCCCACTCGCGAAGCGTCTCGTGATGCACCTCGCGGCCGAGCGTGCTGCGCACCAGCCGCAGTGACGTGACCGTCCACCACGGGCTGCTGTACGACGCCATCCGGTCGACGAGGTCACTCGCGTCGACGCCGTCTCGACGGGACCGGGCCAACGTCAGGTGCGGCCGAAACTTGCGGTCCTCCATCGCGATCCGTGCGCGCCGGCCGGAGCCGGCGCACCGGTCGGCGAGCCGGCGCATCGCGTCGACCTCACCGTCGAGACCGACCCACAACACCCGCGCCCTCGTCGCCTGCTTCGGAAAGGTGCCGGCAGCGGCCAGGCGCACACCGAATGGATGGCTGCGTTCGGCCGCGCGCGCCAATCCTTCCTGCAGCTTCTCGACCTTGGTCTCGTCGACCTCGCCGTAAAACGCCAGCGTCAGGTGCCATTGCTCCGGCGACATCCATCGCAGCTGGTCATCCCGTTCGTCACCGAGGGCGGTGGCCAATGACGCGCATACGTCCGCAGGCGGATCGACAGCCGCGAAGAGCCTCACTGGGTTGTGGCGACCGCCGCGGCGCGCAGCGCCGCCAATGCCCCGGCGTCACCGTTCGTCGACAGGACGTCGTACGGCAGCCGGTTCCACAGCGCGAGCAGCACGTCGCTCGGATCACCCGACATGCGTGCATCCGCACTGGCATCAATTTCCCGCACGAACGTGGCCGCTCGCGGCCCGAGCGTGACCGTCCAGCCGGCGTCACCAGCCTCGATCGCGACCCGCTGACCGGATCCGGGCGCATCCGAGTAAGCCTCGGTGTCGTAGCAGAGCATCCGCTCGACGAACTCGTCGATGCCGTCGATCGCAACCTCGGCGTCGATGCGCGCCGGCGGAGCCGACGCCGACTCGACGTCGGCGCGATGGACCACGGTCTCCTGCATCATCCGGCAGACCCAGAAGCCGACCGTCTGGTCCGGCTCGTACCAGGTCCCGACGCGGACGGACGGCGCACGGGTCCGCAGCGCCTCGATGACGCGGTGCAGCTGCTCGTCGTAGAAATCGAGCACGTCGGCATAGTGGAACTCCGGCGGCCAGTCGTCGGGAGGGCCGTCCAGGTCGTTCTCGATGATGGTGGACTTGTGCGCGTAGACGACCGCGGTGTGCTCCACCGCGTCCCGGACCGTCCAGCCGGGGCAGGCCGGCACCGGCTTGTCGAGTTCGACCGCTGCCTCCCGCAAGGCGGCGCCGTCGGACGCGAGCCGGGCAAGCATCGCCGCGTTGTCCATGCGGCCACTCAATCACTTGCTCAGCCGGCGAGCGCCTCTTCCTGCACCGGTTGGGTGTTACGCACATGCACGTGGGGGCGGCGGCGCAGCAGGTGCGGCTCCACCGTCAGCCGCTCGCGACGGGCGAGGTAGAGCGCCGCCACCACGGCGGCCGACGCCGATGCGACGCCGCCGGTGATGAGCGACCACCGCGGACCCGCCACCTCGGCGATCCAGCCGATGAACGGGCTTCCCAGCGGCGTGCCCCCCATGAAGACGATGAGATACAGCGCCATCACGCGACCGCGCATCGCGGGCGACGCGGCCAGCTGCACGGTCGTATTAGCCGCGGTCGAAAACATGAGTGTGGCGAAACCGAACGGCACCAGTAAGGCGAAAAACGACCAGTAGGTCGGCATCAGACCGGCGATGATCTCGATGACTCCGTACGACGCCGCCGCGACGAACACCAGCCGGCGACGCGCCGCCCGGCCGCGCTTCGCGGACGCAAGCGCGCCGAGTAACGCCCCGAAGGCGTAGACGGCGGAGATGAGCCCGTAGGAACCCGCGCCCTGGTGGAAGGTGTTCTTGGTCAGCAATGCGGACGTGAGCTGGAAGTTGAAGCCCAACGTGCCGACCACGCCGACCAAGCCCGTGATCGCCATGAGCTCCGGGCGCTTGCGCACATAGGCGAGCCCCTCGCGCACCGCACCCTTACGTCGCGCAATCGGCTTGCCGACGAAAAGCTGGTCGTCCCTCATGGCGATGAGACCGGCCAACACCGCGGCGAACGACGCCGCGTTGATGAGGAAGACCCACGATGTGCCGGTGGCTGCAATGAGCAGCCCCGCACTCGCCGGGCCAAGGACCCGAGCGATGTTGAACGTCGCCGAGTTGAGGCTCACCGCGTTGGCGAGCAGC
The DNA here is from genome assembly GCA_036269855.1 of Mycobacteriales bacterium. Classification (GTDB taxonomy): domain Bacteria; phylum Actinomycetota; class Actinomycetes; order JAFAQI01; family JAFAQI01; genus DATBDO01. The sequence goes on from DATBDO010000053.1 coordinate 2,310, forward strand.
GTCGGACCGACCAGTTCAGTGACGAAGGACTGCCGCACCGGCGAGTCGATCGCGGTCGCCATCCCCAGCGCGAAGGCCAAGACGTAGACGTGCCACAGCGCGACCACACCGGTGACGTCGAGGAGTCCGAGCGCGAGCGCGAGCAGGCCAGCCGTGATCTGCGTCAGGATGAGCACTCGGCGCTTGTTGTAGCGGTCGGCGATGAGACCGCCGTAAAGCCCGAACAACAGCACCGGGGCGAACTGCAACCCGGTGGTGATGCCGACCGCGGTGCCTGAGTTGTGCGACAGGTTCAGCACGAGCCAGTCCTGCGCGACACGTTGCATCCACGTTCCGGTGAGCGACACGACCTGCCCGGAGGCGAACAACCGGTAGTTCCGCACCCGAAGGGACGCGAACATGCTGGTGCGATCGGTCATGAGCGGGAGAGCTTCTCCAGGACTGGGAGCGCGGCTGCCAGCGCGGCACGTTCGGACGGCTCGAGCGTCGCAAGTCGCTGCGACACCCACTTGTCCTTGCGACGCCGATCGTCGGCGAGGAGGGTCAGGCCCGCATCGCTCGCAGCCACGACGACCTGACGCCGGTCGACCGGATCAGGCGTGCGCGTCACATAGCCGTGCGACTCGAGGTTGGCGAGGATCTTGGTCACCGATGGCGGCTGCACCTTCTCGTGGGCGGCGAGCTCGCTCGGCGTCATCGGGCCGTGACTGTCGAGGGTCCGCAGCGCGGCCCACTGTCCCAGTGACAGGTCCGACGGCGCGCGCTCGGCGCGCATCCGCCGGCCCAGCCGGCCGATCGCGTCGCGCAGCGACCCGGCCAGCGCGGCGTTCGGCTTGGCGGTGGTGGCGGCAGGCATGTACTTAGACTAACTCATTAGTCTGGCTAAGTAAATGCCTTACTGTCGCTGTGCCTTGCGCACCGTCCGGTCGAACATCCCCTGCAGCAGTCCTGGCGCGAGCCCGGTCAGCCGAGCCAGCAGCTTTGTCTGCGCGTCGGCCGTGATGAGGAACCGCTCGCGTTCGATCCCCCGGACGATGCTGCGCGCCACCCGCTCGGCGGACAGTGGCTTGATCGCACCCGAGATCGCTGCGGTCTCCGGCGGCTTGATCTGGTTCTCGTAGGCGAGCTGCGGCGTGTCGGTGTCCGGCGGGCAGGCGCAGCCGACGTGGACGCCGTACGGCGCCAGCTCGCACCTCAGCACCTCGAGCAGACCCCGCACCGCGAACTTCGCGGGCGAGTAGGCGGAGTAGCCGAAGACGCCGACCAGGCCGGCGCCCGAGGAGACCCCGACGATGCTTCCGGATCGACGCTCGACCATCGACGGCACGACCGCACGGATCGGCCACAACGTCCCGAAGTAGTCGACGTCCATCGTCTGCCCGAAGACCTCGTCGGGAAGGGCGCTGAAGTAGCCCGGCTCGACCATGCCCGCAGACGTGACGAGCACGTCGCACGGGCCGAGGACACCACAGACTCGCTCGACCGCCGCCGTCACCGCATCCCGGTCGGCGACGTCGACGGACGCCGTCTCGACCTGGCGGCCGGCCGCGCGCAGCTCCCCCGCTGTCTCGTCGAGGAGGTCCTGCCGCCGCGCGAGCAGGGACAACCGGGCGCCGCGAGCCGCCAGCTGTCGGGCCACTGCGCGACCGATGCCACTGGACCCACCGGTGACGATGGCGTGCGCTTTTGTGACGTCGACCATGCCGCAGCGTAGGCACGGATGCGCGAGGATGGCAGGTGTGACGGTGGAGCGTGGCGGACCAGAGCAGCCGACCGGCCGGGTCGAGGAGCGTCGCAGCGGCTTGCGAATGCCGCTGCGGGTCTGGCTCGTCGGTGGACTGATCGGCGCCATCGTCCTGATCACGGCGACCGGCGGCATCCGCAGCTGGTGGGCGCACCGGCTGCACGACATGACCGGCGGGTCCAGGCCCGCCGACTACCTCATCGGGTTAGCGGTCGGGCTGCTTCCCCTGCTCGCCGTCTCGCTCGGCGCCTTCCGCAGCCGCGGCCAGCACCGCTTCCGTCGAGCGTGGCGGATGTTCTACTTCGGCGCCGTCGGCTTCGTCGTCACCTACTTGCTCTCACCGTCGCTGAGCCGCGTCATCACCGACAGCTCCTCGCGACACGTCTTCGAGCAGCAGGCTCCGTCGTACCTTCCCGGCGTCTTCACCGGCACCGGTGTGTGGCTGCTGATGCTCGTGCTGCTGGTCGCGCGTGCCCGCTCCCGCCGCCGAGCCCGCCGCGCGCGCCCGACCGTAATAGACGTCTAGCCCACGTTGAGTGCTATTCGACGCCGAGCGCCTGCTTGATGGGGTGGAGGGCGAAGTAGGCCGCGAACAGCAACGCGATGACCCAGAGCAGGAAGTGCGGCTCGCGCCACTTGCCCTGCGCGCTCTTGAGTACGACGAAAGAGATCATGCCGGCGCCGATGCCGTTGGTGATGGAGTAGGTGAACGGCATCAGGACGATCGTCAAGAAGCAGGGAATCGAGATCGCCCAGTCGTCCCACGGGATGCCCTTGACCTGGGTCATCAGCAGGAAGCCCACTGCAACCAACGCAGGCGTCGCCGCTGCCTGCGGCACCATCGAGTAGAGCGGCGTGAAGAACAACGCGATGGCGAAGAAGATCGCGGTGAACACACTCGCCAATCCGGTGCGCGCGCCTTCACCGACACCGGCTGCCGACTCGATGAACGCCGTGTTGGACGACACCGACCCGACACCACCCGCGACCGCCGCCGCGCCGTCGATGAACAGCACCCGGCCGATGTTGGGCACCCGGCCCTTCTCGTCGAGCAGCCCGGCTTCGTTGGAGATGCCGACGATCGTGCCCATCGCGTCGAAGAAGTCGCTGAGGATCAGCGTGAAGATGAAGACGATCGCTGTGATCACACCTGCATGGGTGAACCCACCGCCGAGTGAGAACTTGCCCAACAGATGCAAGTCCGGCGTCGACGTCACGTTGTCGGGCCACTTCGGGATGTTGAGACCCCAGCCGGGTGAGCTCTTCGACGACGGGATGGTCGCGGCTGCGTCGATGATGACCGCGAGCACCGTGGCCCCGATGATCGAGAGCAGGATCGCGCCCGGCACTCGCCGGGTGAGCAGGACGATGGTGAGCAGGAGCCCGACGAAGAAGACGACGACGGGCCAGCCCAGCAGCTCGCCCGTGCCGGTCGCACCGAGACCGACAGGAGTGGGCGCACCCTCGGGGGTGTGGATGACGCCGGCGTCGACCAGACCGATGAAGGCGATGAACAATCCGATGCCGACACTGATCGCCTGCTTCAACGGCAGCGGGATCGCATCCATGATGATCTGCCGCAACCCCGTGACGACGAGGAAACAGATGCCGAGGCCTTCGATGACGACGAGCCCCATGGCATCGGGCCATGACATCGTCGGGGCGATCTGAAACGCGACCACGCTGTCGAGGCCGAGCCCGGCCGCAACCGCGAGCGGCAGGTTGCCACCGACGCCCATGATGAGCGTCATCACCCCGGCAATCAGCGCCGTCATCGCGGTCAGCTGGTCGAAGCTCAGCGCATGCCCGAACTCGTCTTTACCGAGCGAAAGAATGATCGGGTTGAGAACAATGATGTAGGCCATCGTGAAGAAGGTCGCCAGGCCACCGCGCAGTTCACGGCCGACCGTCGAGCCCCGTTCACTGATCTTGAAGTAGCTGTCCAGCCCGCTGCTAGGTGTGGTTGCGGTCGCCGACGCCATCCGATGCCTCCCCGATCCGAAAGCCCTGTGGTTCAGCCTGTCAGACCCGCTCTCCCTATGGTTGTCGCCATGCCGAAGGCACCGCGGCGACCTGATCCCGAGCCGCTACAGACGAACGACCGGCCGGTCATCTACGCCGGCATCGGCGCGTGGATCGTCACCTTCGTCGTACTCGTCGTGTTCTTCCGTGACGACCTCAGACATCACCACGCGACGTACTGGCTGTGGGCATGCGGCATCGGAGTCGCGATGGGCCTCTACGGCCTGCACTTCACCCGCAAGAGGCGGCGGTAAGAAACCGTCAGGAGTGGCCGAAGGGCTCGGCGGCATCGGCGTCGGCGACCGACCCCGGCTCGTGCCCGAGCGGACCGCCGACGAGGTCGATCTGGAACTCGTCGACGAGCGGCGGCGCGGCCGGCGGTGGGACTGGTAGGACGACGGCCTCGGAGTGTCCGCCGCACCCGTGGTCGACGGACACCACCTTGCCATCGTCCGGTGCGAACTCGTTGGCACAGGCGCCGAACGCCTGACGCAGCGCACCTGCGAGCGGTACGAAGAAACCGCACGTCGCGCACGCGGCCGGCGCGGCACGCGCGATAGCCGCCTCGGGACCGCGGTCACCCTCGTACCAGCGTTCGACCGCATCGACGCGGCCGTCATAGGACAGCACCCGACGCCGGCCGAGACCGAGCTCGAACGCAATGCCGCTGGCGTCGTCGTCGGTGACGTCGGTGTAGGAGGGAACCAGCCGCGGGTCGTCGGCCTTCGTCGGCAGCAGGTCGCCCACGCCGAGATCACCGGGGCGCAGCCGCTCGCTCCACGGCACCCAGGCCGGCGCCAGCAGCGAGTCGTCCCCGGGCAGCAGGACGACCTCGTCGACGCTGACCGTGCGCGACCGGGGAACGCGCGAGATCGTGACGGCCCAGTGCCACCCTCGATAGCCCGGGTCGAGGCTCGCGAACAGATGCGTTGCGACCCGCTCGTCTTCCTCGGCGAGGACGCCGAGGTGAACGCCGATGAGCCCAGGCGCGTCCTCCTGCGCAGCGGCTCGCGCCTCGTCGACGGCAGCAGCGAGGACGCCGTCGACGGCGTCGGTCGTGGTCACCTGAACAGTCTGCCGCACGGCGGACTGTTATGGAGGTCCGGTTCGGAGAGACTGGCGTTCGTGGCGGGCAGGGTCGACGAGCCGGGCGGCGGACAGCAGCCCGGTGTCGGCCATGCCATCTGGCGTCTCCTCGTCGCGTTCGCGCAGGCCTGCCGACACGGCGCCCGCCGGCTGGGCGCCTGGAACAACAGCCGGGGCGCGGGTGCGAGCGGTCTCGCCCGGCTGGTCGAGGTACACGCGCTGCAGACCGCCGGAGATGCGTTCGTCACCGTCGCACTTGCGGGCTCGCTGTTCTTCTCGGTTTCGCCGGGCACAGCGCGCTCGCGCATCGGGCTCTACTTGCTCATCGCCATGGCTCCGTTCGCCGTGGTGGCACCGGTGCTCGGACCCCTGCTCGACCGCTTCCGGCACGGGCGGCGGTTCGCGATTGCGACGACGATGGTGGCTCGAGCGACGCTCGCGCTCGTCATCGGGCATGCGCTGGCCGGCAAGCATCTGACGCCAACGGAGGCACTTGCGCTCTATCCGGCCGCCTTCGGGGTGCTGGTCGCACAGAAGACCTACTCGATCGTGCGCAGTGCCGCCGTCCCGCGCGTTCTCCCGCCGGAGCTGACCCTGGTGCAGGCGAACTCCCGGCTGACGATCGTCAGCGTCATCGGATCGTTCGCGGCTGCCGCCGTGGCGCTGATCCTCACGAAAGCGGCCGGTCACCAGTTCGCACTGCGGGTCGGCGCGCTGGTCTACGCGACCGCCGCCGTGTTCGCACTTCGCTTGCCCCGGCACGCCGACGGCGGCGCCGACACACGCGCGCAGGAAGGTCACCTCCGGCTCGCGAGCCCGCTGAAGCTCGGGCAGCCGGACGCGATCGTCGGGGGCGTGCTGCGATCCGCCGCTGCACTGCGCTGGCTGGCCGGGTTCCTGCTCTTCTACGGCGCCTTCGTCGTCCAGGAGCATTCGATCGGCGGGATGCCCAAGGCTGTCGCGCTGTCCGCGCTCGCCATCGGGCTCGGCGCAGGGAACTTCGGCGGCACGGTCATCGGGGCACGTATCGTCACGTTCAACGCGACCCGGTTGGCCGTCGTACTCCTCCTCGTCACGGCGGCGACGACTGCGTTCACGGCGCTCGACTTCGGTCTGCTGAGCGTCTTCGCCGTCGCGGTCATCTCCGCAGCAACCGCGGCCATCACCAAGCTCGGCCTCGACGCCACCATCCAACAGCGGGTGGACGACTCGGTCCGGACGTCGACGTTCGCGCGCTCGGAGACGACACTGCAGCTGGCCTGGGTGGTCGGCGGCGCGGTCGGCATCCTGTTGCCCACCCGACCCCTGGTCGGATTCAGTGTCGCCACCGCCGGCCTCGCCGCCGCGCTCGTGGCGGCAGTCGGCTTCGCCCGCAGGCGAGGAGGTACGACGCCGCGAGCGGCGACCTAGGGCTCAGCCCTCGAGCTCGTTGGCGACGGCGCGGACGACCTCGGCGATGCGGTGCGCGGTGCGCTTGTCCGGGTAGCGATCCCGACGCAGGTCCGGCTGCACCTTGACCTCGAGCAGCTTGATCATGTCGTCGATCACGCCGTGCAGCTCCTCCGCCGGTCGCCGGGTTGTCTGCGCCAGCGACGGCAGCGGGTCGAGGACCCGCACCGACAGCGCCTGCTCGCCCCGACGCCCCTCGGCGACGCCGAACTCCACCCGCTGTCCGGGCTTGAGCGTGGTGCCCGCGGGCAGCGCGGAAGCGTGGACGTAGACATCCCCGCCGTCGTCGCGGGACAAGAAACCGAAGCCCTTGTCCACGTCGAACCACTTGACCTTGCCGCTCGGCACCGTGAACTCCGCATTCGTCGTGAAATACCTGTGGCACCAGGCTAGCCGCCTCTGCGGCCCGCCGTCGGATCGATTTGTCTGCGACGATGGGGTCCCCCGGCCGGGGTCGACCAGGAGGCGTCACGGTGACTGATCCCACCGACTTCATCTCGAGCGAGGAGCCCGCCGGTTCGTCCGGGCGGCGGCCACGAGAGACATCACTCGCCGGCGCCGGCGTCCGCACCACCGCGATGACCGCGGCGCTGACGCTCGTCGTTGCGGCCGGGGTCGCCACGGCGGCCTACCGCAGCTCCTCCAGCAGCACCCAACCGACGGCCCTGATCCCCGCCAATGCCTTCGCCGTCGCGACTGCTGACCTGAGCCTCCCGGGCGGCCAGAGCGGTGCTCTCGAGACGATGCTCGGCCGCTTCTCCGGCCTGCATCTCGAAGGTGCCGGCTCCATCCGGGATCGGGTGCTGCGCACGATGCTGCACAGCGCCGACCCCAGCATCGACTACGACAGCGACGTCAAGCCGTGGCTGGGCGACCACGTCGCCGTCGCCGGCTGGACTCACGACAGTCAGCCGGAGCTGGAGGTCGTGCTCCAGTCGACCGACGACGCGTCCGCCCGCTCGCACATCGCGCAGATCGGCAACGGCACCGCTCACGTCGTCATACATGACGGCTACGCCGTCGTCGGCAACAGCCAAACCGCCGTCGACGACGCGATCGCTGCGTCCGGACACGCGTCCCTGGCTGACTCCGCGACGTACGGCGCCGACATCGGCGCGTTGCCCGACAACGAGGCGATCACCGCGTGGTTCGACGGACCCGCGGCCAAAGACCTCCTCGGCGGAACAGTTATGGGTGGAACCTCCGATGCGCTGGCCTTCTCCGGCCTGGGCATGTTCGGCTCCGCTGCCGGCAACCTGTTCAAGAGCCGCGTCGCTCTCGGCGTACACGTGACCGACACCGTCGCAGAGCTCGACGTCCGTGGCGTCGGCGGCACAACCACCCAGTCGGCACCGGCGACGATGCTCACGACACTGCCGGCCGGAACCGTCGGCGCGCTGGAGCTGGGCGACCCCGGCTCGGTGGTCGACGCGGTGACACCGCTCGTCAGGTTCTTCGGCTCGTTCGCCGCCGAGTCCGGCACGGTGTGTTTCGGCAGCTCGTCGGCCGGGCCTCTGGTCCCCGCCGTCCCAGGCCTGAGTCCCCAGTCACTCCGCCGCCAGTTGAAGGCGGCGTTCCCGCCGGGCACACCGCACCGGCGCGCGTTGCTCCGTTCGGGTCTGCGCCACTATCGCAAGGCGCTTGTTCAGGCGCACCGAAGGAAGGGTGGATTTGCGCCGGCACCGATGTCGGGATGCACCTCCGAACCGGCGCCCGCGCCGACTGATCCGTTTGCCGGGATCCAGAAGATGCTCGGCATCAGCTTCCCGGACGACGTGAAGACCGTTCTCGGCGACCGCGCGGTCGTCGCATTCGGCGGACTGGAGCTCGCCGGGCTGCCGGACATCGCGATCCGCTCGCACCCCACCGATGTGTCGTCGGCGCAGTCACTCGCCGAAACGCTGAGTTCCCACGTGTCCGGGTCGACGCCGCTGCACATCGACGTGAGCACCGCCGGCAACGACCTCGTCCTCGCGACGTCGTCGACCTACGGCCAAGAGATTGCCAAGGCCGGCGGCCTCGGCACCGAGGAACAGTTCGGCACGGCGCTCGACGGTATGCCCGATTCGGTGACGACCGCGGTCTATGTCGACCTGAGTCGGATCTGGCCGCTGCTCGGCAGTGGTGCGCCGACCGGCATCCAGCATCTGCACGCGGTCGGCTTCTGGGCCGCGGACAGCGGCGATGTGCAGACCGCGCGGCTACGCCTCGTCATGGGCTGACGCCCTACGTCAGCGATAGGCAACGGGGTCGGCGAGCAGTTCGTTCATCGACCCGGACCGGAACCCGCGCGGGTCAACGGTGACCTCGTCGAATCCCAGCACGGCGGCCAGCAGATCAGGTCGGGCGAGAAGTATGTCGACGAGATCGGCGTCGATCTCGACGCGAGCCGCGTCGCCGAGGTCGCGGACCCGCAGGTCGCGTACGTCGAAGCCTTCGGTGACGAGCGCGGACCGCAGCGCGACCTCGGCCCGCTCGACCCTCGCGAGCCGTTGCGGAGTGACGGCGAGGCCGTAGGCGATCCGGCTCGACAGGCAGGCGGCTGCGGGCTTGTCCGCGGTGACCAGGCCCCATTGCCGGGAGGCCCGGCGAACGTCGTCCTTGCTGAAGCCGGCGTCGAGGAGCGGGGTGACCGCGCCGCGTTCCGAGGCGGCGCGGATCCCGGGCCGGAAGCCGGCCTTCGTGTCATCGGCGTTCGTGCCGGTCGCAACATGCCGCAGGCCGAGTGAGTCTGCCAGCGCTATGAGTACGTCGAGAAGCTCGGCCTTGCAGAAGTAGCACCGGTTGCCGGCGTTGGCGACGTATCCGGCGCTGGACATCTCGTCGGTGGCCGGGGTGAGGTGCCGCACGCCGAGGTCGGCGGCAAACGTGGCGGCGTCGTCGAGCTCGGCTCGCGGCAGGCTGGCGGATTCTGCGGTGGCGGCCGCGACCCGATCGGCGCCGAGGGCGCGCACCGCGGCGGCGAGCAGGAAGGCCGAGTCGGCGCCCCCGGAGAAGGCGACGAGGACGCTGCCGAGCGCGTGCAGGTCGCGGCGGAGCCGGTCGAGCTTGCGCTCGAGCTCGGCGGTGGGCTGGTGCGGCACGGTGGCGAGCCTAAGCGGAGCCGGACGTAAGAGGGCCCGTGACCGCCCAGCCGGTCACGGGCCCTCGCGCTCGGGTAGCCCCGTGGGGTGCCCGTCACCTCTTCAACGGGGCTGGTGTCGGGAACCTCGCGGCCTGTTGGGAACTTTATTTCCGCAGGGTTTCCGCGTCAGCAGCGACCGGCCGGGAGCAACCCCGGGTTGACAAGAGTCGGCGGCAGTCGTCGATGGGAAACCCGCTCGTAGTCGTAGGCAAGTGACAGCAGGGTCGGCTCGCTCCAGGCGCTGCCCAGGAAGCCCAGGCCCATCGGGGTGTTGCCGTTGAAGCCGGCCGGGACCATCACGGTCGGGTAGCCGGCCGCGGCGCCGATGTTGGCGTACGACGCGCCCGGCGTGAGGTAGCCGTCGAGCTGCAGACCAGTGAGGACGTGATCGATCGATTCGCGCGCCGACGTGATCGTCGCGGTGCGGCTGGCGATCGCGGTCGGTTCGTCGTAGACACCGGGGGTCGCGTCCGACCCGATAATGAGGCTCTGGCCGTATTTCACCTTGTCGGGGTGCTGCTGGTTGTAGACGACGATGTCCGTGAGGGTCTTGACCGTCACCTTGGGCCCGGCTTCGTGCGCCAGGTATTGGTTGATGCCGTACTTGAACTCGTTGAAGATCTCGCTGAGCTCGGTGAGACCGAGCGCACTCGTGTTGGACAACTCATCGGTCGGGACGAGAGTGGCACCGGCTTGCCGCAGGTCGTGCAGGGCGCGGGTGAACACCACGCTCCCCTGCGCATCGTTGGGGCTGTATCCGAGCCGGGCATGCTTCAGCGCACCCTTGTGCAACGCGGCGAGGTAGTTCGGGTGCAACGGCGGCCCACCTGGTGCTTCGTCGTACGGCGCATCCTTGCCGTCACGTCCGGCGATGGTCTGCAGCATCAGTGCAGCGTCCGTGACATCACGCGCCATCGGACCCGCGGTGTCAAAGCTCTGTGCCAACGGGATGACGCCATAACGACTCACCAAGCCGACGGTGGGCTTCACGCCGACAAGAGACTCGACATCACTCGGCGACAGGATGCTGCCGCTCGTCTCCGTGCCGATGGCACCAGCGGCGTAACCGAGAGCCTCACCGGCGCCGGACCCGGAGCTGGACCCGCTCGGGTCGCCGCCGTTGTAGGGGTTGTGCACCTGCCCACCGAGTGAGCTGTATCCGTTGGGCATCGACAGGTCGACCCAGTTGGCAAACTCGCTGAGGTTGGTCTTGGCGAGAATGACCGCGCCGGCCGCGCGGAACTTCTTGACGATCGTCGCCTCGTGCTGCGGGACGTTGCGCGCGAGTGCGATCGAGCCGGCCGTCGTCGGCGCATCCCGAGTGCCGACGTTGTCCTTGAGGATGACCGGGATGCCGTCCATCAGCCCGCGCGCGTGGTGGTCACTGATGCGGCGGTCGGCTGCGCGCGCCTGCTGGATCGCGTCGTCGGTGAACGCGCGGATGGCATTGACGTCGACAGCCTTGCCGTGGTCGAAAGCCTTGATCCGCGCGAGGTAGGCGCGTGTCAGCTCGACGCTCGTAATGCGGCCGATACGAAGCGCGTGCGCGAGCTGCGGGATGGTGACCGTCTCCAGGTCCAGCCCGTGTACGACGCGGGTGCAGTCCGTCGGCGCGCCGGCCGAGGCCGCATCGGCCAGATGACCGGCAGCAG
>DATBDO010000054.1:0-27872 GCA_036269855.1 Mycobacteriales bacterium
CACGGACCTTGAAGAACGGGTCGATGCCGTACTTCGTGAGCAGACTCAGCGGCACCGAGTGGGCACGCAGCACGTCGAGGGTGTCTCCGTGGTTGAGCAGGTAGCCCACGCGATCGGCGGTGAAGGCGGCGCCGAGGCCACCGACCGCGAGACCGGCCACGGCGCCGGGACCGTCCCGGCGGCAGGCAACCGCAATCGCGGCGCAGATGGCGCCGGCACCCAGGCAGAGCAGCCCGAAGTGCGCGTCAGCTCCAGCCTCAGCCTTCCAGCCGACACCGGACCCGGCGAGAGCCGGGAGGAGATCGACCTTCGGCCCGATCGACGACCAGATCAGACCAACGAGAGGCCCGGCGAGAACGACGTAGAGCGCGACGACGAGGAAGTCACGCAGCTCACGCTGCCACGGGGTCGTCACTTGCTGATTGTGTCAGCCGTGCGAACGGTCGACGGAACGACGGAAGGCGCGGCTCGCCAGCAGCAGCGCGGCCGCGGCGTATCCGGCGGTGGCGGCGAGCCGCCAGAGCTGGCCACCGGCACTCGGATGTCCGCGCAGCGCAGCCGCAAGTGCGTCGACGCCGTAGGTCGACGGCAGGACATCACGCACGCCGCGAACACCGACGGGCAGGTGACCGGGCGGGATGACCCCGAGGAACAGCGCGGCGGTCATCGCGAGCTGCCCGGCGACCGTCGCGAGCTCGGGGCGGGGCAGCACCAGGCCGATGGCGGCACCTACCGCGCTGAGCGCGATGCCGGCGGCGATGACGGTTGGCACGGCGAGCCACAGATAGGTGAACGACAGCCCGTACATCGCCGTACCGACGACGACGGTGAGCAGCGCGCCGGGGATGGCAAACGTCGCGTACGACGCCGTCGTGCCCAGCACGACAGACGCACCGCTGATCGGCAACGCGGCGTAATAGTCCAGTGCGCCACCCGCGCGCAATGCACCGAACCGCTGCGCAAGAAGATTGAGTCCGACGAAGGCGGCGACAAGCACGGTCGACCCGGCGACGATCGCCGCGGCCGTCGACCGCCCGTCGTTGTGGACGACGCCACGCAAGAGCACTTCGATGCCGAGCGACTGCAATGTCGCGACGAACAGCAACGGTCCGCGCGCGGCGCGGACCCGCGCCAGCTGTCCGGCGTAGACCGCCGCAGCTGCTGTCAGGATCGACGGCGCCGACGCGGAGCCCGGCGCAGTCGCCACGCGTTCACGGAGCTCGGTCATGCGCGCTCCATGTCGTCGTCGCAGCCGCCGAGTGCGAGATAGACGTCCTCCAGCGACGGAGTGGCCAACGTGAAGTCGTCGAGGTAGTCGAGGGCCGGCCCGGCGATGAGGTGGTCGAGCGCGGCCCGGGCCTCGGCATGGCCGAGTCGAGCCGTCCACCGGCTGCCGTCCCGGAACGACCGCGGTGCGAGCATCGCGACGACCGGGTCGTCCGCCGGCGGCTCGCGGCGCCACACCAGGTCGAGCCGCACCTCATCACTGACGGACGCTTTCAGCCGCCCCGGGCTGTCGCAGCCGATGACGCGTCCCCGGTCGAGAATCGCGACCCGGTCGAGCACCGACTCCGCCTCGAGCACGTTGTGGGTGACGAGAACGACGGTCGTGCCGTCCTCCCGGCGGCGCCGGGACAGCGCGTCCCAGACGCTTCGCCGGGCCACCGGGTCGAGGCCGGTTGTCGGCTCGTCCAACACCAGCACCGGACGGTCGGCGACGAGCGCCACGGCCACGCACGCGAGTCTTCGCTGGCCACCGGACAGCGACGTCAGGGTGCGCGCGGCCAACGGCGTCAGCCCCAGCTCGTCGATCAGCTCGGCGGCGAGCCGCTGCGCGTCCGAGCGCGACCTGCCCCGCAACCGAGCTGTCGTGGTGATGGCGGCGACAACCGACATCTCGTCGAGCGCCGGCTCGTCTTGCGCGAGGTAGGCGACCAGTCCCCCCGTCGTTCGGCTGCCCGCCCGCACCGGCTGGCCGAACAACGAGACGCTCCCCGCGTCGGGGCGAAGCAGCCCGACCAGCTGACGGATCAGGGTGCTCTTGCCCGCGCCGTTCGGCCCGAGGATGCCGAAGACCCCGCCGGTCGGCACGTCGAGGTCGATGCCGTCGTTCGCGGCGACGGGCGTGGTACGACGCCCGGAGCGATAGCAGCGGCGCAGGTCGCGCACCTCGAAAGCAGCCGTCTGCACGGCTCAAGCCTCACCTATGGCTGTCATGACCGCACCAGCAGCGTCGGTCCGACCATCACCGCATGCGGTTCGGTCCAGCTCGCCGTGTGCTCGCGCGGGTCTCGTCGGAGCGCGACCAGCCCGGCCGGTTGGCCGACTCTGATCGGCTCGGTCGCGGCACGCAGCGCACCGTCTGCGCCGAGCCCACTGCCGGCGAGAAGGTCGAGTTCACGCGGATCGGCGCCGGGCCGGGTGCCGCCGTTACCGAGGTCAGTGCCATAGCGAACCGCCACCCCGGCGCTCACCAGGTCGCGAAGGTTGTCGACGACCTCGCCGTTGCGCAGATGTGTCTGCGCAGTGGAGACGACACGCACGCCGGTGGCGGCGATGCGGGCGACGAGCGCGGCCGGCAACCGCTCCAGCGGCACGTGCGCAAGCTCGTCGACGCCCGCATCGAGCGCGCGCTCGACCATCGCTGTCGACAATGCGTGACAGGTGACCTCCAGCCCGGACTCGTGGGCAGCCTCGACCACGGCGGCGCACAGGTCTGGCTCCGGCACCGGCCCGCCGTTCGGCTCGAGCGCCAGCTTGATCACGTCGACCTGGGTGGCGAGTCCCTGCACCAACCGGCTCGCCTGGCCCACGTCGTCGATGAACGCGGCAAACCCGTCTTGGCCCCACGACCGAGACGGATACCCACCCGGCGCCGTCAGCAGCGGCCCGGCAACCTGCACCCGCGGCGCGGTGCCCGCGCGCCACCTCATCGCATCGGGTGGCGGCGCACCGAGATCGCGCACCGCGACGACACCGCGCGCGACGATCTCCTCCGGCGTGCCGAACGCCAGATGCACGTGCGCGTCGACGAGCCCGGGTCCGATCCACGCCGACTCGATCTCACGCGCGCCGGCGGGCACCGCGGTCTCCGCGGCCGCGCCGATGACGGCGACAACGCCGGCGCCGTCGATGACAACCCGTCCGCGGTCCAACTCACGACCGTCGCCGCACCACAGCCGTCCCGTGAAGGCCGCGCCCGCGCCGGGCACTTGCGTTGCGGCAATCACTTCCGTCGTCCTGAGAAAACGTTGTTGAGTGCGACGTTGTTGGTCATTTTCGGCCGTCAGATCCGCAAGAACGTCGCACTCAACTCAAGGCGCCGGGACCGAGCAAGGCCTTCAGGTCGGCGTACAACGAACTTGTCGCAGTGACCCGGAAGCTGTCACCGAGGCGCAGCACGGTCAGCTTCTCCCCCGCTTGCACCTGCAGCCGGACCTCCGTCGTACCCGGATGGGTGGCGACAACTTCCTTGAGCCGCTCGACCAGGGGCGGCGTGCACCGAGACACGGGCAACGTGATCGTCACCGGTCCGCGCGGTTGTTCGGTGACGTCCGGGACGCGCACCTCCATCGCCATCAGTCGCGGGACGTCTTCGCGTTTGTCGAGTCGGCCGCGAACGAGCAACACCGCGTCTTCGGCCAGGTGGATCCCGCAGAGCTGGTAGGCGGACGGGAAGAACATGACCTCGATCGCGCCTTCGAGATCCTCGAGCGTCGCGACCGCCCAGGGGTCGCCCTTCTTCGTCACCTTGCGCACGAGCGAGGAGAGGATGCCGCCGACCGTGATGATGGATTGGTCAGCCTTCTCGTCGCCCGTGAGCGCAGCGACCGAGCAGTCGACCGCGGCAGCAAGCACGTGCTCGATGCCGAACAACGGGTGGTCGGAGACGTAGAGCCCGAGCATCTCCCGCTCGTAAGCGAGCAGCGTCTGCTTGTCCCACTCACTGATCGGTACGACGAAGTCCAGGCCGAAGCCCGGCGACGCGGTGTTGCTGTCGGCCTCGTCGCCGCCGCTCTGCTTCTCGTCAGCGGAGCTGAACAGATCGAACTGCCCGACGGCCTCGGCGCGCTTGGTTTCCATCACGTTGTCGACTGCGTCGGCGTGCACGCGCAGCAGGCCTTGCCGGGTGTGGCCGAGCGAGTCGAACGCGCCCGCCTTGACGAGTGACTCGACGACCTTCTTGTTGCAGACGACGGGCTCGACCTTCTTGAGGAAGTCGGGAAAGTCGGCGTAGGCACCCTTCGACCGACGAGTCGCGATGATCGATGTGACGACGTTCTCACCAACGTTGCGGATCGCGGTGAGGCCGAAGCGGATGTCGGTGCCGACCGGCGTGAACTCGGCGTCCGAGGAGTTGACGTCTGGCGGCAGCACCTTGATGCCCATCCGCCGGCACTCGTGCAGATACTGCGCGGACTTGTCCTTGTCGTCCTTCATGGACGTGAGCAGAGCAGCCATGTATTCGGCCGGATAGTTGGCCTTGAAGTAGGCCGTCCAATAGGACACGAGGCCGTAGCCGGCGGAGTGGGAGCGGTTGAACGCGTAGTCCGCGAACGGGATCAGCGTCTCCCACAACTTGTCGATCGCACCGGTGCTGTAGCCGCGCTCCCTCATCCCGGCGGCGAACGGAGCCTTCTCCTTGTCCAGAATCTCTTTTTTCTTCTTGCCCATCGCGCGACGCAACAGGTCGGCCTGCCCCATCGAGTAGCCGGCGACCTTCTGCGCGGCCGCCATCACCTGCTCCTGGTAGACGATGACGCCATAGGTGTCGTCGAGCACCTCGCGCAGTGGCTCTTCGAGCTCCGGGTGGATCGGGTCGATCTTCTGCCGGCCGTGCTTGCGCTCGACGTACTTGATGTGACTGCCCTCGCCCATCGGCCCGGGGCGGTAGAGAGCGACGAGTGCCGAGATGTCCTCGAAGTTGTCGGGGCGCATCTGGCGGATCAGCGAGCGCATCGGCCCGCCCTCGAGCTGGAACACGCCCAACGTGTCGCCGCGACCCAGCAGCTCGTAGGTCGGCCGGTCATCCAGTGACAGCTGCTCGATGACGACGGTCTCGGCGCGGTTGGCCTCGATGTTCTTGACGCAGTCGTCGAGGACGGTGAGGTTGCGCAGCCCGAGGAAGTCCATCTTGAGCAGGCCGAGCGACTCACACGCGCCCATGTCGAACTGCGTGATGACCGCGCCGTCCTGCTCGCGACGCATGATCGGGATGACGTCGAGCAGCGGGTCGCGCGACAAGATGACGCCGGCGGCGTGCACGCCCCACTGCCGCTTGAGCCCCTCGAGTCCGCGCGCGGTGTCGACGACCTTCTTGACGTCCGGGTCGGTCTCGTAGAGCTGGCGGAACTCGGCTGCCTCCTTGTAGCGCGGATGCTGCTCGTCGAAGATGCCGGACAGGGGCATGTCCTTGCCCATCACGGGCGCCGGCATGACCTTGGTGATCCGGTCTCCGGTGGCGAACGGATGGCCGAGCACCCGAGCGGAGTCCTTGATGGCTTGCTTGGCCTTGATGGTGCCGTAAGTGATGATCTGCGCGACCCGCTCTTCGCCGTAGCGCTCGGTGGCGTAGCGGATCATGTCGCCGCGCCGGCGCTCGTCGAAGTCGAGGTCGATGTCAGGCATCGAGATGCGCTCGGGGTTGAGGAACCGCTCGAACAACAACTTGTGCTCGATCGGGTCCAGCTCGGTGATGCCGAGCGCATAGGCGACCATCGAGCCCGCGGCGGAACCACGACCGGGACCGACCCGGATGCCGTGCTCCCGCGCATGCCGGCACAAGTCGGCGACGACGAGGAAGTAGCCGGGGAAACCCATCTGCTCCATGACGCCGACTTCGTAGGACGCCTGCGCCGCGCGGTCGTCCGGCACTCCGTGCGGGAACCGGCGGGCGAGCCCCCGCTGCACCTCTTTGCGCAGCCACGAGCCCTCGGTCTCCCCCTCGGGGACCGGGAACTGGGGCAGCAGATTGCGCTCGCTGAACTCGACCCGGCAGCGCTCGGCGATGAGCAGGGTGTTGTCGCACGCCTCCGGTAGCTCGTGCCACAACCGGCGCATCTCGGCCGGCGACTTCAAGTAGAAGTCGCGCGCGTCGAAGCGGAACCGGTTGGGGTCGGCGAGCGTCTTGCCCGACTGCACGCACAGCAGCACCTCGTGCGCCTCGGCGTCGTCGGCGAAGGTGTAGTGCAGGTCGTTGGTGGCGACCAACGGGATCGCGAGCTCCTGCGCGAGCTGCTTCAGGCCGGCGTGCACGCGGCGCTCGATGTCGAGCCCGTGGTCCATGAGCTCGCAGAAGAAGCTGTCCCTACCGAAGATGTCCTGCAGCTCGCCCGCGACGCGTTTGGCGCTGGCGTAGTCGCCCATCCGCAACCGGGTCTGGATCTCCCCCGACGGGCACCCTGTCGTGGCGATCAGCCCCGATGAGTACGACGACAACAGCTCGCGGTCGACCCGTGGCTTGAAGTAGAAACCCTCGAGACTGGCGCGAGACGACATCCGGAACAGGTTGTGCATGCCCTCGGTCGTCTCGGCGAGCACGGTCATGTGCGTGAACGCACCGCCACCGGAGACGTCGTCCTCGCCGCCCTCGGCCCAGCGCACCCGGGTGCGATCGGACCGGTGCGTGCCGGGTGTGACGTAGAGCTCAGCGCCGACGAGCGGGTTGATGCCGGCCTCTTTGGCCTGCTTCCAGAAGTCGTAGGCGCCGAACACGTTGCCGTGGTCGGTCATCGCCAGCGCCGGCATGCCCATCCGCGCCGTCTCGGCGAACAAGTCCTTGAGCCGCGCCGCACCGTCCAGCATCGAGTACTCGGTGTGCACGTGCAGGTGCACGAACGAGTCACTCAAGACGGGCTCCCGGTCGCCGACGATCCGCTCGGCGTGGGGGAAGGCACGACCGATGTACGGATCCTGTGTAACACGGTCAGCCGACAGTCGTCGGCGTGTCCGTCTCGGCGTTTCGGAGGAGTAACCAGACTCCAACGGCGCCGGCGGCCAGCACGCAGATTGCGACGATCAGGGCGGTCCGGACGCTGTCGACGTACGCCGCCTTGCCCGCGTCGACCGTCCGGTCGGTGAGGTTCTGCTTGATCGTCCCCAGCAGGCGGCTGAGGAAGGAGCCGTGGCCGCCGGACCCGCCCCTTTGCTTGGGCAGCGACACCCCCCGTCGTACGGCGTCGATCACGACATGCCGGTAGGAGACCGGGATGCCCAGGTCGACCAGCCGATGGGTGAGCCGGCTGAAGAGCAGGCCGTTGACGATCGCGCCGAGAACGGCGACACCGACGACGCCGCCGATCTCGCGGCCCGCGGTGACCGCGGCGGCACCCATGCCGGATCGGCGGGCGGGCACCCGGGCGAGGACGGTGCCGACCATCGGCGCGACGACGAGGCCGAAGCCAGCACCGAGCAGGGTGAGCGCACCCATCGTGGCGACCACCGGAACCGGTCGGACCAGCTCGACGTCCAGCCACATGCAAGCGAAGGTGGCGATGACCAGCCCGCCCACGAGCGGCGCCACCGGCCTGCTCCGCGCAGCCCACCGCGCACCCAACGGCCCGGCCGCGACCATCGCCACGGTCATCGGCGCGAAGACACCGGCGGTGCCGAGCCCGGAGTAGCCGCCCGCGATTTCGAGATCGAGGCTGACGAGAAGCAGGACGGAGAACAGCGCAAACGTCGAGGTGGCCGCGGCGAGCAGACCGGCGCTCACGGTCCGGTCGCGAAACAAGGTGAGGTCGAGGACAGGCTCCGGGTGCCGCCGCTCGACGCGCACGAACAGCACCAACGCCGCCGCCGCGACCGCCCACGCCACCACGACTTCGGGTGCACCGAAGCCGCGATCCTGACCGTCGATCAGTGCATAGGTCGTCGCGGCCAGGCACGTCGCGGCCAGGATCTGGCCGCGGACGTCGGCCCGGCCGCCGGGCGGGTCGGCGCTCTCGGGTAGCAAGACCGCTCCGACCCCGGCGGCAGCGAACGCAGCGACCGCCTCTGCGACGAACACCGCTCGCCAACCACCGACAGACAGCAACAGTCCCGCCGCCACGGGCCCGGCCGCGAGGGCGAGCCCGGACGCCGCCGCCCAGCCGCCGTACACGCGGAGCCGGTGGCCCTCGTCCGGGTGCAGCTGCCGCAACAGCGACAGCGTCCCCGGCTCCGAGCAGGCCGCGCCAACGCCCTGGATGACCCGGCCGGCGACCAGCACCCGCCAGTCGACGGCGGTGGCGGCGACGGTCGCGCCGACGCCGAACGTCCCGATGCCGGCCACCAACGCCTTGCGGCGGCCATACCTGTCACCGATCACTCCACCCGTGAACAGCAGTCCGGCGAAGGCGACGATGTAGCCGGCGACGATCCACTGCAGCGACGTCACACCGAGGTGAAACGTGTCGCGCACCCTCGGCACGGCGACGCCAACCGTGGTGTTGTCGGCCATCGACAAGGCGAGCACGGCGTAGGTCGCCGCCGTCGCCAGCCGCAGCCGACGATCAGCCACCGGGGAGGCCGGTCCGGGGTACGACGGAGATGTAGTCCGGCTGCAGCGGCAGCACGGTCAGACCGGTCAGAGACACGACCGGCGGAGCCGGATCGACAACCCGCACCGCCGGGTCGTGGGCCAACGTGCCCAACTGTTGAACACCGGCGCGGACGACGAACGCGAACACGCAGGCACACGTGGCGGGATGAGACAGGTGTCTGGTCTCGACGGCGGCCGCGCGCCGTTGCGAGGCGTAGCGGCGTTTCACCAACCGATCGCTGCGCGTCGTCGGGTGCAGCGCCTTGAGCAACGCGGCATAGCTTTTCGCGGTGGCCTTCGCGACCGTGGCCGCGGTGAGCATGCCGGTGCCGAGCTCGCTGCCTGTTGTCAACGGGACGCTGCGCGGTTGGGTCGCCAGCTTCGACGGAACGCGCACATAGGCCCGGACCACGCTGACGCCGCCGATGATCCGCAGTGCCCGATCCGGGGTGAGATAGCGACGGAAGTCGATGACCGCGTAAGTCGGGCGGTTGGCCGCGATCTCGCCGTAGTGCCGCAGGTCGACGGAGGCCCGCGTGAGGTAGACGGGGATGGACGTGCCGGGCGCGGGACCAATCGTGGCGAGGGCAGTGGGCGGTGTGCTCGGCAGGATGAAGCTCTGCGGATGCGTGCGGCCGTTGTCCGGCCCGGTGCCGAACACGCCGAGCAGCAGCGAGGCGAGAAAAACCACCACGATCGAGCCGCCGAGCGCGGGTTGCGCGCGCATGGCACCCGCCACCGTCATGCCGACGGTGCCCACCGACCCGCTATGGGTCGACCAGGTCCGCAGCCGCCGCATGCGCGCGGCAAGTCGCGGCACCCACTGCTCGTCCAGGCGGTGGAGCGCCGGGCGCTTCGACGCGGTCACGACTCGGCGGTCAGCACGTCGAGGGCGTGCTGCAGGTCGGCCGGCGTCGGGCTCTCGACCTCGATTCGGCGACCGTCGGCGGGGTGGTCGAAGCCGAGTCGACAAGCGTGCAACCACTGACGGTCGAGCCCGAGCCGTGACGCCAGCGTCGGGTCGGCGCCGTAGGTCAGATCTCCGACGCAAGGATGTCTGACCGCGGACAGATGCACGCGGATCTGGTGGGTGCGACCGGTCTCGAGCCGGACGTGGAGCAGAGAGGCGGCACGGAATGCCTCCACCGTTTCGTAGTGCGTGACACTCGGTTTGCCGCCGGCAACGACCGCCCAGCGATAGTCATGCGTCGGGTGCCGGTCGATCGGGGCGTCGATGGTGCCTCGGGTCGGATCCGGATGACCCTGTACGAGCGCGGCGTACTGCTTGTCGACGGTGCGTTCGCGAAATGCCGCCTTGAGTACCGCGTAAGCGTGCTCGGTCTTGGCGACCACCATCAGTCCGGTAGTGCCGACATCGAGCCGATGGACGACGCCCTGCCGCTCGGCCGCTCCTGACGTGGACACGCGATGGCCGGCTGCCGCGAGGCCGCCGATGACGGTCGGTCCGGTCCAGCCCGGGCTTGGATGCGCGGCAACACCGACAGGCTTGTCGACGACGACGAGGTCGCCGTCTTCGTACACGATTGCCAGCCCTTCAACCGGTGACGGTGCGGCAGCCGGCGGCGCGGCTTCGGGCAACGTCACCTCGAGCCAATCGCCGGCGCTGACCCGGTCGGACTTCCTTGCGTCCCGCCCGTCGACCGACACCGCGCCACCGTCGAGCAAACCGACCGCCGCGGTCCGCGACAGACCGAACAGCCGCGACACGGCCACATCGAGCCGCAACCCGTCGAGCCCGTCGGGCACCGGAAGAGACCGCGACGGCGCGGTCATGCTGGATCGCCCTTGGAGGACGTGTCGCTCTCTGCGCTGGCGTCGAGCGGGACGCCGCGGGCGGCCAGCAGCACGGCGATGCAGCCGCCGATGACGATGGCGGAGTCGGCGATGTTGAACACCGGCCAGTGCGGGAGCTCGATCCAGTCGACGACGTGACCGCGCAACGGGCCGGGCGAACGGAGCAGCCGGTCGACCAGGTTGCCGAGTGCGCCGCCGAGCAGCAGCCCGAGCGTCACCCCCCACGACCGGCTCACCAGTCGGCGGGCCTGCCGCACGATGACGACAGCCACGACGACGGCAACCGCGGTGAACAGCACCGTCGCTCCGGTGCCGATGCTGAAGGCAGCGCCGGCATTGCGGGTGTAGTCGATGCGCAGCAGCCGTCCGAGCACGCGGACGGTCTCCCCCTCGTGCATGGTCGCGACGATCGCGACCTTGCTGACGACGTCGGCGAGGAGTACGGCGAGAGCCGTGCCCAGGACCAGGACGGTACGTCGGGGCGCCGACGAGCCGGGCTCCGTAGCGGCTACCGCCGCTCCTCGCGTTGCTTGCATGTCACGCACAGCGTTGCACGCGGAAACGCCTGCAACCGACCCTTGCCGATCGGATTGCCGCAGTTCTCGCAGATCCCGTAGGTGCCGTTGTCGAGCCGCTGCAGGGCTCGCTCGACCTGAGCGAGCAGGTCCCGGCTGTTGGCCGCGAGCGACATCTCGTGCTCGCGCTCGAAGGTCTTGGTGCCCGCATCGGCCTGGTCGTCACCGGAACCCTCGCCGCTGTCGCGCTGCAATGCGGCCCACGCGGACTCGGCCTCGGTGATCTCGCCGCGCAGCTCGCGGGCCTGCTCGTCGAGCTCGGAGCGGATGGCGTTGAGCTCGCCCTTGGTCCACGGCTTCTCGCCGGGAAGCACGGTCGCGCCGGGCTTGGCGACGGGGGCCGCCTTCTCCGGCGCCGGAGCTGCCTTGGCCGGAGCTGCTTTGGCCGGAGCTGCCTTGGCCGCGGTCACCTGGGCCGCGGTCACCTGGGCCGCGATCGCCGGCGCCTTGGCCGGGGCGGCCTTCACCGGCGCCTTGGAAGCCGTGGCCTTGGGAGCCGTGGCCTTGACGGGAGCCGCAGCCTTGGTCGCGGACTTGGCCGCCGTCTTCACGGCGGTCTTGGCGGTGCTGACCTTGGTCGGCGCGGGCTTGGAGTCTCGGGCTGGGGCCCGGCCGGCGGGCGCCGAACGGGCCGAGAGTGGTCGGGCTGACGGACCTTTCTTGGCCGGCGCCTTCTTGGCGGTCTTGCGGGCCCCTCCTCCGGGCGCCCGGCCGGAGGCCGTCTTGCCCGTGGACTTCTTGGCCGCCGTCTTCTTGGCGGCGGCCTTGCGGGCCGGCGCCTTCCTGGCGGGTGCCTTCTTGACCGCCGACTTCTTCGCCGGCGCCTTGGTCGGAGCCTTCTTGACCGCCTTTGTGGGGGCTTTCTTGACGGCCTTGCTGGGAGCCTTTTTGGCCGCTGCCTTACGCGGGGCCGCCTTCGTGGCCTTCGTCGCCGGACGGCTGGTCTTCGCTGCGCTCGCGCGCGTGCCGGCGAGCCGCTTCACCGCCGAGCCGGACGTCGGCTTGGAGCCGGTTGCCTTAGCCACGTCAGTTCCCTTCACCGGCGCGTCGGGTGCGGCTCGGGGCGTGGATTCGGGGCGGGCCGCCGCGGGCGCCGTCGCAGGCGCCGCGGGCGTGTCCTGACCGTCGTGAGTACGACGGCCGAACAAGCGGCGCAACCGCCCTCCACCGCGCTCGTCGGCCATGCCGCCGCCTCCTCCACTGTCCGCGGCTCGGATGCCGCGGCCCGACCTAGGGTCGACAGAGGATAAGTCGCCCCCGGTGGGCAGGCAATGTGCCGCGCCGGGCGATAAGGGGCGGCGACGCCCTGGCGCACCGGATACCCTGAGCATGCGACAGGCGCTGATGGGGACAGCTGCTCCCGGCCCCCAGCCTCCAGCGACCCGGGGATGGTGTGAGCCCGGGGGCCGGCCCGGGACCCAGATCACCCCTGAGCTGCCGGAAGAACGCGCAGGGCACAGCGGCCTGCGTCACTAGACCCGGCCGCAGCTCTCGAGAGGGTCCTTCGGGGCCAAGGAGGGTGGTACCGCGGGGCGCGGCCGACGGCGCGCCTCGTCCCTCCGGCGGAGACGACAGCGTCCACGACCGGAGGGCATCGACGCGATGACCACCCCCGAGCCGACTTTCCGGCCGATGCCGGCGCAGGTCGACCTGCCCGCGCTCGAGCACGACGTGCTCGAGCGGTGGCAGCAGCGCGACGTCTTCAACCGCTCGCTCGCCGCGACGGCCGACGGCCCGATGTGGACGTTCTACGAGGGGCCACCGACGGCCAACGGCAAGCCCGGCACCCACCACGTCGAAGCCCGCGTCTTCAAGGACCTGTTCCCCCGCTACAAGACGATGAAGGGGTTCAACGTGCCCCGGCGGGCCGGCTGGGACTGCCACGGCCTGCCGGTGGAGCTCGAGGTCGAGAAGCGGCTGGGCTTCAAGGGCGGCAAGAAGGACATCGAGGACTACGGCGTCGCAGCGTTCAACGAGCGGTGCCGCGAGTCGGTACAGGAGCACGTCGACGAGTTCGTCCGGATGACCGAGCGGATGGGCTACTGGGTCGACCTCGACGCTGCGTACTGGACGATGAAGCCGCAATACATCGAGAGCGTCTGGTGGTCGCTCAAGCAGATCTTCGGTGCCGGACTGCTCGTGCAGGACCACCGCGTCACGCCGTACTGCCCGCGCTGCGGCACCGGGCTGTCCGATCACGAGGTGGCGCAGGGCTATTACGACGTCACCGACCCCTCGGTGTTCGTGCGCTTCCCGGTGACGAGCGGTCCGTTGGCCGAGCTCGGTGCCGCGCTGCTGGTCTGGACGACAACGCCGTGGACGCTCATCTCCAACACTGCCGTCGCTGTGCACCCTGACGTGCAGTACGACGTCGTACGAGTCGATGGCGAGGCACTTGTCGTCGCGCATCCACTGGTCGAGAAGGTCTTCGGCGACGAGCCGGTCGAGGTGCTGCAGACGCTGACGGGCAAAGAGCTCGAGCGAACGACCTACGCCCGACCCTTCGACCTCGTCGACATCCCGGAGGCGCACTACGTGGGCGTCGCCGACTACGTGACGGTCGAGGACGGCACTGGTCTCGTCCACCAGGCGCCGGCCTTCGGTGCCGACGACCTCGCGGTCGCTCGACGCTATGGGCTGCCGGTGGTCAACCCGGTGAAGCCGGACGGGCACTTCGTCGACGACGTGCCGCTGGTGGGTGGCATGTTCTTCAAGGCTGCCGACCCTGTCATCGTCGACGACCTGCGCGAGCGCGGCCTGTTGATGCGCTCGGAGAAGTACGAGCACTCCTATCCGCACTGCTGGCGCTGCGACACACCGTTGATCTATTACGCGTTGCCGTCGTGGTTCATCCGTACGACGGCGAAGAAGCAGCGGCTTCTCGAGGAGAACGACAAGACCACGTGGTATCCGGAGACGATCAAGAACGGTCGCTATGGCGACTGGCTCCAGAACAACATCGACTGGGCGCTGTCACGTAACCGCTACTGGGGCACGCCGCTGCCGATCTGGCGTTGTGACGACGAGCACCTGACGTGCGTCGAATCGTTGGCCGAGCTGTCGTCGTATGCCGGGCGCGACCTCGCCGGTCTCGATCCGCACCGGCCTTACGTCGACGAGGTCACCTTCCCGTGTCCGGTCGACGGTTGCGGGGCGACGGCGACGCGCGTGCCGGAGGTCATCGACTGCTGGTACGACGCCGGCTCGATGCCGTTCGCGCAGTGGGGCTACCCGCATCTGGTCGGTTCGAGGGAAGAGTTCGAGGGCGCGTATCCCGCGCAGTTCATCTGCGAGGCGCTCGACCAGACGCGTGGGTGGTTCTACACGCTGATGGCGATCGGGACGCTGGTGTTCGACCGGTCGTCGTACGAGACCGTGCTGTGCCTCGGACTCATCCTCGCCGAGGACGGCCGCCGGATGAGCAAGCATCTCGGCAACATCCTCGACCCGTTCGAGTTGTTCGAGCGGCACGGCGCCGACGCGTTGCGCTGGTACATGCTCTGCGGCGGAAATCCGTGGGCGGCTCGGCGCATCGGGCACAGCGTGCTCGATGAGGTCGTGCGAAAGGTGCTCCTCACGTACTGGAACATCGCGTCGTTCCTCGTGCTCTACGCCAACGCCAACGGCTGGACTCCCGAGATGCCCGCGCCCGCCCCGGCGGAGCGGCCGGCGCTCGACCGGTGGGCTTTGTCCGAGCTGCATCGCGTTGTTGCCGAGGTCGACGACGCGCTGGAGGACTACGACTCGGCGCGCGCCGGCCGCGCGCTTACTCAATTCGTCGACGACCTGTCCAACTGGTACGTCCGCCGATCTCGGCGACGCTTCTGGGACGGCGATCCGGCCGCGTTGGCGACCTTGTACGAGTCCGTCGAGACGCTCACGCGCGTGCTCGCACCGTTCGTGCCGTTCGTGACTGAGGAGGTGCACGAGCGGCTCGTCCACGACGTACGACCGGAGCTGCCCGACTCGGTGCATCTCCGCGACTGGCCGCGCGCCGATGCCGGTCTCGTCGACCGCGAGCTCAGCACGCAGATGGCACTGGTCCGACGCCTGGTTGAGCTCGGCCGCGCCGCTCGGGCCGAGTCGGCAGTGAAAACGCGGCAGCCGCTCAGTCGCGCGCTCGTGTCAGCATCCGGTTGGGATCGGGTGCCGGACGACCTGCGTGCGCACGTGATGGACGAGCTCAACGTGCGCTCACTCGACACCTTGTCGTCTGCGAGTGATCTGGTCTCGGTCTCCTACAAAGGCAACTTCCGTGTGTTGGGCAAATCGTTCGCAAAGCGCACGCCCGAGGTCGCCGCGGCCATCGCCGCCGGTTCGCTGGAGCGGGCCGGTGACGGCTGGTCGGTGACGTTGCCGAGCGGCGACGTCGTTGACGTGTCCGACGATGCGGTGCTGCGCACGGAGACGCCGAAGTCCGGGTGGACGACCGCGACGGCCAACAACGAGACCGTCGCACTCGACCTCACGCTCACAGACGAGCTACGTCGCGCCGGCACTGTCCGCGAGGTCGTGCGGCTCGTGCAGGAGGCGCGCAAGGGTCAGGGCTTCGACGTCAGCGATCGCATCGAGCTGTGGTGGACGAGCAGCGACGACGGGACGACGACCGCGTTGCGTGAAGGCGCCGACCTGCTCGCCGGCGAAGTGCTCGCCACCCTGATGACAGAAGGCACCCCGAACGCACCCCTGGCCCCGCACAAGGTGCCCGACCTGAGCCTGACCTTCTGGCTCCGCGTCATCGACTAGCGGACTTGTCAGCACGTGGCGTGGCTATAGCAGCGCCACGTGCTGACAAGTCGCTAGTTCTCGGTGGCTAGCCGGAGGCCGAAGCCGATGAAGACCAGACCGGCGCCCCGGTCGAGGCGGCGTCGAGTGCGTGCATCGGTCATCCACGAGACGACGCGGTCGGCCACACCGATCAGCGCGATGAAGTAGAGCAGCGTTTCGACGACGAACACGGCGCCCAGCGCCAGCGTTGTGGCGCCGACGTCGGCCCCGCGCGGCACGAAGGCCGGTAGGAACGTCACGAAGAACACGCCGACCTTGGGGTTCAGCAGATCGGTGGCCAATCCCGCGAAGTAGCCGGATCCGAGCAGTGGCCCATAGCGACGCATCTCATGGACGTCTCCCCCGCCGTCGGTCAGCGCCGCCCGGCTGCGTAGCGACTGGATACCGACGTAGATGAGGTAGGCACCGCCGACGTAGCGAAGGACGTCGTACCCCGTGTGGCTCGCCCGCAGGACCGCGGACAGCCCGAGGCTCGCAGCGGCCACCCAGATGACCAGACCGGACAAAACGCCGACCACCGTCGCGGCCGCCCGCCGGCGACCGCCGCGCAGCAGGTTGCGGACGACGACGAGCGTGTCCGGCCCCGGTAGCAAGACGATGAGCACGGATGCGGCTGCGAAGCCAAGCAGCGCGGTGACCACGGGCTGACGGTAACCCAGCGGGGGCACCTCGCTGAACTTCATTCTTTCGGCGTAATGAGCCAGACGGGCCAGCCTGCCGATGGTCTAACTGCCCGCGTCGTTACTCCGAACGGAGTCACGCGGGCGGACCATCAGGAGGTCGTCGTGGCGTTGACCCTGCTCGCGCAGCCGGTACATCTGCGTCTGAACACGGACGCGATAGCCGTGCCTGCGTTGACCAGCCAGGTGCGCCCCGCGCTCGTGCTGCCGGAGCGGCAGGCCCGGGCGCTGCTCGACGCGGCGGCTCGCGAGGACGTGGGGGTCGGCGGCTGCTTCGCCGCAGGCCCGGCCGGCATCCAGGTCTGGAGCGGCCCGTTCGACGGTCCCGGTGGCGGCAAGGGCAGTGCCGCGCACCTGGGCTCGGTCGACTGGACCTACGACACTCCCGCGAAGCACTGGGCGATGATCTACCGCGCGATGGTCACGCATGAGGGCGTGGCCCGCGGCGAGACAACCACCACCGTTCTCGCGCGGGTCCTCGCCCTCACGGGCCTGTCGATCGAGGGCGACCGGGTGCAGCTGCCGTCGCCGCCGATGCGGGACCCCTTCCGCCGGCGTACGGCGGACGCTCCGGCGGAGTAGCCGGCTACCTCGTCGTCTTCTTGGCGGCGGTCTTCTTGGCCGTCGTCTTCTTCGTCGTCGTCGACTTCTTGGCGGCCGTCGACTTCGCGGCCGTCGACTTCGCGGCCGTCGACTTCGCGGCGGTCTTCTTCGCCGGGCTCGACTTGCTCGTCGTCGTCTTCGCCGCGGTTGACTTGGTCGCGGTCGGCGTGGCCGCGCTCTTCTTGGCGGCCGTCTTCTTGGCGGTCGCCTTCTTGGCCGTCGACGACGTGGTGGCACTCGTGCCGCGCGCAGCGGTCTTCTTGGCCGGGGTACGACGCGCAGTCGCCGTTGTCGGTGCCGCCGGCTCCGCGTCGCCCGCGAATGCGGCGGTCGTCGTGCTCGCTCCAGCCGCGTCCGCGTCGCTCAGGGGCGGTACGACGGTGACGTCGTCGGCGGTCGACGGGCGGGCCGCGACGGCGGCCGGAACGACAGGCGGTATGACGGGTGCGCTCGGCGTCGCGGGCACCGGCTCGTCGCGGCGCTGACGCACCCCGATGAGCAGGAACAGGAACGAGGCCACGCTGACGCCGATCGAGGCGTAGACCCACCCGAGCGACCCGAACAGGCCGATGACCAAAAAGACCACGGCGACTAGCAGCAGAACTCCGCTGATGACGATCACGTCGTCGACTCCGTTTCGGTGTTTCGCGTTGATTGGTCAACGCGCGCGGGAAATCCTAGCCACCACGGCACGGGCAGGGCCGAACCCACGGTGCCCACGCGTGTCAGCACGCGGTCAGGTATCGGACTCTACGTCGCCTTCGTTGTCGGGCTGGCGCGGTGGACCGCCGGGCGCGTCGCTGCCCGAGTCGACGTCCTCGACGAACGGCGGGGCGGGGGCGAACGGGCTGGCCGGCGCGGTGCGTGGTGCTGCCGGCGCCACCGGGGGCACGGCGCCGGCCGGGGCGGCCGCGTGCGGGAAGGGCGCTGCGGGCGGGACGGGGGCTGCGGGCGGGACGGGGGCTGCCGGCGGGGCGGCGGCTGCGGGCGGGGCCGGGGCGGTCAGACCCACCGCGGCGGGTTCGACCGTCCGAGTCTCGAGCTCGCGGAGCTGGCCGTCGAGGTAGGCCTTGAGGCGGGTCCGGTACTCCCGCTCGAACGCCCGCAGGTTCTCGATCTGCCGCTCGAACGCCTCCCGCTGCCGCTGCAGCTCTGCCATGGCACTGGCGTGCTGCTGCTGAGCCTCGGACTCGATCGAGCCCGCGCGAACACGGGCCTGCGCGACGACCTGTTCCGCCTCTGCCTTGGCCTGGGCGATGGCCTCGTCGGCGGTCCGCTGGGCGAGCAGCAGGGTGCGCAGCGCGGTCTCGCTGGGATCCTCGGCCGGAGCCGCCGGAGCCGCCGGAGCCGCCGGTGCAGCCGTCGGCGGCGCGGCGGCGGCGGGCTGCTGGGTCTGCCGGGACATCGACTGGTTGTCGGCGAGGAGTCGGCGAAGTTCCGCCTCGACCTCGTCGAGGAAGGCGTCGACCTCTTCTTCGTCGTAGCCCTCTTTGAATCGGACCGTGCTGAACTGTTTCTTCTGCACGTCCTCAGGTGTGAGCGGCATCGGTCACTCCAACCGGCGTCCTAGGTGTGTGGCGAGATCACGGCAATGAGCGCGTAGATCACCACGATCACCACGATGAAGGCGAGGTCCAGCGCAAATGACCCTAGCCGCAGCGGCGGCAGCACGCGACGTAACGCACGCAGGGGCGGGTCGGTGACCGAGTAGGCGAGCTCCAGCACGGCGGCCACCAGGCCCGACGGCCGCCAGTTGCGCGCGAAGACCATGGTCCAGTCGACAACCAGCCGGACAAGCATCAGTCCGAGAAAGATGTAGAGGAGATAGATCGCGACAGTTGCGACGACGGTCATGGCGGACCGCTGCTAGCTCTGATTGAAGAAGCCGCTCTCGGCGATCGTCGACTTGTCCTCGGCCGTGATCTCGACATTGGCGGGGGTGAGCAGGAAGACCTTGTTGGTGACCCGCTCAATGCTGCCGTGCATCCCGAAGACCAGTCCGGCGGAGAAGTCGACCAGCCTCTTGGCGTCGGCGTCATCCATATCGGTGAGGTTCATGATGACGGGGATGCCCTCGCGGAAGTGCTCCCCGATGGTGCGCGCCTCGTTGTAGGTCCGCGGGTGCATCGTCGTGATGCGGTAGGCGTCCACGGCCTCGACCGCGGTACGACGAGGCGGCGTGTAGCTCACCGCGGTCTCGTCGGGCCGGGTGACGCGCAACTGTGCCGGCGAGTCGGCACGGCGCACGACATTGGGTGACGGCTCGTCATAACCCTCTCCCTCGTAGCCGTCGTATCCGTCCTGCTCCTCGTCTTCGACGAGCCCGAGGTAGACGGCCATCTTGCGCATCGCCCCTGCCATGCTGCGGACATTACCCGACCGGTGCCGCCCGGTGGCCGAGCAACGCCGTACCGATCCGCACGTGTGTCGCGCCGTGCCGGATCGCCTGGTCGAGGTCCGCACTCATACCGGCCGAGACGATGGCCGCCGCCGGGTGCTCCTGGCGGATCCGCTCCGCGGCCCGGGCCAGCCGGGCGAACGCGACGTCTGCGTCGCCGCCGGGGGGTGCGACGGCCATCACGCCACCGAGCAGGAGCCCCGGCGCCAGGGCGACAGCGTCGGCGAGGTCGAGGGCGAGGTCCGGGGGGACACCGGCCCGGCCGCTGCTCTCGTCCGCCGCGTCGCCGAGGCTCACCTGCACGAGCACGGTGACCTCGCGGTCTGCGTCGGTGGCCGCCGTCGAGAGCGCCGTCACGAGGGACAGCCGGTCGGCTGAGTGCACGACATCGACGTAATGCGCGACGGACCGCGCCTTGTTGCGCTGCAGTTGGCCGACGAAGTGCCAGCGCAGCGGAAGGTCGACGCACTCGTCGTGCTTGGCGCGCGCCTCCTGGTCACGGTTCTCGCCGACGTCGGTGACGCCGAGCTCGGCGAGAAGACGGACGTCCGAGGCCGGGAACGTCTTCGTGACAGCGATCAGGGTCACGCCGTCCGGATCACGACCCACCGTTGCGCACGCCTGTTCGATGCGCTCGCGCAGAGCCAGGAGGCCGTGCTCGATCTCGTCCCGACGGGCGGTCACGACTCGATCATGACCACACCGGCGAACCGCCCCGTGACACCGTCCCGGCGGTAGGAGAAGTACGACGGATCCTCGACGGTGCACGTCTCGCTGGCGTGCACCGCCGTCACCCCGGCGGCTCGCAGCTGAGCAGTCACCCCGGCGGGCAGGTCCAGGCCGCTTGTCCCGGCACGCGTCGTCGCTCGCGCGGCCGGCACCAGCGCGGCGACCTCCTCCTGCATCGCCGCCGGAACCTCGTAGCAGCCACCGCAGACGGACGGCCCGAGCCGGGCCCGGAGCGGACCGTCGTCGAGCTCGCGCAACGCCGCGATCGCGGCCGTCACGATGCCTTGCTGGACCCCGCGGCGACCCGCGTGCACCACCGCCGCGGCCCGGCTGCCGGCAATGACCACGGGGACGCAGTCGGCGACGAGGACGGACAGCGCAACTCCCGGGACGTCGGTGACCAGCGCATCGACATCGGCGACATCGCCGGGCGACCGCGCATCGACGACGGCCACGTCGGAACCGTGCACCTGGCGCATGAACACGGTTCGGGTGGCATGCATCTCGACCGTGAGTCCGCGTCGGTTGGCCGCGACCGCGTCCGGATCGTCGCCGACATGGCTTGCAAGGTTGCGAGCCGCGAAGGGGCCGACACTGATCCCGCCGTCGCGGGTCGTGAACGTCGCGCGGATGGCGGCCACGGTGACCGCGACCCGGGTGCCGGGCCTACTTGAGGAAGTCGGGTACGTCGAGCTCGTCGTTGTCGTCGAAGACGATGGTGCGTCGGGGCGGCTGCGGCCTGGCGGAGACGGCGGGACGGGCCGGCTCGGCGTGCGCCGGCATCGGTTCCTCGGCGGCGATCAGGTCGACGGTCTCGTCGTCGTCGTCGGAGCTCACGATCGGACGCGACTCGCGCACCGGCTCGCGCAGCTGCGCCCGGCGCGGCTCGTGTGCACGGGCGCGCGGGGCGCCGCCGTCGAAGCCGGCAGCGATGACGGTGACGCGGACCTCGTCGCCCAGCGCGTCGTCGATGACGGCGCCGAAGATGATGTTGGCCTCGGCGTGTGCGGCGTCGGCGACCAGCTGGGCAGCTTCGTTGATCTCGAACAGGCCGAGGTCCGACCCGCCGGAGATGTTCATGAGGACGCCATGTGCGCCATCGATCGACGCCTCGAGCAGCGGGCTCGAGATGGCCATCTCGGCGGCTACGACGGCCCGGTCGTCGCCGCGCGCGGAGCCGATGCCCATGAGCGCCGAACCGGCGCCGTTCATGACGGACTTCACATCGGCGAAGTCGAGGTTGATCAAGCCCGGCGTCGTGATCAGGTCGGTGATGCCCTGGACACCGGAGAGCAGCACCTGGTCCGCCGAATGGAAGGCGTCGAGCACGCTGACCTGCCGGTCGCTGATCGACAGCAGCCGGTCGTTGGGGATGACGATGAGGGTGTCGACCTCCTCGCGCAGAGCGGCGATGCCCGTCTCTGCTTGGCCGGCCCGACGCTTTCCCTCGAACGAGAACGGCCGGGTGACGACGCCGATCGTCAGCGCGCCGAGCGACCGCGCGATCCGGGCGACAATGGGTGCGCCGCCGGTGCCGGTGCCGCCGCCCTCACCCGCGGTGACGAAGACCATGTCGGCCCCCTTGAGGACCTCCTCGATCTCCTCCGCATGGTCGTCGGCCGCCTGGCGGCCGATCTCCGGGTCCGCCCCCGCACCCAGCCCGCGAGTGAGCTCGCGACCGACGTCGAGCTTGACGTCGGCGTCACTCATCAGCAGTGCCTGGGCGTCGGTGTTGACGGCGATGAACTCGACGCCCTTGAGGCCGACCTCGATCATGCGATTGACGGCGTTGACGCCGCCTCCCCCGATCCCCACGACTTTGATGACGGCCAAGTAGTTCTGCGGTGCTGGCACGAGCTCTCGCCCTTCGTCGACTCTCGAGTCGGGTCCGCGCGGGCGCGCGGGACACCGACGGGACCGTGGGGAAGTCCGCTCAGCCCGTGGCTCGGGGAAGACGCCACCGACGCGCGGTCTGATGCTGACGTTCTGGTGCTGACGTTCTCGTGCTCGTGGCCCTGGGAGGGACCCTCACCCTCAAGTAGACCGTTATAGTTATGTCAACTTGAGGGATGGCCCGGACAGTAGGACGGAGGACCGATCGGGGTCAAGAACCGTCGGCGAATTCTTCGCGCGTCGTCACCAAATTCATCCTCGGGTGACAGCCACCGACGGAGTGCTGACGTCGTAGACCCGGGCCGGGCGACGCATCAACGTGCGGAGGACCGCGGCCTTGGTCGCCGACTCGGCGGCACTCCCCCAGATCACCAGGCGCCCGTCGCGGAGGCGGACCGACACGAGATTGACGGAGTGAGCGACAACAGATGTCACCTGCCGACGCACCGGCACCGGAAGCTCTGCGAGCACCTGCATCGCCGTCCGCGCAGCCGGCTCGCCGGCGCCCGGCACCGGCGCGGACACGTCGACGGTGACGAGGCCGTGCGGCGCGGACGCCACCGCGGCGAAAGCCACGCCTGCGGCGTCCAACAGCTCCGCCCCGCTGCTGGTGACGACCACGCCCACCGGTCGACGCTCGGTCACGCGGATCACGAGTCCGTGCGGCCAGCGGCGGGCGACGGAGGCGTTCGCCACCGGAGCCAGCCGCTCCACCCGTCGGGCGACCGCACCGGGATCGAGTCGGACGAGCGACGATCCCTGGCGGACCGCTGCGGCACTGAGCACTTCGGTCGGCGTGAGTCTCGACGTGCCCTCGACGGTGACATACCGCAGCGCGAAGACGGAGGAGTTGGCGAGGAACCAACCGGTACCGCCGACCACGATGAGGGCCACGAGCCCGACAACGAGCCGCAACAGCCATCGGCGAGAGTCGGCGCGTCGTCGGGCCTGGAAGCGGCGCTGCGCACGGACGACGACGGCTCCGGTCCGCGCCAGCGCGCCGCCGACGGTAGGGCCGCGTCGGGTACTCACGTCGCCGCGCCGCGACCGATGTCGTCGATCGCGGCGAGGATCTCCGGGCCGAGCATCGTCACATCGCCGGCGCCGACGGTGAGCACGACGTCCGCGGGCCGGACCAGCCCCGCGACGACACCGGGCACCGCCGTCCATGACGGCTCGAACACCACCCGCTCCGGCGGGAGCGGAACGGCGTCGGCGATCAACGCGCCTGTCACACCGGGCACCGGATCCTCGCGCGCGGCGTAGACCTCCATGACGACAACGAGGTCAGCGAGCGCGAGGGCGGCGCCGAAACCGGAAGCGAAGTCTCGGGTACGGCTGTAGAGATGCGGTTGGAAGACCACGACGACGCGGCCGCCTCGCGCCTCGTGACGTGCTGCCGTCAGGAGCGCCTGCACCTTCGTCGGATGATGCGCGTAGTCGTCGTAGACCCGAATACCACTCGCGATGCCCTTGAACTCGAACCGGCGCCGGGCACCGGTGAAACCGCTGAGGCCCCGGACCATGTCCGCGTAGGGCAGCCCGAGCGCGAGCCCCGCGGCGAGGCTGCCGGCCGCGTTCGCGGCGTTGTAGACGCCTGGCACCTGCAGCGTGACCTCACCGAGCCGGCGGCCACCGGCAACGGTCTCGAACCGCGATCCGCCCTGCGTGAGCACGAGCCCGTCGATACGAACGTCCGCGGTCGGGTTGTTCCCAAAAGTCAGGACTCGGAGATCGCGGGCGACCGCGACTGCAGCGAGCCGCGACGAGCCAGGGTCGTCCGCACCGAGGACGACCGCGCCGCCGGGCTCGACGCGTCCGACGAAGTCGATAAACGCCTGATCGACGGCAGCAGCGTCGCCGTATGTGTCGAGGTGATCGGGCTCCACGTTCGTGATCACCGTCAGCTCGGGCGACAGCAAGAGGAACGAACGGTCGCTCTCGTCGGCTTCGGCCACGAAGAACTCGCCGGTGCCGAAGTGCGCGTTGGAGCCCGGCTCGTTCAGATCACCGCCGATCGCGTAACTCGGATCCCGCCCACACGCCTGCAGGGCGACCGTGAGCATCGACGTCGTCGTCGTCTTGCCCGCCGTGCCGGCAACGGCGACGCCTCGTGCGCCGTGCATCACCGCCGCCAGGGCGGCTGCGCGCGGCATCACGTCGCGGCCCAGCCGGCGGGCCTCCAGAACTTCCGGGTTGTCCGGCCGGATGGCGCTCGACACGACGAGGGTGTCGGCCTCGTGGACGTGGGCCGGGTCGTGCCCCACCTCGACCGTCGCCCCGCGCGCCCGGAGCGCAGCCACCGCCCGCGACTCGCGCGCGTCGCACCCGGACACCGACACGCCGCGGGTCAGCATGATGCGCGCGATGCCGCTCATGCCTGCCCCGCCGATGCCGACGAAGTGGACCCGCCCCAGCTCGCCCAGCTCCATCGACACCGTCAGATCTGATAGCTCTTGGCTTCGAGCCGGTCGAGGTTGTCCCGCACCCAGTCGGAGGTACGCCGCAGGCCCTCCTCGAGTGGCACTTGTGGCTCCCAGCCGCACCACTCGCGCGCCCGGGTGTTGTCGCAGAGCAGCCGCTCGACCTCACTGTTGTCCGGCCGGACTCGGCTGTCGTCGATGACGATCTTGGCGTCGCAGCCACTGACCGACACGAGCAGCTCGGCGAGATCACCGATCGAGATCTCCCGGCCCGAGCCGACGTTGACGACATGACCGAGGGCCCGGTCGGCCTCGGCGACGGCGATGAAACCTCGGGCGGTGTCGTCGACGTAGTTGAAGTCGCGGGTCGGGGTGGTCGACCCGAGCTTGATCTCAGTGGACCCTGCGTGCAGCTGGGACAAGATCGTCGGGATCACGGCCCGCGCCGACTGCCGGGGTCCGTAGGTGTTGAACGGCCGGATCACGGCCACGGGCACGTCGAACGAGTGCTTGAACGACAGCGCCATCATGTCCGCACCGATCTTGGATGCGGAGTACGGCGACTGCGGCTGCAGCGGGTGCTCTTCGCTGATCGGCACGGTCAGCGCGGTGCCGTAGGTCTCGCTGGTCGAGGTGTGGACCATGCGCCGCACGTCGTGGTGACGACACGCGTTGACGACGTTGTAGGTGCCGATCACGTTGGTCTGGATGTAGCTCTCGGGGGCGACGTAGCTGTATGGAATGCCGATGAGAGCGGCCAGGTGGAAAATCGTGTCGTGGCCCCGAACGGCCTCGCTCACCCGCTCCGCGTCACGGACGTCGCCGGCGACGATGTCGACGTCGTCCTCACGACCGGCGAGATAACCCGCAGAGCCGTAGGGCTTGTAGTGCACGTAGGCGCGGACCTCTGCCCCGGCAGCGAGCAGGTGGTCGACCAGCGTGCTCCCGATGAACCCCTCTCCCCCGGTGACCAGGACCTTGCGCCCGGCCCACGATGTCGGCACTAGCTCTCCTCCTCGACAGCGAACTCGTACAGCACGCGCTCGAACTCTTCCTTGCTCCCGATGTCCGACCAGCGCTCCAGGACCGGGAACACGGTGACGCCGAGTCCGTCGCGCAGCGCGCAGTCGATGAGATCGGTCATCTTGAACGGCCGATCGCCCGGGACATAGCGCAGAACATCAGGCGAGAGCACGTAGATGCCGCCGTTGACGAGCTGGCGGGCCGTCGGCTTCTCGTCCACGTGCAGCAGGTGGTGTTCGGCAGTGCGCAGCACACCGTAGGGCACCGTCGCGGCGTATTCGACACCCGCCACGGTGATCGCTGATCGGTGGAAGCGGTGGTAGTCGAGCATCGCCGCGAAGTCGATCGTCGTCACCAGATCGCCGTTGCTCACCAGAAGCGGACGATCCGTCGGCGGCAGCAACGACAGCGCGCCCGCGGTGTCCAGCGGTTGCTCCTCCCGCACGTAGTGCAGGCGTACGCCGAGGCCGTCGCCGTCGCCGAGCCGTTCCTCGAACTCCTCCGCCATGTAGTTGACGGTCAGGTAGACGTCGGCCACACCGGCGTCGCGCATCGCTTCGATCAGCCGTTCGACGATTGCCGCCCCACCGATCTTGAGCAATGGCTTGGGCAGCTTGTCGGTCAGGGGACGCAGCCGCTCGCCGCGACCGCCGACCATGAGGACACCAGCCGGGGCGGGCGCGAGCTCGGGGTCGACGTCGGCCAGCCGACGCACTCCGACCAGCCGCCGCTCGGTGTCGACGACAGCGATCGCCGACCGGCCCGATCGCAGGAACAGGTCGCGTACGACGTCGTCCGCGTCCTCCGTACCCAGCAAGAGCGGCGCGCCCGACAACACCTGGGACAGCGGCGTGTCGAGCAGCCGCCCGGCCAGGACCGCGCGCCGGATGTCCCCGTCGTAGACGGTCGCGGTCACCCGCCCCTCGCCGTCGACGACGACGGCCAGGCGGTCCCCGGATGAGCCGGCTACGCGAAAGGCGTCGTGCAGCGACTGGTCGCTCCGCAGCGTCGCGATGGTCACGTCGGTCATCCCCGCTTGCCCGCCAGCTGCAGCACCCACCGGGCGAGCTGGTCGGCCGCATCCGGCCGGCCGACCGACCGGGCGCCGGCCGCCATCCGCTCCAGCCGGCGCGGGTCGGCGACGAGCTCCTCGATCATCGGAGCGAGCTTGTCGGCCTCGGCCTCGGCGTCCGGCACCACCAGTGCCGCCTCGGCGGCGGCGAGCTCCGCGGCGTTCTCACGCTGGTGGTCGCCGGTCGCGAACGGATAGGGGACGAGGACCGCCGGCGTGCCGGTGACGGCGAGCTCCGCGACGGTTCCGGCACCGGCCCGGCACAACGCGACATCGGCCGCGGCATAGGCCGAGTCCATGCGGTCAAGATAGGCGACCGGGTGGACGACACCCTCCGCTCCGGCGTCGCGCAGCAGCGGCCCGATGTCCCCGGCGGCGCGCGCGCCGACCTTGAGCAGGATGTGCAGGTCACTGCGGTCGCGCCAGCGGCGGCCGAGCTCGATCGCCGCCGTGGTCAGCCGGGTGGCGCCCTGGCTCCCGCCCATGACGAACAGGACGAACGCGTCGAGCGGCAGCCCAAGCGCCTGCCGGGCGGGGCCCCGCAGTGGGGCCCGGTCGAAGTCGGCGAACTCGGCCGCGAGCGGCATCCCGGTGACCCGGACCTCACGCCCGGCCGGGAACGAGCCGGCCGCGCCCGGGAACGACGTGGCGATGTGGTCGGTCAACCGCGCGGCGACCAGGTTGGCCTTGCCCGGGATCGCGCCGGACTCATGGATGAGCGACGGCAGCCGGGCCAGCCGGGCGCCGAGCAGCAACGGCGCGCTGGCATAGCCACCCATGCCGACGGCGACATCGGCGCCGCGACGGCGGAGCACGCCGCGCGCCTGCAGCCCGCCACGCATCAGCGCGGCCGGCAGGACGAGACGGTTGGCTCCGGTGAACGGCACCATCGACACCACGTCGAGCTCGTAGCCGGCCCGCGGGATGACCTCGCCCTCCAAGCCACGCCGGGTGCCGACGAAGCTCACCCGCGCGGCCGGCTCGAGCCGGCGGATCGCTCCGGCGAGCGCCAGCCCCGGATAGATGTGACCCCCGGTGCCGCCGGCGGCGATGGCGACCCGCGCCCCGGTCACGGCGCGCGGCGACGCTTGCCGGCGGCCGTCGCGGTCTCCCGGCCGACCGCACCGAGCACGCCGAGTCCGAACATGGTGAAGATCAGCGAGGAGCCACCGAAGGACACGAACGGCAGCGGCACGCCGGTCACCGGCAGCAACCCGACGACGGCGCACATGTTGATCAGCGCCTGCCCGACGATCCACGCCGTGATGCCGCCCGCGACCATCTGCTGGAACGGCTCCCGCGCCTCTCGCGCGATACGGAAACCGGCGTAACACAGCACGGCAAACAGCGCG
>DATBDO010000055.1:0-6384 GCA_036269855.1 Mycobacteriales bacterium
ATCGTGTGCGCGATGTCGAGCTCGTTGTGCACGCCGTAGCGGACGTTGATGGGGATGAAGACGACCTCCGAGCCCATCCACAGCGCGAAGTTGATGACGGCCTGTCGCAGCGGATGGCGGACGATGTAGTGCCGCGCCTCCGCCGTCATCGGTCGCTCGCCAAGCACCCAGTCGCGGATGGGCCGGAACGCCCGCGCGGAGACGGCGCAGCCAA
Organism: Mycobacteriales bacterium; assembly: GCA_036269855.1. Lineage (GTDB taxonomy): Bacteria > Actinomycetota > Actinomycetes > JAFAQI01 > JAFAQI01 > DATBDO01. The sequence goes on from DATBDO010000055.1 coordinate 215, forward strand.
CGACCAGCGAGAACGTGAGATAACTGCCGAGCGCAATGATGTTGGCGTCGAGCAGCCGCTGCGGCCGCGGGAGTACGAAGCCCAGGAACGTGAACACGATCACGCCACCGGCGATATTCGCCAACATCATGCAGATGCCGAAGTGCATTTGCAGGCGCTGCAACATGGCGCGGCGGTCGGCTGTGCGAACTGCGCCGGCGACGGTGGGGGCTACTGCCGTCACGGTCGCAGTGTGACAGCCGCTACGTGATCGGGCAGCAGGCGCCTGGCGTGCGATATGTCACAAAAGCGACGCCGCGTGCCTGCCAGCCGCCGCCGCGGCGAGGAAGTACGCCGGATCAGCGGCCAAGCCCCGACCCATCGACGACAGCGGTGTCGGCACCGCGCTCATCGCCTCCACCAACCCGTCCACCTCGACCTCGACCAGCCGGTGCCGATCGGCCAGCGCGGCCGCGGCCCGTCGTACCTCCGCGCCGAGCTCACCGCCCAGAAGCGGTACGACGACATCAGCCGGGAACAGTGCCACCCGGCCATACGCCGTCTGCGAGTGGTGCGAGATGCCTCGATGGCGTGGTCGAGGGTCGGCGTCGCTGATCCGCAGCGCGGCGACCGGCCGGCCGGACAGGACGCCGACAGCGTTGACCGCCTCACCGCTCGCCACCCCGCTGAACCCCCATCGGGTGCCGGTGCCGAGGTTGCCCGGCCCCTGCGTCACGACCGCGACGTCGGCCTCGAGCACATGCCGCGCCGCGAGCAGACCCGAGTGCACGGTCACCGCCTCGACGTCACCGCCGAAGGCCTGGCCGACGGTAACCGCTGACGCCACCCAGCCTGCCTCGCGAAGATCGGCGAGTGAGCGCGAGAACCACACGGGCAGCGCGCCGCCGTCCGACATGACGTAGACGACGCGCGCGTCGGGGCGTCGCTCCCGCAACCCGGCAACGATCGCCGGCAAGGCCGAGTGCAGATCGGCGATCACGACGGGCAAACCGTCGAGATCGTCCGCGTCGCGCAACAACTCGTGATGGGGCGAGTCCTGCTCGTCCGCCGCGAGCACGGTCGCTTGCAACGGCGTGTAGCGCGCCTTCACGACGTGACCCGGTTCGTCGGTGTCCGGCGGCAACCGGTCCGGGACGGCGATGACCATCGCGTAGCCACCGGTGCCCAACCCCATCTCGAGCGCTGTGGTGTTCAGCAGCACCCGGTCGTCGACCTGCGGCCTCCCGACCACGGCGGGATAGGCGATCGCCGGCAGCGGACCCTCCTCGGTCTCCACCACCAACTCGACAACGCCCGGCCATTCGCGACGTATCGAGGAGACACGTCCGTCCCGCCAGCGCAACACGCGCGGACCATATCTCCGCTGCATGTAGCGTGACCGACCATGGCGGCGCGGCGGACCGAGCGGCTGCTCAACCTGGTGATCTGCCTCTTGCACACGCGCTCCTACCTGACCGCCGACCGGATCCGGGAGCTCGTCGCCGGTTACGACGAAGCCCCCACCGACGAGGCCTACAAGCGGATGTTCGAGCGCGACAAGGAAGACCTTCGTGACCTCGGCATCCCGCTGGAGACCGGCACCAACAGCGCGTCGGATGACGAGCCCGGCTATCGCATCGCCCGGCGCGACTACGCGCTCCCGGACATCACGCTCGCGCCGGCAGAGGCCGCCGCGGTCGGACTCGCCGCTCGGATGTGGTCGTCGGCGTCGATGAGCGCCGCGGCAACCCGTGCACTGCGCAAGCTCGAAGCCGCCGGTGTCGAGGTCGCGCCCCTGCCCGAGGGCCTGCAGCCGCAGGTGGAGGCGAGTGGGTCCGCGTTTCCCGTCCTCGCCGAGGCCGTGCACGACGGCCGCCGGGTCACGTTCGACTACCGCGGTGCCGGCGACGCCGAGCCGGTTGCGCGCACGGTCGAACCCTGGGGCGTCGTCTGGTGGCACGGCCGCTGGTATCTCGTCGGTCTCGACACCGACAAGTCGGCGACGCGTGTCTTTCGGCTGTCGCGCATCGTCGGGGAGCCCAAGCCGGTCGGCCGGGCCGGCGTGGTCACCAGACCCGAAGGCACCGACCTGCGCACCCTGGTCTCGTCGTACGACGCGGCTTCGCCGGCCTCCGTCGCGGTTGTCCGGGTGCGCCACGGCAAGGGCCTCGGCTTGCGCCGGCGCGCGGTCAACGTCAGCGCCGGTCCACCCGGCTGGGACGTCGTCGAGGTCACGTATCCGGACACCGGTCGGCTGACCGACCAGGTGCTGCCCTACGGCGCTGATGTGCTCGTGCTCGAACCCCCGGAGGCGGTCGACGCCGTGGTGAGCCGGCTGCGGAGCCTCGTCGAGGACACCTCGTGAGCGGCGCGCTCGACCACCTGCCGCGCCTGCTCGCACTGGTGCCATGGCTGCTCGCGCATCCGGACACACCGGTCGCGGACGTCGCCAAGGAGTTCGGGATCACCGAGCAGCAATTGCGCGCCGACCTGGACCTCATCTGGATGTGCGGGCTGCCCGGCTACGGTCCGGGGGACCTCATGGACGTCGTGTGGCACGACGACCGGGTGAGCCTGTCCAACGCCGACACCATCGCCAGACCGCTGCGGTTGACCGCGGACGAGGCGCTTGCCCTGGTCGCGGCGCTACGCGCCCTGCTCGGCGTACCCGGGCTCGTGGAGACCCTCGCGGTCGAGACGGCGCTCGCCAAGCTCGAGGCGGCGGCGGGCGGCGCGATCAGCGGGGATGAGGTGGCGGTCGCCGTCGACGCCGTGACCGACCCGGACGTGGTGGCGACGGTGGCTGACGCGCTGGCAACCGGCCGGCGGGTGCACCTGCGCTACTGGGTGCCGGCGCGGGACGAGGCCACCGAGCGTGACGTCGACCCGATCCGGATGTTCACCAGCGAGGGGATGCCCTACTTCGTGGGCTGGTGCCATCTGGTCGACGACATTCGGACATTTCGTCTCGACCGCGCCCTGGCCGTCACCGTGCTCGACGAACCGGTCGACGTGCCGGCCGAGACGCGCCAGCGGGCTTTCGACAAAGGCCTGTTCAACCCGGACGACGCCGACCGGCTGGTGACCCTCGACCTGGACCCGTCGGCGCGATGGGTGGCGGACTACCACCCGGTGGAGGAGGTCACTGAACGGGGTGACGGCGGCGTCCTGGTGACGCTGCGGGCCCGGGACGACGATTGGGTACGCCGCCTCGCCCTCGGCCTGGCCGGTCGCGGGCGAGTGACCGATCCGCCCGACCTGGCGGCCGATGTCCGGGTCGCTGCGGGGGAGGCCCTATCGGCCTACCGGACAATCTTGGGGTCCGGCTAGGCCATCCGGCGCAACCATCCTTTTTGTCCAGTCAAGCGCTTGCCCTTTCCTGCCGAACTCATCAGCAGTCAGCAAGTGCGGGATCGGAAAGGGGATGGCGGCGTGACCACCATCAAGGCGTCGTGTCCGAGCTGCGGTGAGGTCGAACTCACCAACGCGGACATCCGACTGCGCGTCTGCAACCACGCGCCCCTGTCCTACTACGCCTTCACCTGCCCGTCCTGCCGCGACGACGTCCGTAAGCCGGCCGACGACCACATCGTCTCGCTGCTGATGTCCGGGGGCGTTCGCGCCCAGGTGTGGGAGGTCCCCGCCGAGGCCCTCGAGCCCAAGGCCGGCCCCGCGCTCAGCTACGACGACCTCCTCGACTTCGTGCTCCAGCTCGGCGGCGACGACATGCTCGCCGCTCGCGCCACCGCAGGAGCGCACCGCTAGACGAACGTCTCAAGCCCTCAGCCTCCGGCCCCTCGCCACCCTTCCGGCGGGGGGCCGGCGCCATGTCACCCCACGACACTGCGGCTACGCTCGCCGGGTGTTCTGGGTCGCCCTGTTCGTGCCGGTCGGAGCCGCGAGCATCGTGCTGCTCGGCCTCTTGACCTGGCGGTTGTGGCGGCAGGTGCGCCAGTTCGGCCGGGACGTGGCCGCTGCCGGCGAGCGGATCAACCGGGTCAACGAGGAGCTCCAGCGGGTCCAGTCCCGCGCTTCAGGCAGGTAAGGACTCGTCTTCCGTCGTACCATCTGGGTATGGGCGACATTGGCTGGGTCGAGATCCTGATCATCGCGGTGGTGATCTTGATTCTCTTTGGGTCCAAGAAGATGCCTGACGCCGCGCGCTCACTGGGTCGCTCCCTGCGGATCCTCAAGTCCGAGGTCAAGGGCATGCACGACGACGACGACACGCCTTCGCAGGCCGCACCACCCGCCGAGCTGCCGGCCGGTTCGACGGCGCCTTCCCAGCAGGCTCAGTCCCCGTCTGCGACGGGGGCCGGTGAGCGGACCGACCTGCACTGAGAATTCGCACGCGGGAGCCGGAAGACTCCCGGATGTCGCTCATCGAGCACCTGCGGGAACTACGCCGTCGCGTCATCATCTCGGCGATCGCGATCGCCGTCGGCACGGTCATCGCCTTCGCGCTTCACGGGCACGTCCAGCACATCGTCACCCGGCCCTACTGCAACCTCCCGGCGCACTACCACAGCTTCGGCGGGCGGTGTGCTCTCGTCGTCAGTGGCGTGCTCGACCCCTTCACGGTCACGTTGCGACTGTCCCTCTACGCCGGCCTGCTGCTGTCCTCGCCGATATGGCTGTGGCAGCTCTGGCAGTTCGTGACGCCGGGCCTCTATGCCCGGGAGCGGCGCTGGGCGCTGATCTTCGTCGGCTCGTCCGTCACGCTGTTTGCTGCCGGTGCGGTCGTGGCATACGTGACGTTGCAGAACGGGCTGCGCTTCTTGCTCGGGTTCGCGTCCACGGGAAGCGGACTCACCTCGCTGCTGACGTTTTCCAGCTACCTCTCGTACTTCACCGCGATGGTGTTGGTCTTCGCGATCTCGTTCGAGTTTCCGTTGTTCGTCATCATGCTCAACCTGGCCAACGTTGTCTCCTTCGACCGCCTACGACGGTGGACCCGGGGGATCATCTTCGGGATCTTCGTGTTTGCCGCCGTCGCGACCCCGAGCCAGGATCCCTTCACGATGATCGCTCTTGCCGGGCCCATGTCTCTGTTGTTCGGCGGCGCACTCGGCGTCGCGTATCTGCACGATCGGCGTGCGGGCCGCCGCGGCGAGACGTCGCCTTATGCGCACCTTGCTGATGACGAGATGTCTCCCCTCGACGACGAGGCAGGTACGCGGGCGTGACCAACGTCGCTCTTCTGGTCAACCCGACCGCCGGCAAGGGTCGGGCCGCAGGCACTGTCGCCCGTGTCACCGAGCGGCTCCGCGAAGGCGATGCCAACGTCGCGATCCTCGTTGGGCGCGATGCCGAAGACGCCGCCGCCCTCGCCCGGCAGGCGGTTAGCGACGGCGTCGACGCGGTTGTTGCGCTCGGTGGCGACGGCATGGTGCATCTTGCGCTCAACGTCGTCGCGGGCACGTCGACGCCGCTGGGCATCATCCCGGCAGGCACGGGCAACGACCTTGCCGCGACGCTGCAGCTGCCGACCAATGATCCGCTGGCCGCGGCCGATGTCCTTGTTGCCCGGTTGAACGGACCTGGACCGCGTCCCATGGACGCGGTGCGGGTCGGGGACAAATGGTTCGGTTGCGTGCTCGGGGCGGGCTTCGACTCGCGGGTCAACGATCGCGCCAACCGCATGTCGTGGCCGCGCGGCCGGATGCGCTACAACCTGGCGATACTCGCCGAGCTTCGAGTGTTCCGCCCGTTGCCGTTCGTGCTGGAGCTCGACGGTGAGCGATGGGAGACCGAGGCAATGCTGGTCGCCGTCGGCAACGCGAAGTCCTATGGGGCCGGGATGAAGGTGACTCCGGACGCCGAGGTCGACGACGGAGTGGTCGACGTACAGGTCCTTGGCCCGGTGTCCAAGCCGGAGTTCCTCAAGACATTCCCGAAGGTGTTCAAAGGAACGCACGTGTCCCACCCGGCCGTGACCATCCGGCGCGCCAAGGTCGTGTCGCTCTCCTCGCCGGGAGTCACGGCCTATGCCGACGGCGAGTACCTCGCCGACCTGCCCATCGTCTGCGAGACCGTTCCGGGCGCCGTGCAGATCCTCGCCTAGCCTGGTCGCATGGTCAGCCCCGCGGAGCGGTACGCCGCGGCGCGGGCGCGAGAGGCCAGGCCGGCACTGCGGGACTTCGCCTCGGGCTACACCTTCCCGTTCGACGAGTTCCAGGTCCGCGCCTGCG
>DATBDO010000056.1:0-7887 GCA_036269855.1 Mycobacteriales bacterium
GCCTGCTCAACCGACGCGAGGTCGGGAAGCGGGCTCGACGCTGCATCGGCGTGAGGCAATGTGGCGACGCCGGCGACGGCCGCAAAGGCGACAGCGCCGACGAAGAGGCGTCGGTGGGAGCTGCGCGCGGGTCCGTCCCACGTCACTCCGCCCCCGACAGAGTTCCAAGTGATGCCCACGATTAGATCCCCTCTGGGCTGGCTGACAAGACTTGTGCTCTCTATAGATCGGTCAAAAGCGCGTCAGGACGCATGGCTCAGGAGTGCCATTTGCCCGTTACGCCGATTGGCGGAGCGTCATTGCACCGTCGAAATCCCTCGAAATGATGCCAACTTCGGGCAAAGGGGGAACGGAGGCCGAGAGGAGTCCGCACCAAGGCGCCTGGCGCTACTCCGTCCGGCTGACAAACTAACCAGGTGAGCCAGCCCGCCCCAGCGCCTTTCGACCTCGCTCAGATGGTCGGCGGGCGTCGGGGCATCGTCGACATGAGCGTGCCCGGAGTCACTCTCGTCGTCGTCAACACCTTCGCCCCGCTCCGGTGGGCGATCGTGGGTGCCCTCGGCGCCGCAGCGATCGTCGCGCTCGTCCGGCTGGTACGGCGAGACCCGCTCCGCCAGGCCGGGATGGGCCTGCTCGGTCTCGCCGGCGCAGCAGCACTCGCCGCCGTCACGGGCGACGCCAAGACCTACTTCCTTCCGGGCATCCTCGCCAACGCGGGGTACGCCGTCCTCACCCTCACCAGCATCGCCATCGGCCGACCGTTGCTCGGCTACGTCATCGCACTGCTCGACCGTGGCTACTCGCACTGGCGCGAGGACCCAGGCCTACGACGGGCCGCCACCCTCGCCACCGCGATGTGGGCGAGCGTCTTCACGGTGCGCGCAGCGGTGCAGGGCTATCTCTACGCGCATGGCGACGTGCACTGGCTGGCGCCCGCCCGGCTGGGCCTCGGGCTGCCACTGTGGTTCCTCGCCGTAGCCGGCACGCTGTTCGTCCTCGAGGGGCGCCGCCGCGACGTCGACGCCGAGCACGAGTCCTGACGCCTCAACCACCGTCGTCGGGAACAACCCGGGCACCGGGCACCGGCCCATGCGCGCGCCGCACGGTCCGGCACACGTCCATGCCACTGAGCGACGACGCGATGCGCACCGACTCCTCGGCCGAACGCGCGAGCATCGCCACCGTCGGGCCGGACCCGGACACTACGGCGCCTGCTGCTCCAAGCTCGCGGCCCGCCTCGAGCACCTGTCGCAGCTGTGGGCGCAGCCGGACTGCCGCCGCCTGCAGGTCGTTGGCGAGCACTGTGCCGAGAGCGACGACGTCGCCCGCCCGCAGCGCTGAGAGCACACCATCGGGTTCGCCGGTGCGTGCCGTCGGGCCGGCGTCGCGCATCCGGTCGAGTTCTTCGTAGACCAGGGGTGTCGACATCCCGCCGTCGGCAACGGCGAGGACCCAGTGGTATTCGCCGGTGCCGAGGACCGGCGAGATCGCCTCGCCACGGCCGGTGCCGAGGGCCGACCCTCCGTGGAGCAGGAAGGCGACGTCGCTGCCGATGCCCGCGGCCAGGCCCTCGAGTGTGATGCGGTCTAGCTCGCTGCCCCACAGCGCGTCGGCGGCGAGCAGCGCCGCCGCTGCGTCGGCGCTCCCCCCGGCCATGCCACCCGCGACCGGGATTCCCTTGCGGATGGTGACCGACAAGTCGGCGGATTTGCCGAGGACCGCAGCGATCGCGCGAACCGCCCGCACTGCGAGGTTGTTGTCATCGACCGGGAGATGCTCGGCGCCTTCGCCGACAACGCGAACGGTCACGCCCTCGCCGGGCTCGACGACGACCTCGTCATAAAGGGAGACGGCGTGGTAAACGGTGACCAGCTCGTGGAAGCCGTCCTTGCGCAGCGGGCCGACCGACAGGTGCAGGTTCACTTTTGCCGGCACCCGAACCGTCACACGGGCGCCGCTCACGACGGTGATCGTAGGGCCCGCCCGGCCAGGGCGAGCCGTTCGTAATCGTCGACACCCAACGATTCGCCGCGAGCCCCCGGATCGATGCCGGCCGCGCGCAGCACCTCCTCGGCTGTCGCAGCCGAGCCGGCCCAGCCGGCGAGCGCGCCGCGCAGCGACTTGCGGCGTTGCGCGAACGCTGCGTCGATAACCCGGTAGAGCTCGTCGCGGCTGACGGTGCGCACGGACGGTGGGCGGCGCACCAGCCGCACCAAGGTCGAGTCGACGTTGGGCACCGGCCAGAACACCGTGCGTGGGATCGACCCGGCTCGTGTCGCCGTCGCCCACCACGCGACCTTCACCGACGGCACGCCATAGGTCCGCGACCCGGGTGGGGCAACGATGCGATCGGCGACCTCGGCCTGGACCATCACCAGAGCGGTCTCGACGCTCGGCCAGATCTCGAGCGCGTGGAGCAGCACCGGGACCGCCACGTTGTAGGGCAGGTTGGCCACGAGCGCATTCGGTGGCGAGCCCGGGAGCGACGTCAGGGTCAACGCATCCGCCGCGACGGTCTCCAGGCAAGGTCGTGCGGCCGGCAGCCGCTCCGCGACGGTGGCCGGCAGCGCGGCGGCAAGCGTCGGATCCACCTCGACCGCCACGACACGTGCGCCCACGTCGAGTAACCCGAGGGTGAGTGACCCGAGACCGGGTCCGACCTCGACCACGACGTCGTCCGCGCCGACCCCTGCCACCCGGACGATGCGCCGCACCGTGTTCGGGTCGATGACGAAGTTCTGTCCGAGCCGCTTCGTCGGCCGGAGCTCGAGGTCGCGCGCCAGCCGACGGACATCCCCCGGACCCAGCAAGGGCCCGGACCGCTCGTCTGTCACAACGTCAGGTGTACAGGTAGTGGCCGCAGACCGGCCAGACGCTGTCACCGCTCCGCCGGTAGAGGAGCTGGGCTCGGTAGGTCTGCTCGTTCGATGACGCGTCGATCGGGTCGCCGCTGCCGCCGACGCTCGCCCATGCGCCCATCGTGAACTGGTAGAGCCCGCGGTACTCGCCCCCGCTGGAGATCTCTTGCGGGTTGCCGCCGGACTCGCACTGCGCGAGCGCCACCCAGTTGAGCCCGTCGTGGTACGGCGCATACTGCGGCCGCTTCGTCGTACCAACGGCCACGATCTCGGCGACCGGATGGGACCCGAGTCGGCTGCGAACCAATCGCTGACCTACGAGCTGCTTGTTCTTCCACGTAAGTCGATACGTGTTGAGACGCACACCCGGCTCGCCGGACCGCGTCACTTTGCTCTCACCTATATATAGGGACGACGTCCGCACATGCTTCGTGTGGAACGGGATCGCAAGGCTGCGCGTGACCATGCGCTGGTGGATGCGATCGATCGTGATCACGAGCCCGGCAGTCGGGTACTGCGACAACGGCGCGCTCACCTTGTCGAGGTGATGCACCCGCACGCGCAGGTGACGAAGCAACGCCGCCACTGTCGGCGCAGTCGTGTGCGCGACCAGTCGGTGTCCATCGACGAGCACCGTCACGTGCTGCGGCTCGCGCACGTCGAACGACAAGCCGGAGCGCGGGATGGTGGCTCCGCGCGACACCGACAACCAGGCGCGATCCGCCAGGCCGAGTTGATCGAGCGCATCCGTCACCGAAAGCGCGGTGACCCAGACTTCGCGCGACTGACCGTCGAGGACGAGGTGCAGCAACCGACCGTGCCGGACGATCACCTGGGAGCCGTCCTTCACCGGCGCCGCCGGGTCGGGCACGACCGTGTCGTGGGCGCCGAGCGCGAGGTTCGCCTTGCGCAGGACACCGGCAACGTCCGAGGCGAACGTCCGCACGGTGACCTGGTGACCGTCGACGTCAAGCCGGATCGTCTTGTCCATCGTTGCGAACGCGGTGGCCGCGAAGCCGAGCGTGGCGAGAACTGCAGCGACGAGGACCACGGCTACGGGCGATCGGCGCACGGGGGGCGACCCTAGCGGGCCAAAACGGTCCCGGACCACCGAGGTGTGACACGTGTGACTGGAGTGACTACCAGCCGAAGATTCGCGCGGCCGTGGCGCTCACACCGGCGGCGACCGCGTCCGGCGTGTTGCCGGTGACGGCGGACAGGGCGCGCAGCGTGATGGGCACGAGGTAGGGCGCGTTGGGTCGGCCTCGATACGGCATCGGCGTCAGGAAAGGCGCATCGGTCTCGACGAGCATCTGCTCCAGTGGTGTGACCGCCGCCGCGTCGCGCAGGTTCTGCGCATTCTTGAACGTCACATTGCCGGCGAACGACAGGACGTAGCCGCGCTCGACACATCGGCGGGCGAACTTCTCGTCACCGCTGAAGCAATGGAAGACAACGTGATCGGGCGCGCCTTCGCCGGCGAGCACCTGGAGCACCTCGTCGTGCGCGTCCCGGTCGTGGATGACGAGCGCCTTGCCGGTCTCCTTGGCGATCGCGATGTGCCGGCGAAACGACTCCTCCTGCTTGCCCCAGCCGTCGCTCGTCGTGCGGTAGTGGTCCAAGCCGGTCTCTCCCACCCCGACGACCCGCGGGTCCCGCGCAAGATCCGCGATCGCCGACCACGCATCCTCGTCGGCCGTGTGCGCCTCGTTGGGATGGATCGCCACGGTGGCGAAGACGTCGACGTGCGCGTGCGCCGCTTCGACCTGCCACCGCGAGGACGGCACGTCGACACCGATGGTGACCACCCGATCGATGCCCACCGCTTTCGCGGCTGCCATCGCGTCGGCGACCGGCACCTCCATCAGGTCGAGATGGCAGTGCGCGTCGACAGCCGGCGTTGTCAGCGGCTCTGGCGCCGGTGGTGCCGAGGTCACTCGGTCTCCATGCGCGAGAGCTCCTCCTCGACCACCGAGGGATCCAGCTTCGCGAACAGCGGCGTTGGTGTCGGGACGTTGACGCCCGGCTGGATGGGGGTGCGCGCCCAGCTCGCGTCGATGTCGTAGTCGCCGGTGAGCACCGGATAGGACGGGCCGCCGTCGAGGTCGTCGACTTCGACCAGTGATGGCGACGGCGCGAGCAGGCCGGTCCGCCCGAGCAGCTCATGCACCTGCTGTGCCGAGTGCGGCAGGAACGGCGACAGCAGCGTGTTGCAGTCGCTGACGGCCTGCAAGGCGACGTGCAGGATCGTCCGCATCCGGTCCGGGTCGGTCTCCCGCAACTTCCACGGGGCTTGGTCGGACAGGTAGCGATTGGCCTCGGCGACAACGCGCATGGCCTCGCTCAGCCCCGCCTTGATCCGAGACCGGTCCAGCTGCGTCCCGACGGAGTCGAAGCCCGCCTGCGTCGTTGCCAACAGCTCGCGGTCGGAGTCGGTCAGCTCGCCGGCGGCGGGGATCTGACCGATGTTCTTCGCGGTGAACGCCAACGAGCGGTTGACGAGGTTGCCCCAGGCTGCGACGAGCTCGTCGTTGTTGCGCCGGACGAACTCCGCCCAGGTGAAGTCGGTGTCCTGGTTCTCCGGACCCGCGGCCGACAGGTAGAAGCGCAACGAGTCGGCGGAGTAGCGGGACAGAAAGTCCCTGACGTGGATGACCACCTGACGACTGGAGGAGAACTTTCGCCCCTCCATCGTGAGGAACTCGCTCGACACGATCTCGGTGGGCAGCGACAGATGGCCGAGCTGACCCGATGATCCGCCACGGTCACCTTCGCCGTTGTAACCGAGAAGGATCGACGGCCAGATCACCGAGTGGAAGGTGACGTTGTCCTTGCCCATGAAGTAGTAGGACTCGGCGTCCGGTTCGGTCCACCACGCCCGCCACGCGTCGGGATTGTCGGTACGACGAGCCCACTCGACGCTCGCCGACAAGTAACCGATCACTGCGTCGAACCAGACGTAGAGCCTCTTGTCGGCGCGGTCCTGCCAATCCGGGAGCGGGATCGGCACGCCCCAGTCGAGGTCCCGGCTGATAGCGCGCGGCTTGAGATCCTCGACGAGGTTGAGCGAGAACTTCAGGACGTTGGGCCGCCAGTCGGTGCGCGACTGCAGCCACTTGCCCAGCGCGTCGGCGAAGGCCGGTAGGTCGAGGAAGAAGTGCTGCGTCTCGACGAAGTTGGGCGTCTCGCCGTTGATACGACTGCGCGGGTTGATCAGCTGCTCGGGATCGAGCTGGTTGCCGCAGTTGTCGCACTGATCGCCACGCGCACCGTCGTAGCCGCAGATCGGGCAGGTGCCCTCGATGTAGCGATCCGGAAGCGTCCGCCCGGTCGACGGTGAGATGGCGGACAGGGTCGGCTTCTCGGTGATGTAGCCGTTGTCGTAGATCCGCTTGAACAGCTCTTGGGTCACTGCGTAGTGGTTGCGCGTCGTCGTCCGGGTGAACAGGTCATAGGCCAGGCCCAGCTGCTGCAGGTCCTCGGCGATGACGCGGTTGTAACGATCGGCGAGCTCGCGTGGCGACACGCCTTCGCTGTCTGCCTGCACGAGGATCGGCGTCCCGTGCTCATCCGTCCCGCTGACCATCAGGACCCTGTTGCCGGCCAGCCGCTGATAGCGGCTGAACACGTCGGAGGGAACGCCGAAGCCGGCCACGTGACCGATGTGGCGTGGTCCGTTGGCATACGGCCACGCCACCGCCGTGAGGATGTGCCGGGACATGGCCAAACCCTATTCGTCAGCGCTGCGATTGATGGCGGCATAGACCTCGCGCCGGGATATTCCGTGCCGAGCCGCGACCTCGTCGACCGCGTCCCGCCGACTGCTGCCGGTCTCGACCAGCGCGGCAACTGCAGCGGCCAGCGCGTCCGTGGATGGCCGGTCGACTTGCTCGGCCGTTGCTCCGGCCACGACGAGGGTCAGCTCACCGCGTAGGCCGGCAGCGCCCCACTCGGCGAGAGCGCCGAGGTTGTCTCGTCGTACCTCTTCGTAGGTCTTCGTCAGCTCGCGGCAAGCGACGGCGGGCCGGTCGGCACCGAGCGCCGACGCCAGGTCGGCCAGCGTCGCGCCGGCCCGGTGCGGGGCCTCGAAGAAGACGAGGGTCCGCGTCTCCCCGGCCAGATCCGCGAGCCGCCGACGGCGATCTCCGGCGCGCCGGGGCAGGAACCCTTCGAAGCACCACCGGTCCGCGGGCAGCCCGGCGACCGCGAGGGCGGCGAGCGCGGCCGACGGCCCGGGCAGCACCGAGACCGGCAGGCCCTCCGTCGCGGCGGCAGCCACCAGTCGGTGGCCGGGGTCGGACACCAGCGGCGTTCCGGCGTCGCTGACGAGAAGCACGGTGCGGCCCGCACGCAGATCGTCGAGGAGGGTCGCCGTACGCACCTGCTCGACGGCGTCGTAGTAGGAGACGACCCGGCCGGACACGGTGACGTCCAGTGCTGCGGTCAGCCGGCGCAGCCGCCTGGTGTCCTCAGCCGCGATCACGTCGGCGGACGCCAGCGCCGCGCGCAGCCGGGGCGACGCGTCGTCGGAGTTGCCGATCGGTGTCGCGGCGACGATCAGGGGCACGCATCCATCTTCCCTACGATGGCCAGCATGTCCGGGACCGCGGTCGAGCGTCCTCGCTCGGCCGCAGTCGAGACGCTCGATCGCATCCGCGGACGCCTCGTCCGACCCTTGCCGGCCGATGGTTGGTGGGGCTGGGCGATTCCGCTCGCGATCACCGGCGTGGCGCTGTTCATGCGGCTGTGGCGCATCACCCGCCCGCCCGCCAAGGTGTTCGACGAGACCTACTACGCACCGGACGCCTGGAACCTGCTCCACCACGGGGTCGAGCTCGACACCAACAGCCCGACCACGGCCCCGGGCTTCGTCGCGCATCCGCCACTGGGCAAATGGGCGATCGCCGTCGGCGAAGGAATCTTCGGTAACCACCCGCTCGGCTGGCGGTTCTCATCCGCAATCGTGGGCAGCCTCGCGATCCTGATGCTGGCCCGCATCGCCCGCCGGCTGTTCCGATCGACGCTGCTC
>DATBDO010000057.1:0-4219 GCA_036269855.1 Mycobacteriales bacterium
ACCTACAACGCACATACGCAAGGCAACGGCCACATCTACTACGCCGGCATGGAATCGGTGGGCGGAGGTGCGCCGAGGTTCTTTGTCGGCGACACCGCGCCGACGCCGCTGCTCGGTGAGCAGATCAGCATGTTGTTCGACTCCTCCGCGACGGTGCCGGGCCAGGTTCAGGGCAACACGATCACGATTCACGTGCCCTATGCCGACATCCCGGCGGCGAAGCCCAGCCGGGTTCTCTACAGCGCCATCGCGTTCACTGCGACCGCCGCGGGAACGCTGGCGAACAACCCGGCCGGTGCGTTCAACCTGACGGACGCGACCGTGCCGTTCGACGTTGCACTCGACAGCCACGACGCGGCGGCGTCGCTGCCGCTGCCGGCCGGTTGGGCGCGCCTCCCGCTGGGCGTCGCGGCCCTCGGGCTGCTTGCATGGACCGCGTGGCGCATCCCGAGCTCGTTCCGAGTGCCGACCCGGCGCCGCCTCCGGATCGTCTGAGTCGTCGGGTTGTCGCGGTCGTCGGTGCGACGGCGACGGGTAAGTCCGACCTCGCGATCGCACTGGCACAGTCGCTCGCGGACCGCGGTCGAGCCGCGGAGATCGTCAATGCCGATTCCATGCAGCTCTACCGCGGCATGGACATCGGCACCGCGAAGCTGACCCGGGACGAGCAACTGGGCATCCCGCATCATCTGCTCGACATCTGGCCGGTGACCCACCCAGCGTCCGTCGCGGAATACCAACAACGGGCGCGCGCGGTCATCGACGGGCTGCTCGCCGCCGACCGGGTGCCCATCGTCGCCGGCGGCAGCGGGCTCTACGTGCGCGCGGCGCTCGACCGGCTGGAGTTCCCGGGAACCGACGACGCCGTCCGCGCCGAGCTGGAAGCACGCCTGGTTGCCGAGGGGCCCGAGTCGCTGCATGCCGAACTCGCGGGTCGCGACCCGGCAGCGGCGGCGGCGATACTGCCCACCAATGGGCGGCGGATCGTGCGGGCGCTGGAGGTGATCCGGTTGACCGGCGCGCCCTTCACTGCCTCGCTGCCGGGTTTCGAGAGCATCTACGACGTCGTGCTGCTCGGTCTGGACGGACCCGATGACTGGCTCGATGTGCGCGTCGATGCGCGGGTCGAGCGGATGTTCGCGGCCGGTCTCGTCGACGAAGTGAAAGCGCTGATAGGGGTGGGACTGCGTGACGGCCGGACGGCGTCACGCGCGCTCGGCTACCAGCAGGTGCTCGCACACCTCGACGGCGCACTCACCCTGGAAGAGGCGCGACTGGAGACCGCACGGTCAACGCGACGCTTCGTCCGCCGGCAGCGCTCCTGGTTCCGCCGTGATCCCCGCATCCATTGGCTGTCGCGCGGTCCGGATCTCCTCGACCGTGCGCTTCAGCTCTGCGTCGCCAACTCCACCGTGACCTGAGCGATGTCTGACAGCAGTTCTTGCGCCCGGTGCAGGGCAGGTGCGGCGCCGAGCCGTTCGACGGTGACCGCAGCAGCAGTCAGGAGCGGCCCCGCGTCTGCCGGCCGATCCTGCGTGACCAGCCACGTCGCGTGGTCCAGCTGAGCGACCGCGAGGAAGTAGGGATAGCCAAGCTCGCGCAACCTCGTGTCGGCCTCGAGGAAATGGGCACCGGCGTGGTCCTGTCGGCCCCGCGCCGCATCGAGACGTCCGCGGTAGCGCGCCAACATGGCCCGCAGATACCGCGGCACGTTTCCGGGGGGCCGGTCGGCCACCATTGCCAACAGCCGATCGGCCCGGTCCAGCTCACCCATCGAGACCGCGGCCTCCATCGCGTCCGGCCACGCGCTGCGGAACATGTCGTTGCGCAGGCCCATGGCGTCGGCGGCCTCGCGAGCGACGACCTCGGCGGATTCCAGGGCCTGCGAGAACTCACCCGCGGCAAGCGCAACGGCCGCTGTGACGGAGCCGTGGATGTGGCGGTTCTGCACGTCCTGCGAGTCGGCCCAGTCGGCGAGATGTGCCTTCGCCTCACCGGCGAGAGCGACATCCCCGCGGAGCGCATGCAACAACGCGAGCCGAGCGTGCAGGTTCTGGTCACCAGGCCGGTCTGAGCCGTCGAGCAACGAGCGACACAGCTGTTCCGCGTCATCCCATCGACCGGTCAGGACATAGCGATGTGCCAGGTTGCCCGCCGCCAGCGTCTCGGTCTCCCGGTCGCCGCGGCGACGTGCCAGCTCCATCGCGGCATCGCAGTGTTCCTCAGTTCCGGGCTGGTCGTCGTTGAGGGTCAGGTCGCTCGCGTTGGCATGTGCGCTCATCGCCTCTTTGCCGAGACCGTGTTCCTCGGAAAGAGCGATAGCCCATTGCATCTCGACCAGCGCCTCCTGCGGACGGTTCACGAACTGCAAGAGGGTCGCCCGCCGGACCGCGGCGCTCGACAGAACATCGGGGAGTTCGAGAGCCTCGCCGAGCTCTAGCGCCGACTCGACGTGTGGCGCGGCGTCGCTGCGATGGCCGCCGAACATCAGCGAACCGCCGAGTCGGCCGTGTGTGTAGGCCAGCGCGGCGGACGGTCCGGCCGACTCGAGCTCGGCGAGGGACTGCTCCAACCGCCGGATCGACTCGTCGACGCGTCCGAGCGCCATCAGTGCGACGCCCGCGAGATGGCCGAGGCCGGCCGCTGCTAGAGGTTCACCGGCCTCGACATGCGCCGCCGCGGCTGCCTCGAAGCGGTCCAATGCGTCTGAATACAGGCTGGACTGCAGGGCTGCCTGGCCAGCCTGTTCGATCAGTGTTGGGCGCGCGCTGCCGTCCGTCGTGAGTTCGGCGGCGGTGTCGAACGCGGTCAGTGCCGCTCGCGGGGCGCCCACCCCCAGGGCACGCTGTCCCGCCCGTGCGAACGCAGTCGAGGCCTGCGCGCGAACCTGGTCGGCGTCTGCGTCGTCCGGCACTGCGTTGTAGGCGTCGAGGTAGTGCTGGGCGACGACCTCGGACATCTCCTCGCCGTCGTCCGCGAACGTCCGTCGCAGATGCTCGGCCACCGCGAGATGGCGCATCTTGCGGTCGCGGCGAGACAGGGTGTCGTAGGCGACCTGTCTCAGCAGGGTCTGGGTGAACGCGTACTGACCGCGCTCGGGAGAAAGGCGGTCGGTGCGCACCCGGAGGATCTCCCGGCGGATCAGGTCGGCCAGCAGGTTGTCGAGCTCGTCGGCAGGCAGGTCGCTCACTGCGGTGATGGCCGGTCGGGGGAACGTGCCACCGAGCACGGCCAGGCCTTGCACCAAGGCACGCTCGTCGGCGGGCAGGGTGTCGATGCGAGCCGCTACGAGCGACGTCAGCGAGGCGGGCACTTCCAGCGCGTCGACCGTTCCCACGAGCCGGTAGACACCGTCGATCGGCTGGACGAGATCCCGGTCGATCAGCGACCGCACAAGTTCCACGGCGTAGAGCGGTATGCCGTCCGCCTGGCCGACGATGCGGTCGCGGACGTCGGCGGGCAGGCCCGGCACGAGCTCGTCCAGAAGTTGCCGCATCGCGGGATCCGGCAGCCGGTCGAGCATGACCGTCACTGCGTTGCGCCGTCCCGAGCCCCAGGTCGGCCGGCGGGTCAACACCTCCGGACGGGACAACGTCAGCACGAAGATCGCGGTCTCGGCCGACCAGTCGATCAGCTGTTCCAAGAAGTCGAGGAGGCCGTCATCCGCCCACTGCAGGTCCTCAATGACCAGCAGCACCGGTGCATCCTCGGCCAGCCGTTCGAACCACAGTCGCCACCCGGCGAACAGCTCCTCGCGGCTGAGTCCCGGCTCCGCGACGCCGAGTAGCGCACCCAACCGGGGCCGGACGAAGTCGCGGTCAGCCTCGTCGGCGACCCATCGCCCCAAGCCGTTGTCGAGCTTGGCCACCGTCTCCTCGGGTGACTCCTCCTCGGTGATTTCCAGCCGCGCTCGAACCATCTCCGCGAGCGCCCAGTAGGCGACGCCTTCGCCGTAAGGGAGACAGCGCCCCGAGTGGTACAGGAAGTCGCTGGCGAGCCCGTCTCCGTACTTGAAGAACTCCCATCGAAGTCGGGACTTGCCGATGCCGGCATCGCCGACGACAGACACGTGCCGGGCCCGACCGTTCTCCAGGACGTCGTGCAACGCATCCTTGACTTGGCGCATCTCGCGGTCCCGGCCGAGGAAGCTCGCCTCGAGACCGTCGACGCGTTCCGATCCGCCCACTGCGGCGACGACTCGGGTGACCTGCCACAGCCG
>DATBDO010000058.1:0-11483 GCA_036269855.1 Mycobacteriales bacterium
CTGCGCCGATCGACAGATGGGCGTGACGTGTGAACGCATCCGCGAAGCCCTGTCCGCCCGCATGGACGGCGAGTCCGCCGAGCTGCCTGAGGTGTTGGTCGACGAGCACCTCGGGGGCTGCCTCGACTGCACCGCCTGGCAGCAGCAGGCCTTGGCCCTGCGTGCCCATCCCGCCGTGAGCCTTGAGGCACCCGACCTGGTCGGACCTGTTCTGGCGGCGGTCCGCGTCGACGAGGCGGGGCGGGCGACCCGCCGCGGACGGGCGGTCGCGACGCGCCTCGCGCTGGCACTGCTGGCGATCGCGCAGCTCGCGTTCTCCATCCCGGGGCTGTTCCTCGGTCATGACCACACCGCGCCGATCCACGTCGCCCACGAAGTCGGCTCGTTCGACGCGGCTCTCGCGCTCGGCCTGCTGCTTGCCGCGGTCCGGCCCCGACTTGCGGCCGGCATGCTTCCCCTCGTCGCAGCCATCACTGGGCTGCTCTTGCTCACCGCTGGTTCAGACGTGGCGGCCGGCCGGACGGCGGCGTTGACGGAGTCGCCGCACCTCGTCGATCTCGCCGGCTTGCTGCTGCTCCTACGGCTCGCAACAACAGCGGGCGGGTGGTCCGGCCTGCGACTGGGCGTTCCCCGCTCGTTCCCGACCCAGCCGGCGGGACGCGGCTGACGCCCATGCATCGTGCAGTTCGGGTCGCCGTCACGATCGCCGCCACGGCGGTCGGCGTGCTCGCCTTCGCTGCGCCGGCGCAGGCACACACGCTGCACTACGGCGACGACGCGAGCAACTGGGTGTCTCGCATCACAGCGATCGAGCCAGTGGGCGCCGTACATGCCCGGATCGGCGACGACGTACAGCGACTCACAGTGTCGCTGGGCAACGCCCGGCACGTCGTCATCGAGGGGTACGACGACGAGCCGTTCGTCCTCTTGCGTCCCGGCGGCGCCTGGCTGAACACGCGGTCAGGCACTGACACTCCAACGCCCCCGCAGTGGCACCGGGTCGCAAACACATCGTCGTGGACCTGGCACGACACCCGCACCCACTGGCCGGGCTACACACTGCCGCCACCAGTGGAAACCAACCCGAACCAACGACAGCAGGTCCTGGACTGGCAGGTGGGACTCCGCGCCGACGGCGCACCCGGCGCTATTTCCGGGACGCTCGACTGGGTTCCGGGTCCTAGCGGGGAGAGTGGCGCGGCAATTGCCACGGCCGCCTTCGCCGCCTTGCTGGCGCTTGCGTTGGTGGCTCGTCGTACCGCTGTCATCTCGGCGGCACTTGTCGCGCTCATCGCGTTCGATGTCGTGCACAGTGCGGGGATGGTGGCCGGCAGGGTCGGCAGCGTCGGGTACCGACTGGCCGCGCTGCCGGGGCACGGCGTGCTGCCCCTGTTGTTGTGGATCTTCGGGATCGGCACCGTCGTGCTGCTGCACCGTCGTCGGGAGTTCGCGCTCTACGCGGCCGCAATGCTCGCGGCGCTGTTCTGCTTCACCGAGGCCCTGCCCTCACTCGCGATCCTGTGGCACTCGCAAGCCATCAACTCGCTACCGATCGCGCTCAACCGAGCGCTTGTGGCGGTGCTCACCGGGGTCAGCGTGGCCACCGTCACCGCCGCCGTCATCGTGATCGTCCGGACCGGCCGACACATCACCACTGGAGGACACGCATGACCGTGCTGGCGCACGCGTTCGGTAAGCGCTACGACCTGCCGATCCCGCTCTATCTCTTCGTGATCGGTGGCGCGCTGGTCGTCATCGCGTCGTTCCTCCTGGTGCTCCCCCGCGGTGAGGCGCGTGGGGAACCGGCCGACCGCGACGCCCCGGACGGCGCCCACATCCGGGGGCTGTGGCTGATCCCCGGCGTTCTCGCGACGGCGTGGCTCGGCTTCTTGTGCTGGTGCGGCATCGCCGGCAGCCAGGAGGTCGCCGAGAACATCATCGCGACCTGGTTCTGGATCGTCATCTGGATCGCCGTTCCGCTCACCGTCGCGTTGATCGGTGACTGGACCCAGCCGGTCAACCCCTACGCGTTCCTCGCGAAAGTGTGCAACTCGTCCCGGGCGCGACAAGCGATCCTCGGCGGCCCGGAGCCCGTCTGCTGGCCGCGCCAGCTCGGTTGGTGGCCGGCCGCGACCGTGTTCTTCGTTCTCGCCTGCTTCGAGCTCATCTTCAACCTGTGGGCGACGACGCCACATGTGACCGGCAAGCTATTGGCGATCTACGCCGGGGTGACGATGCTCGGCGGCTTCCTGTTCGGCGACGAGTGGCTGCGCCGCGGCGAGGTCTTCACCGTTCTCTACGACACGTGGGGGCGGCTCGGATTCTTCCGGTTCGGCGCGCCCGGTCGGCGCGGCTTCGCCGGCGGCCTCGAGGTCGGATTCTCCCGGCATCCCAGCCGGATCTTCTTCGTCCTGTTCATGCTGCTCAACGTCAACTTCGACGGCTTGCTGTCGACGCCGCAGTGGAACAACGACATCTTGCGCAACCTGCCCGGCAACTACGGCATCACCGGCACGTCACAGCAGCATTGGTTCAACGTCTTGGCGTTCATCGCCATGGCGGTTGTGCTGGCGCTCCTGCTCACCGGGTTCGCCCAAGGCAGCGCGACGGCCGGCGAACACGGGACCCGGGCGCTGGGGTCACTGACCGGGCTGCTGCCCAGCCTGGTGCCCATTGCGTTCGGCTACTTGCTCGCGCACAACCTCGAATACATCCTCGTCAGCGGCCAGCTGCTGTTCCCGCTGATCGGCAACCCGCCGGGGCTGGAGAGCTGGCCACTGCACCTGCACTATCCGTTCAACGACAACTACGAGCCCAATCACTCGTTCCTGCCGAGCGGGTTCTACTGGTACGTCTCGCTCGCCGTCATCATCGCCGTACACGTCTACGCCGTCGTGCTCGCACACCGTCATCTCGTCCGGATCGGCAAGGACGAGCGCCGCGAGCGCAACAGCGAGTGGCCGTGGCTCGCGGCGATGGTCGGCTACACGTGCCTGTCCCTGTGGCTGCTCGCCCAGCCGCTCACCGAGGCTTCGGCGACGACAAGCGGAAGCTCGGCGACGTCGCCATCGTCCGTGACAGCGTCCTTGCGCTGAAGGGTCGCGAGCACCGAGCCGGCGATCACCAACGGGAAGCCGATCGCCATGCCCAACGTGAAGTGCTCGCCCAGGACCGCGACACCGAGCAGGATCGCGACGGCCGGATTGACGTAGGTGATCACGGTCGCCCGCGTCGGCCCGACCTCGGCGATCAACGCAAAGAAGACGACGAACGCGGCCGCCGTGCAGACGACGGCTAACCCGACCATCGACCAGACGACGTCACCGCTCACATGCTCCGGCATGGACAGTGCCGCCGGCGCGGCCCAGACGACCGTCGTGATGGCCAAGGAGGCAGTCGTGACACCGACCGCGGGAAGGTCGGCGAGCCGACGCGACAGCACCAGCGGCCCGGCCGCGTAACCGAGGGCGGTAACCAACACCGCCAGGACCGCAAGTCCGTTGACGTGGCCGATCTGCAGGCCGACGAGCGAGCCGACCCCGGCGACGCCGAGCGCCAAGCCGAACAGCCGCACTCGGTCGAAGACCTCAGCGGTGCCGACGAGCCGCGACAGCAGGACGCCGAACAGCGGCACGGCTGCGATGAGCAAACCGGTCAGCGCGCTGGACAGGTGTTGCTCCGCCGTCGAGAGCAACCACCACGGCGCGGTCACCTCGATGGCAGTAAAGAGAAGGAGCGGACGCCACCGCCGAAAGACGTCGACGAGGGCGCCGCGGCGTACTGCGATCGGCAGCAGCAGCAACGTCGCCGCAGCGGTCCGGAAGAAGACGACGGATGCCGGGCTGAGGTCGCGCACCGCGACCCTGATCAGGAGATAAGGAATTCCCCAGATCAGGCACATCGCGGCGAACAGAGCCCACCCCCGCCTCGACACGCGTCGTACTCCCTCCTGCCGTCAGGACCGATGCCCGAAGAACAGCTCCGGCCGCTCCCGGACGCCGGGCCGGGTGTCGGCACCGAAGATCGGCGCCAACACGGCGAGCGCGACCAGGATCGTAAACGCCACCGCGAGTCCCAAGGCGCTCATCGACGGCGCTCGCGCCCACGGTTTCGCGTGACGACGGTGCCGGTGCGACCGGCGACGGCGCGAAGCATGTCGTCGCGGTGCGCGGCAGCCACGGCCTGTGCGATGTCCGGGTGAATCATCGCGATCACCTCCAGGAACCAGAGTCGGGCACCGGAGCCGATCGCACGAGTGGCGCTATTGACAGCGTTCGCTAGATTAGTGCCATGCACACGGTCGCGGTGGCAGTGGTCGGCGGGACCGCCCAGTTCGAGCTGGCGGTGGCCTGCGAGGTCTTCGGGATCGACCGGTCCTGGATGTTCGACGACTGGTACGACTTCAAGCTCTGCGCGGCCGAGCCGGGTCCGATCCGAACCGCCGGCGGGCTGATCCTCGACACGCCCTACGGCATCGACGACCTCGTCACCGCTGACACGGTGATCGTGCCCGCGGCCGGCGAGGCCCCCGGTCAGCACGGCCCGCTCGTCGAGGCCTTGCGGCAGGCCTATGCCAACGGCGCGCGCATCGCGTCGATCTGCACCGGCGCCTTTCTCCTCGCCGAGGCAGGGCTGCTCGACGGTCGGCGCGCGACGACTCACTGGGCGCACGCGGCCGAGCTGGCCGAGCTCTACCCCGCCATCGACGTCGACCCCAACGTCCTCTACGTGCAGGACGACCGCATCTTCACGTCGGCGGGCACCGCGGCCGGCATCGACTTGTGCCTGCACATGTTGCGCCTCGACCTCGGCACCGACGCGGCCAACGCGGTCGCACGTCGCATGGTCGTGCCACCACATCGTGACGGCGGTCAGGCGCAGTACGTCGACGCACCGCTGCCGCGGTGCGACAGCGACACACTCGCGCCGTTGCTCGACTGGGCGCTGGAGCGGCTCGACCAGCAGCTCACCCTGCGCGACCTCGCCCGGCAGGCCAACGTCAGCGTGCGGACGTTGGTCCGCCGCTTCACCGCAGCGACCGGGACGACGCCGTTGCAGTGGTTGCTGATCCAGCGCGTACGGCGCGCGCAACATCTGCTCGAGAGCAGCGACCAACCCGTTGAACGCATCGCCTCACTCGCCGGCTTCGGCACGGCCGCCAACTTGCGTCAGCACTTCACCCGCGTGATCGGCGTGCCACCGATGCATTACCGGCGAACTTTCCGCGGCGAGCACCCCGAACCTTCCACCGAGCAGCTCGCCTCTGCCTAGACGTGGGAACCGCCGTAGCACCGGCCGCGTCTTACGACCATGACACACAGGCGCTGGACCGTCCCGTTGTCCGTCGCTGTCGTCGTCGCCGGCGTCGTACTCCTCGCGTTGTGGCTCGCCCGGGGCGGCTCCAGCAGCAACCTGCGCTCATCCGCTCGACCGCATGTATTGCATCTCGCGTCCGCCAACACGGAGGCGACCGCTATGTCGGCTTCGTCCGGCGTGGCAGCAGACCAGGCACCGCCGGGCAGCGCGCCCTACACGCTCACCGGAACGCTGCCCCCTGGCACGCCGGACGACCAGCCGCTGTGGCGGCTGCGCAGTGCGACCGCGGATGACGCGCAAGCCGTCGCCGACGCGCTGCAGCTCGCCGGCACACCGACCCGCCTCGATGGCGGCTGGGTGTTGCGGGACACCGACAACCGGCTCCTACTGCGAGACGACGGCAGCTGGTCCTACGGCATGGACTGCTCGCCCGACACTCCGGTGTCCGACGAGGACATCAACATGGGCTGTGCGACCGCGAGTGGTGTCGCGATCGCGTCACCCGGGGCGGAGCCGGTTCCGGTGCCGAGCCCGCCCGCCGGCCCGACCGAGGCCCAGGCCCGCTCAGTCGCCGGTCACGTGTTCGAGCGTCTCGGTATGACTGACCCGACCGTCGTCGTCTACAGAGGCGACCCGATGTCGACCGTGCAGGCCTCGCCGTCGGTTGGCGGCATGACGTCGTCGAGCTGGTTCACCACCGTGCAGGTCGACGGCGTTGGCGATGTCGTCTCCGCCGATGGTTGGCTGACGAGCCCGGATCGTGGCGCCGACTACCCGGTCATCTCTGCGCGGGCCGCCTTCGATCTACTCCAGTCGCAACCACGACCGGCGCTGATGCTGTGCGCGCAGCGACCCGACGGCAAACCCGGCTGTGCGGACATACCGCCGACCGAGGTGACCGGAGCCACGCTCGGCGTCATGCTCGACCAGGACAACGGGCACCCGGTGCTCGTGCCGGCCTGGCTGTTCTCGATCAAGGGTCAGGACGATCCGGTCGCGCAGATCGCGATCGACCCGTCGTACCTCGGCCCCGCGCCGACTCCATCGGTCGAGCCCGGTCAACCCGTCGACGAACCGGCGGCCAGGCAATAGGGTCCGGACCATGGCCGGCATGAAGAAGATGAGCCTCAACGCGCCCGAAGAGACCCGCCCATTCGAAGACGGCAAGGGCAAGCTGGAGCTGGTCAACGTGCAGGAAGGCGGGGTCGGGCGGGCAACGTTCGAGCCAGGCTGGAAGTGGTCCGAGCACGTGAAGCCGATCGCCGGCACCGACAGCTGTCAGGCTCCCCACCTGGGCTACTACATCTCCGGACGCATGCACGTCGTCATGGATGACGGCGAGGAGACGGAGTTCGGCCCCGGCGACTTCGGCGTGATCCCGCCCGGACATGACGCATGGACCGTCGGCGACGAACCATGCGTCGTCATCGACTGGCAGGGTTTCGCGGACTACGCCAAGCGCTGAGGTGTGGCCGACTGGGACGACGTACGACGCATCGTCGCCACGTTGCCGCAGACCCGCGAGGAAACACGTGGCGGCGGGCAGCTGAGCTGGCGGGTCAAGGACAAGTCGCTCGCCTGGGAGCGGCCGCTCCGCAAGAACGACTTGGCCACGCTCGGTGACGCGGCGCCGGCCGGCGACATCCTCGGCGTCCGCGTCCCCGACCTCGGCGCCAAAGAGGCGCTCGTCGCGGACAACGACGGGGCGATCTTCACCATCCCGCACTTCGAGGGCTATCCCGCCGTCCTCGTGCACATGGACACGGTCGACGTCGTCGAGCTCGAAGAGCTGCTCGTCGAAGCATGGCTGTGCCGCGCGCCCACGAAGTTGGTGAAGGCCTACCTCGCGGAGGGGTCGAGCTGACGCGGGTCCGCAACCCGCAGCTTGTCGATCACGGCGTCGCAGATGCCACGCACCACGTCCGGCTCGTCCCGGCCGGCGCGGATCTGTTCGGCCAGCTCTGCATCGGATGCAACAGCGAGTGAAGCCAGCCGTTCCTCGTGCCGCGTCGCGAGAGCGGGACCGAGCTCGAGCTCCCGTCGTACGACGTCCAGCGCCCGGCCGGCCACGCGCGCCAAGAAGTGATCGCGCCCCGGCAAGGGCAGCCCCGCGATCCACTCCTGCACGGCTTCCAGCAGCTCGTCGGCCGTCGGCCGGTCATGCGGCCCACTCGACCTTGTCAGGCCGCCGGCGGAAACCTCCCGCATGCGCGTCCTGACAAGGTCGGGGTCGAGCAGCTCGAGTACGTCGAGCTCCACCTCGCACACTCGCCGGCCGATCGCCGCCAGCTCGACCGAGCGCATTGCACCGGACAGGTGTGTCCAGGCCTGCTGCACGCAGATGACTCCCCAGCGGGTGGTGCCGAGAAGCTCCCACCAGCGCAGCTCTTCCGGATCGACGACACCACCACCTGCCGCGGCGTAGGCCGCGAGCAGCTCGTCGCGAGTCCCAACACCCGCGGCCGGCAACGCCGACCCGAACCGCCAGGACCGCACACACATCCAGCCCAGGTCCTCGACGGGATCACCAACATGCGCAAGCTCCCAGTCGAGCACTCCGACGAGACCGGAACTGTCGACGATCCAGTTGCCGAGTCGGAAGTCACCGTGTACGACGGCACGTCGCTGCGACTGCGGACGCGACGCATCGAGCCGCAACAATGCGAGCTCGAGTGCCGGATGCGGTTCGTCGAAGCGGTCGAGCATCCCGCGCAGGGTCGCGATCGGGTCAGCTTCCGCAGGCAGGTCATCGATGGCAGTCGGGTCAACATGCGCATGCAGTCGCGCGATGGCCGCTGCACTCTGACCGAGCAGCTGCATGCGCGCACCCGCGAACTCGTCGTCGCGCAGGATACGACGAGCGATCGTCTCGCCGGCGACACGTTGCATGACGATCGACCGGTCGTCGACGTCGACGATGTCGGGCACCGGCATGCCAACCGCGCCGGCCGCCTGCAGCAACGCGGCTTCCCGGCGCATCGCACCCGCTCGCGGCGCGCCGTCCGGGTCGCGGCGAATCACCAACGGCCGGCCGTCGAGGGTGAACGACCACGTCTCGCGAGATGCGCCACCGACCATGCGCGTCAGATCGCGCACCTCACCGTCCAGCCGGGCCGCCAGCTCCTCTGCTAGGCCCACGGCCAGGTGGATGGTTCGCTCGAGAGCAGCTGGCGGGCGACCACCATCCGGTGCACCTCGTCCGGTCCGTCGTACAAGCGGGCATAGCGCGCCTCGCGGTACATCCGGTCCAGCGGCGTGTCCCCGGTGACGCCCAACGCACCGTGCACCTGGATCGCGCGGTCGATGACCTCGTGCAGCATCCGCGCGCCTCGGAACTTGATGAGGCTGATCTCGACCCGCGCCTCGTCGCCGGTGTCCATCGCGCGGGCCGCGTCGAGTGTCATCAGCCGCGCTGCCTGGATGTCCGCAGCCGACTCGGCGATGTAGCGCTGGATCTCGCCCTTCTCACGCAGAAGCGAGCCGTGCGCATAACGCGTGTTGGCCCGCTCCACCATCAGCTCGAACGCGCGTTGCGCCTGCCCGAGCCAACGCATGCAGTGAAAGATGCGACCGGGACCGAGCCGCTTCTGCGCGATGCGGAAACCCTTGCCGCGTTCGCCGAGCAGGTTGTCCCGCGGCACGCGCACGTCGCGGTAGTAGACCTCACAGTGGTCGCCCGTCGTCGTACCCATCGTGGGAATCGCGCGGACGATGTCGTAGCCGGGTGTGTCGGTGGGCACGATGATCGCGGAGAACTTCGCGTGCGGAGACGCCGCGTCCGGGTCGGTCATCGCGAAAACAGTTGTAAAAGCCGCGCGGTGCGCACCGGACGTGAACCACTTGTGCCCGTTGATCACCCATTCGTCGCCGTCGAGGATTGCCGCCGTCTGCATCTGCGTGGGGTCGCTGCCCGCGACCTCCGGTTCAGTGAGACCGACGCTGGGATAGACGTCGCCCGCGACCAGCGGCTTGAGGAAACGTTCGCGCTGCTCGTCCGATGCGTAGAGGTGCAACATGATCGAGTCCTGCATCGAGACGGACCCGACGGCGACCTGCCCCCACTCGGAGCGGCCGATGATCTCGTTGAGATACACGAAGTCCATGAACGGCAGGCCGCCCCCGCCGATCTCGGCGGGATGCCCGAGCGCCCACAGATCGCGCTTCTTTGCCTCCGCCTTCAGCGCCTCGAGTCGCTCGGCCGCCTTGTCGCCACCCGCGACGATCAGGGGCTCGGACGGGATCACATCACCGTCGATGAACTCCTTCATCTGGCGGCGAAGATCGGTCAGGTGCGGGGGAAGAGTGACAGGCATGCCCGGACTCTAAGCCGAACGGGCTACCGCCCGCTGACGTGGCGCCCGCGATGTACGACGGCGCAGGATCGTCGGCGCCGGACCCGGGTGAGCGAACAGATATCCCTGGCCGAACGGCACCCGCGCATTGCGCAAGGTCAGCAGGTCGGCCCGCGACTCGATGCCTTCGGCGACCAGGGTGGCGCCGACATCCTCCGCGAACGACACCAACGAACGCACCAGCGACTCGCGGCTGCGGTCTTCATTGATGCCGCGCGTCAGGTTGATATCCAGCTTGATGATGTCCGGCTTGAGCTCCAGCACGTGCCGGAAGCTCGCGAAGCCCGCGCCGGCGTCGTCGACGGCGAGTCGCAGGCCGCGTTCACGCAGGCCGCCGATGGCATTGACCAAGGTGTCGTATTCGCGCACCACCTCGTGCTCGGTGACCTCGACGACGAGCCGGTTCGCTGGCACTTCCGACACCAAGCGCTCGAACTCCGCCGACACAAGTGTCGCCGGTGACACGTTGACAGCGAGATACGGCGTGGCCGGGAACGCGGATAGATGCCGGAGGGCGCCGCGCACACACGTGAGCTCCAGCTCCTGCTGCAGGCCGGCGTGCGACGCACGTTCCAGCCAGACGTTGGGCGGCTCGTAAGGCGTCGTCTGGAACCGCGCCAGTGCTTCGAAGCCAACGGGGGTGCCCAGCGGCTTGTCCAACGCGACGATCGGCTGCAGGTGGATCTCGAGCGCGTCCCCGGCCGCGACCACGTCGCGAACATTGACGGCGAACTGCGTGCTCTCGAGGCGTCGTACCGCCGGCTCGGTAACGGTCGTCGCTGCGAACGCACTGTCGCGAGCGAGCGCTTCGATGGCGGTCATCGCCGATTCGAAGCGGCCGCGCAACTCGGCCACGACGGCCGGTGGAAACTCCAGCGCGAACAGGTAACGCGTCTGCGCAAGAGCGGATTCGATGTCGCCGCTGAGCCGCTCGATCCGATCCTTGGTCGGGCCGACCAACGACCGCTGGATCGCACCGACCTCGTCCCAGTGCCGGCGCCAGGCTTGGATCATGGACGACAAGGACTCAAGCGCGAGCGGCGCTGTGACCCGCTCCTTGCTCGCCCGCCGTCGAACCATCTCGCTACTCCTCGGCGCCTCGGTACTGGGAGACGCAACGCCCGTTCCGGCAGTATGGCACTTATGTCACGATCTGTAACCATGTAATTGCCCACTGTTGGCATAGACAATGCGTGTGTGGCCAAAGAATCACCCGAAGGGCCGAATCCTGATCACGAAAAACTTGTCGCACTGCTGCTGCAACTGGGCGCCAGCGAGGACGAGGTGCAGGTCGCCCTCGAGCGCGGCGGCGGTGGGGATTTCGCACTCGAGCTCAATTTGCGGTCGGGACCGCCGCTGACGCTGGCTCAAGCGGCCGAGCGCTCAGGCATCCCCGAAGCCGACCTGCTCCGGCTGTGGCACGCGTTCGGCCTGGCCACGCCGCCGCCGGACGCCGCGGCTATCCCGGCCGACCTCGTCGAGGCCGTCCCGGTCATCGGCCAGGCGGCCATGGACTGGCTGGGCGAAGAGAGCGTCATGGGGATTTCCCGTGTCGTCGGCTCGTCCTCGGCGCGGATCGCGGAAGCGCTCGTCGACGCGTTCCGGATGGGATTCGAGGTGCCGCAGCTGACAGCCGGTACCAGCTACGTCGACGTCGTCGAGCAGTACGTCGACGTGACGCGGATGGCGTTGCCTCCTTTCCTTGACCTACTGGCCGCGGTGATCAAGGCGCACCTGGTCAAGGTGTCCTACGGAGCGTGGATACCGGACGCGGAGAACCAGGCGGCGCGGCGCGATCTCTTCGTCGGCTTCGTC
>DATBDO010000059.1:0-8488 GCA_036269855.1 Mycobacteriales bacterium
TACTTCGCGTAGTTCGGGAACGCCTCGACGGCACGCTCCCACCATTCGGCCCGTTCGTCGCCGGTGAGCTCGCGCGCGGTCATGTCCCACTTGCTGGTCTCGTCCTGCAGCTCGATCTGCGGGTGCTCGCGCATGTTGCGCACCCAGTGCGGGTCGGTAGGCGCGCCGCCCTGCGACCCGACCGCGAGATAACTGCCGGCGTGCTCGACTCGCATCAGCGGGTTCTTGCGCAGGTTGCCGCTCCGCGCACCGACGCTCGTGACAACGACGACGGGCAGACCGGTGTCACGCAACGTCAATGCCTCGGTCCCACCGGACGACTCGTAGGCCTCGACCTGTTCCCGGACCCAGTCCACGGTGCTCGGCTCGTACTCACCCTGTAGCGGCATATGTCGTTCCTATCCGATTCGGTCAGTCGGCAGCCCGGCTGATCAGCAGCCGGCGCAATGAGTCGAGCCGTTCCGGGTGCGCGTGGCCGGCGGCCACGTAGTCCTGAAGGCAGCACACCTCGTCGTCAAGATGATCGCAGTCGCCCGGGCATTCGTCGGTGCCCGGCGCGAGGTCCGGGAAGCAGCGCACCAGCCGGTCCCGGTCGACGTGCGCGAGACCGAACGACCTGACACCGGGGGTGTCGACCACCCATCCACCACCCGGCAACGGCAGCGCGATCGCCGCGGTCGTCGTATGCAGTCCCTTGCCGGTCGCCGTCGACACCGCGCCCACCCGCTGCTGCGCGTCCGGCACCAAGGCGTTGACGAGCGTCGACTTGCCGACGCCGGACGTGCCGACGAAGACCGTCACCCGATCGTGTAGCCGTTCGCGCAGGATCGTCAGGGTCGCGTCGAGACTGTCCTTGCGGGACGTGATCACGGGCAGCGGCACGTCCCGATAGATCGCGAGCAGCTCGTCCGCAGATGCGATATCCAGCTTCGTGACGACCAGTACTGCTTCGATGTCCGCATCGCGGGCCGCGACCAGGCAACGGTCGACCAGCCGGGGTTGTGGCTCCGGATTCGTCGCCGCGACGACGACGACCAGCTGGTCGGCGTTGGCCACGATGATCCGCTCGACCGGGTCGTCGTCGTCCGCCGTACGACGAAGGACGGATCGACGTTCCGTGACGCGCACGATGCGCGTCAACGTGTCCGGGCCGGCGGTGACGTCACCGACAATGCCGACCTCGTCACCGACGACGACGCCGCGCCGACCGAGCTCCCGCGCCCGCATCGCGATAACCATCGAGCCGTCCTCGAGCAGGCAGCCGTAACGGCCCCGGTCGACGGTCACGACGCGAGCAATCGAGGCACCCTCGTGCTGCGGGCGGTTGCGGCTGCGCGGTCGGGAGCCGCGACCGGCCCGTCCGAACTGGTCCTCCTCGTCGACCGAGCGCCGCGGACTCAGGATGCGGCTCCGCCGACGAACTCCGACCACTGCTCGACGAAGTCGGGGTAGGTCTTGGTGACCGCGCTCGCGTCGTCGACCTCGACACCCGGTACGACGAGGCCGATCACGGCCGCCGCCATCACGAGCCGATGGTCTGCATAGGAGTGGAACGGTCCGCCGGTCAGTGGGCCGGGGGAGATGGTGAGCCCGTCTGCCAACTCCTGGACGGACGCGCCGAGGCCGGTCAGCTCGCGCGCGAGTGCGGCCAGCCGATCGGTCTCGTGCCCACGGAGGTAGCCGATACCCGTCAACGTCGACGGCGTGCCGGCGACGGCGGCGACAGCGGCAAGAACCGGAGTCAGCTCTCCGGCGTTGCGCAGGTCGAGCGTCGCTCCGGTCACCTCACCACCGCTCACCGTCAGCACGCCGTCGGTCAGATGCGTTCGCGCGCCGAACGCCGACAACAGTGTCGGGAGCTCGGCGCCGGGCTGGCAGCTTGTCGGCTTCCAGCGGGTCCGGACCTCGCCGCCGGTGACGAGGGCGGCGGCAAGGAATGGAGCAGCCGACGACAGATCCGGCTCGATCTCCTCGTCACGACCCGCGATCTCCGCCGGCTGGACCACCCAGACCCCCGGACGGTCATCGCCGACGGGAACCCCTCGCTCGCGCAGCATCTCGACTGTCATGCGCACATGCGGTGCGTTGGGCACCGCGCGCGTGCCGACATGTCGCACCCGAACTCCTGCACCCCACCGAGCGGCTGGCAGCAGTAGTGCGCTCAGCAGCTGGCTCGACGCGGACGCGTCGATGTCGACTTCTCCGCCGGCGATGCCGCCGGTTCCGTGCACGGTCACCGGCAGTGCCCCCCGGCCCGCATCGTCGATGTCCGCACCCAGCCTCCGCAAGGCAGCGATGAGCGGGGCCAGTGGCCGCTCGCGCGCGCGTGCGTCGCCGTCGACATGCACGTCACCGGTGGCAAGTGTGGCGACGGCCGGCACGAACCGCATCACCGTGCCGGCCAGCCCGGCGTCGACCTCGGCCGGCCCACGCAGGTCCCGGGGCGTCACGGCCCAGTCCGGGCCCACTTCCGCGACGTCGGTGCCGAGTCCGCGCAGAGCAGCGGCCATGAGCTCGGTGTCCCGGCTGCGCAACGGCGCTCGCAGCAGGCTCGGGCCCGTGCCCAGGGCGGCGAGCAGCAGGGCGCGGTTCGTGACCGACTTGGACCCCGGTACGACGACCTCGCCGCTCAGGGGGCGAACGGCGGTCGGCACGCGCCACGAGCGTGGTCGCGGCGCGTCGGCCAACTGATCGGTCACGCGCTGCATGGTCGCATCCCGTCCGATATGCGGCAGAATGGTCACGTTGCCAAGTCGGCAGTCGCTCGTTGTAGACAGTGACGATCCCGCCGCCGGCCGGGACCCAACCGAAGGATGTTCACGCATGCTCCGCACCCGTGGTGCGTCATGTCTCGCTCTCGCCGCCCTCGCTGCCGTTCTCAGCGGCTGCGGCGGCTCCGGCGGCACCCCACAAGCCGCACCGTCGAGCTCTTATGTGCCCCCGCCGTCGCCAACCGCGCCACCGCCCTGCCCGACACCCGGTGTCTCGAAGAAGACCAAGTGGCCGTTGCAGGTGCCGGCCGACCTCCCCAAGCCGCAGAACGCGAGCATCCAGGACCAGACGACGGCGAGTGACGGCGTACACATCGTCAAGTTCTCCACGCCGACGTCGTTGCGCGAGAGTGTCTTGTTCGTCGTCAACAAGCTGCCGAAGGCCGGCTATGTCCTCGGCCGCGGCGACGCGGAAGCCGCCGAAGCCGATGCGCCGTTCATACACGGCAACATTCGCGGGCTCGTCCGCATGCTCGAAGTCGCACCGTGTCAGACGCTGTGGCTGCTGGCGACGGTCGACACCACAGCGGCGAGCGGCAGCTCCCCGCTGTTGACGCCGCACACGCCGAGTGGAAGTCCGTCACCGCTGCCGTTCGGCTGACCGCATCAGCGGCCCCGGCCTCGTTACGCTGCGGCTCATGACCGGCGGCTGCCCATGAGCGGCGGGGTCCTTCTGCAGGCCGTGATCAGCGGACTGTCCGTAGGCGCGGTATACGGCCTGGTCGGTCTCGGTTTCACCTTGGTGTGGTCGCTGACCCGGGTGCTGGCACTCGCGCACGGTGATGTCGTCGTCGGCTCGGTGCTCGTGGCGGTGCTCATCGTCGTCGGCCGCACTCCAGTGGCGTCGTCACCGAATGTCGCACACTCGGTGTTCCTGATCGGGCTGTCGCTTGCCGCCGGCGTGATGCTCGCGGTCGCGACCTATGCCGTGGCAGTCCGCCCGTTCCTCGATCGACGTCACCGCTCCGAAGACGTGTTGGGCTGGGTAGCCGGCACCGTCACCGCCGGTCTCGTGATCCGCACCGCGCTGGGTCTCGCCTTACCGGCGGCGGCTTACGCCGTGCCCGACCCGCTGCATCTCGACGGCATCACCTCGTCAGGTGTCGTGGATCTGCCCGGTGGCGCGACTGTCACCGTGCGCTCCTTCGCCGTGTTCGGTGTCGCTGTCGTCGTCGCCGTTGTGACCGACCGGCTCATCCGGCTGTCCCGCACCGGGCGCGGCATGCGCGCGGTAGCTGACGACGTCGATGCGGCCGCGCTGTGCGGTGTCGACGTCGAGCGGGTGGTCGTGGCGGCATTCGGTCTTGCCGGCCTCCTCGCTGCCATCGCCGCCCTGCTCGACTCTCCGGCACATGCGGTTGCTGTCGACAGTGGTGCGTTGCTCGGGCTTGCCGGTGCCGCCGCCGCGCTGCTGGGTGGGCTCGGCTCGCCCCGCGGCGCGATCGTGGGCGGGCTCGCCCTGGGTGTCGCGCAGCAGCTGGTGGCCTCGTCGACGCATCTTGGAGCGTCGTGGGCGACGACATTGCCCCTCGCGGTGCTCGTTGCTGTCGTCGCGGTGCGCCCGGAGGGTCTCCGCGCGGGCCGCCGGGTCGTGGTCGAGTGACGACATTCGCGGCTGACCTCTACTTGTTGGTCGCCGCCTTCGGCCTTGCGCTGCCGGTGTCCTACGCGGGCCTGCCGGTACTCGGCCAGGGCGCTTTCGTCGCGGTGGGTGCCTTCGGCACGCTGCTGCTGGCCGGGCACGGCACTCCATTGCTGGTCGCCGTCATCGTCGCTGTGGCGATCGCAACCGTTGCGGGTTATCTCGTCGGATATGCCGCCACTCGCCTTGCCGGCGCCGCACTTGCACTCGGCACCTGGGGCATCGCCTGGCTCGCCTATGTCGTCCTGGTGCAGTTCCCGCGGGTCTCCGGCGGCAGCCAGGGGCTGACCCACACTGCACCCGCGCGATTGGTCTCACCGTCGCTCGGTCTCACGGTCACGCTGCACCCGTGGGTGCACGCGCTCGTCGCCGGCATCGTCTGCGCGGCTCTCGCGTTGGTGTTGCGGCACGCGGCGTCGGGTCCGTGGGGACTGGACTGGGCCGCATTGCGGACCGGGCCTGCACTCGCGGACTCTCTCGGCGTACCCGTGCAGCGTCGGCGCCGCGCGCTGCTGGCGGCCAGCGGAGCACTCGCCGCGTTGGGTGGCGCCGGCACCGCAATCCTCATCGGTGTCGCCGCTCCCGCTGACTATTCACCACTGTTGTCGCTGCAGCTCTTCGTCGCTGTGCTGATCGGTGGCGTCGCGACCTGGTGGGGGCCGGTCGTCGGCGTTGCGTTGCTGGCGGCGCTCCCGTCGACGTCCGACAACCTGGCGTCCGCGATGGGGGCCGACCCACTGCGGGTTCGAGCGGTGCTCACCGCTGCCCTGCTCGTGGTGGCCCTCGTGCTCCGCCGTCCCGCGGCGGACGTCGTACGGCGCCTGACCGCGCGCTTGCCTGCGTCGTGGATCGAGTGGCTCGCCGCTCCCCGCCGCGCGACCGTAGAGACCGAGCGTGCCGCAGCAAGACCCACAGCGCTCGCATCGCGGGCGCCGGTGCTGACGCTGACTGACGTGGCCGTGCACTACGCCGGCGTCACCGCGCTTGACGGCGTCGACGTCGATGTCCGCGCTGGTGAGGTGCATGCACTCGTCGGCCCGAACGGCAGCGGCAAGTCGACGGTCCTGCGGGTCGCGACGGGCGTCGTAGCTCCCGCAGCCGGAGTCGTGACGTTGTACGGCGATGCGCCGGCGCCACGCGCGGGAGCGGCTGCACCCCGGGTCGCCGCCGGCGTCGTCCGCACGTTGCAGCGCACCGCACTGCTCGGCCCGTTGCCGGCCGAGGTGCAGACAGCGGTCGGAGCCCGGGTGCGGGAACGGGTCGGGTTCGCCGGACTCCGTCATCTGTTCGCGACCCCGCAGGCGCGCCGGCTCGCGCGCGACCGGCAGCGGCTCGCTGCGGCCGCTCTTGCGTCGGTTGATCTCGGGCACGCCACCGGCGTTCCGGCTGACCGGCTTGACTCTGCCGACCAGCGGTTGCTTCAAGTGGCGCGGGCAGTGGCGACGGGAGCGCCCGCGTTGCTTCTCGACGAGCCGGCCGCCGGGATGTCGGCCCGCGACCGGCAACGGCTCGCCCGCGCCCTGCGCACGCTGGCCGACGATGGCTACGGCGTCTTGTTCGTCGAACACGACATGGCCCTGGTCGGGACGGTCGCTGACCGGGTGACGGTGCTCGACGCGGGGCGCGTGATCGCCTCCGGTACGTTCGCCCAGATCCAGCAGGATGCCGCGGTGCGGGCGGCATATCTTGGCCAGTCGTGACGCCCAGCATTAGTCGGCGGACTCCCGCCATCGCGATGGTGATCTCTGTCGCCTCGGCACTGCTTGTTGCGTGCGGTGGTGGCGGCGGTGCGTCGCGCGGGAATGACGTCGCGCTCCTGGTGAGCGCGCCGATCACCACGTCGCCGTGGATCGCCGAGGCAGAGCGCAACGGCGCAGAGCTGGCTGCTGCGCAGCTCAACGCGGCCGGCGGCGTGACGTTCGGTGGCAAGGCTCATCACGTGCGCATCGAGGTGCACGACAATGGCGGATCGCCGCAGCGGGTGGTCGCGGACGCGCAGACGGCGGTGTCCGAACATGCCGCGGCGCTCATCATCGACGGGGTCGGCGCCAACGCGGTTGCTGACGTCACCGACCCGGCACACCTGCCGGTGTTCGTCGTGTTCGACGGCGGTGAGAGCTTCATCGACCCCACGGCCCGGCCCACGCTCTTCCGGCTCGCTCCGGCCGACCAACCGATGGCGATGCGGCTCGCGGACTACCTGGCCGGCAAGCACCCGAAGATCGGGCTCATCACCGATGACACGGGCTTCGGCACGGACGGCGCGGCCTCGCTCAAGCCGGCGTTCGTTCGCGACAAGATCTCCGTCGTAGACCAGACGACCGTGCCCTCCACCACCGGGGACGTGAGCACCCAGATCCTCGCCGCCCGACGCGCAGGTGCAAGCACCCTTGTCGTCTGGGCGAGCGCGTCGATCGTCGCGGCGTCGGTCCAGGCGGCGCGCTCCACCGGGTGGAACGTTCCCGTTTGGGCCGGGCCGTCGGGCGAGGACCCGCTCGTCCGGCAGCGGTTGGCGACGCATCCCGCGTGGCTCGACGGTGTCGGCTTCGTGTCGTTCCGCATCACGGCAGAGGTGGGGGCGAAACCCTTCGACGCCTACCGCAAGGCGTACGAGCAGAAGTACGGCGCCGACCGCATCAACCTCAAGCAGAACGGCAAGGACGTCGTGCAACCGCCGGACTGGTCGATGTTCTCCTATGACACGGTCAAGCTCGTCGCGGCTGCATTGGAGAAGTCCGGCGGCGTCGGTGCGCCGTTGCTCTCGACTCTTGAAGGCAAGATCGTCATCACCGGCGCAAACGGTGACGAGCGGGGTTACCTCGCGTCGACCCGCGAAGGCGTGTCACCGGACGACATGTACTTCGCGCAGTTCCACGGCTTCACCTTCGCGCCCGTCACCGACGACCTGCTGTCGCAGAACCTTCCTGCCGTGCCGCAGACCGAGTAGCGACAGCCATGTGCGGACGCTATGCATCGGCACGGTCGGTCGACGACATCGCTTCGGCGTTCGGTATCAGCGACGGCGACGTCGATACGCCACCGGTAGCCGACTGGAACGTCGCACCGACGAAGCCGGTCGGAGTCCTGTTGATGCGGGCCGGGCGGCGGGTGCTGACCAGCGCGCGGTGGGGGCTCGTCCCGTCCTGGGCGTCGGACCCGTCGATCGGGGCGCGGCTCATCAACGCGCGACTGGAGACCGTTGCGGAGAAGCCGGCCTTCCGCGACGCGTTGGCGACGCGTCGGTGCTTGTTGCCGGCCGATGGCTGGTATGAGTGGGCGACGCGCCCGGGCGGCTCTCGGCAGCCCTATTACCTGGCGCCGGGCAATGGCGACGTTCTTGCGTTCGCCGGGCTGTGGGAGGTCTGGTACGACGCCGAGGGCAAGCCGCTGGTCTCGACGACGATCGTCACCTGCCCGGCCCCGGACGACCTCCGGTTCGTCCACGACCGAGCCCCGGTCGTGCTCGATGCGGATCGCTGGACCAGGTGGCTCGACCCAGGCACGACCGTTCCGGAGGCGGTGCTGTCGCCGACGCCATCGGGAACGGTCGTGCCGCGGACTGTGTCGGATGCCGTCGGCGATGTGCGAGTCAACGGTCCGGAGCTGACCGTCGAGGTCAACGTGCCGGAGCAGCAGTCCCTGTTCTGACGGCGCTTTCCGGTGCGTCGAGTCGGCGGCGTGGATACGCTCGCCGCGATGCGCACGCGCGGGATTGCCGCTGCGGCGGCCGGCATAGTCGGCGCCGCGACCGCGCACGCGCTTGACGTAGCCGGATTGCTGCCCGGCATTCACGAGACATCGGATGTGCGTTCAGGTCTCGGTCCGCTGGCGACGGTGGGCTGGCTCGCCCTGGCCGGCGGGCTCGCCTGGGTAGCCGCCCGGACGAGGCCGGCACTTGTGGGTGGGACGTGCGCACTCGTCGTCGCTGCGATCCCCGAGCTGGTCGGCCGGCACGACATCGGTGCCGTCGCCGAACCCGGGGCGATCGCGGGTGCACTTCTGCAGTGGCTGCTGCTGCTCGCGGTCGTCGCGGTGGCCGTGGTTCTCGCCCGGTCGTTCGTTGCCCGGGCGCCGT
>DATBDO010000060.1:0-8546 GCA_036269855.1 Mycobacteriales bacterium
CCTCCTTCACGCCCGGGATGACGTAGCCGACCTCGCCGACGCCGAGCGAGCCGGTCGGTGTCGGGTCCGGGGAGATGACGCCGACCTCCAACGTCTCGTGCGTCGCGCCGGTCGACATCATCAGCATCCGGTCACGGGTCGTGAGCCGTCCGTCGATCATCCGGACGTACGTGATGACGCCGCGGTACTGGTCGTAGACCGAGTCGAAGATCATCGCCCGCGGCGGCGCGTCGGGGTCACCGACCGGTGCCGGCACCGTGCGAACCACCTCGTCGAGCAGCTCGCGAACGCCCTCGCCGGTCTTTGCACTCACCCGCAGCACGTCGGCGGCTTCACAGCCGATGATGTGCGCGAGCTCCTCGGCGTACTTGTCCGGCTGCGCCGCCGGCAGGTCGATCTTGTTGAGCACCGGGATGATGTGTAGATCATTTTCGAGCGCGAGGTAGAGGTTCGCGAGGGTCTGCGCCTCGATGCCCTGCGCCGCGTCGACGAGCAGGATCGCGCCCTCGCACGCGGCGAGTGACCGGGACACCTCGTAGGAGAAGTCCACGTGACCGGGCGTGTCGATCAGGTGGAGCACGTAGCTGACACCGTCGAGTTTCCACGGCAGCCGCACGTTCTGCGCCTTGATGGTGATGCCGCGCTCGCGCTCGATGTCCATCTTGTCGAGGTATTGCGCGCGCATGTTGCGACCCTCGACGATCCCCGTGAACTCCAGCATCCGGTCGGCCAGCGTCGACTTGCCGTGGTCGATGTGCGCGATGATGCAGAAATTCCGGATCAGCCGAGGATCGGTGCGCAGGGCATCGGGAGACACGCACCATGGTCGCATGAGTGAGCTCGGCGCCAGGCCCGCTGCGGGCGGTGTCCGGGTGCCGTACGACGCTCTGCCGGGCGCGCTCCAGGCGTGGGTCGAGGATGTGTTGGGTTCGCGGGTGACGACAGCGGCCACTCAGCCGGGCGGCTTCTCCCCCGGCGTCGCCGCGCGGTTGCGCTGCGAGGACGGCCGGCGGGCCTTCCTGAAGGCGGTGTCCGCGGAAGCCAACGCCGAGAGCCCGAGCCTGCACCGGCGCGAGATCGAGGTGTTGCGCGTTCTCCCTCCGGACCTGCCCGTGCCGCGATTGATTTCGTCGTACGACGAACACCCGTGGGTGGCGATCCTCATCGAGGACGTCGACGGGCGGCATCCGCACCTGCCGTGGCGCCCGGACGAGCTGCGCATGGTGATGGAGACGGTGGACCGGCTGTCCGCGGATCTCACGCCATGCCCGCTGGCAAATGCGGCCATGGTCGGCGAAGCGTGGCGACCGGAGTTCACCAAGTGGCGAGGTGCCGTCGAAGCACCGCCGCCCGGACTCGACGACTGGTCGCTGCGTCACCTGGATCGTCTCGCCGGGCTCGAGGCGCAGTGGGAGACAGCCGCGATTGGCGACACGCTGCTCCATCTCGACCTGCGCGCCGACAACATGATCGTCACCGCCGACCAGGTGTGGGTCGTCGACTGGCCGTGGGCGGCCCGCGGCAACCCGGTGTTCGACCTCATCGGCCTCTGCCCGAGCGTGGGCATGCAAGGCGGACCGGAACCGGACGAGTTGCTGGCGATGAGCGCCGTCGCACGGGCCGCCGACCCGGCGGTCGTAACCGTGCTCGTCGCGACGGTCGCGGGCTACTTCGTGGTGGGTGCGCTCGAGCCACCGCCACCGGGACTGCCGACGGTGCGATCGTTCCAGGCAGCGCAGGGCGAAGTTGCCCTGCGCTGGTTGCAGCAGCGAACCGGTTGGCGCTGACTCAGCGACGCGTTCGCAGCACGACGTGCACGGCGTGGCCGTAGGCGGGCGCCTCGTCGATCCCGGCCGGGGCGTTCGTCGGCATGCCGGCGCCGAGGTCAACTGTCGCGTCTCGGGCATGGCATCGACGTGGTGGCGCAACGGTCACGACGCCGGTGCCGCGCACGGTGAGGCCGGCACAGGTGACGTCGGTCAGGTCGACGAACTCACTCGTCGGCCGGCGCACCGAGAATCGCCAGCCCCACACGGTGAAGCTCGACGCGGTGCTGCGGTAGTCGAAGGTGGTGGGTGACGGCGGCGGGTCTCCGCTGCCGTCGGGGTGACGCATGGCGGCGTACTGCGCTTCGAGCTGGCCGCGGAGCCACGGGTTCCAGTAGGCATCGCTGTGGATGCCCGGGTGCCGCTCGTAGTGCTGCTGCACATCGGCGTCGGCGAACGCCTGGTTCTGCTCGATGTTGCTCACGAGAACGATCGCTTCGAACGCCTGCGCACCGAAGTAGCCCGGCGGGTCGGCGAAGTCGCTGGGTTGGCGTGGCACCGCGTCGTTGGAGAACCCCCGTACGACGAGGGACTGCGTGCTCCGGCCGTTCACGACATGCAGAGCGTGTGCGTTGACGGCAAGGTCGCGCGGCATGCGTCCGCGGTAATAGCTCTGGTCGACGCTCGGGTCACCGAAGGCGTACGTCGCCACCGCGAACCCGCGCGCTTGTTCGGGAAGCGCATCAAGCGGAACGGACGCGCCCGCGACGCCGGGAAGGCTTGTCGGCGGGAGTTGGGCCGGTGGCGCGACGCCGCCGCTGCCGCCGCCGGCCGAGGCGTCCAGACCAGGTAGCAGCAGGATGTTCATGATTCCGGAAACGGCACCGATGCTTGCGAACTCGTCCGGATGCGCAAGGCCGATCGCGTAGGACCCGTAGCCGCCGAGCGATGTGCCGGCGACCGCCCGCCACTCGCGGCCGCTGCCGACCGGGAAGTTCGCCTCGACATAAGGCACGAGCTCGTCGGTGACCTGTGTCGCGAAACCGGGCGCCGGGGTGTCGTAGCGCTGGCTGTCGCCGCCCTTGGCATAGCGGGGGTTCCAGTCGGTCCAGAAACCCTCGAGCCCGGACCCCGGCCCGTCGCCGTCCGCGACGGTGCGCCCGTCCGGCGCAACGAGCACCATCGGCAGCTGCGGCGCCGTCACCCAAGTCGCCGGATCGGACAGCGTCCAGGGCGACGAAGAGCCTGCCGGGGAGACCCTCGGCCGACTGGAGAGCGCGGCGACCCAGCCGCTCGGGTGCTCGGCGGTGCCCAACATCGAGTGCAGGTCGCCGCCGAAGCCGTGCAGCAGGTAGAGCGTCGGGCAGCGCTCGTCCGCGCATGCCGGCGGCACGTAGTAGGCGAAGGCCGTCGTAGCACCGAGCGCCCGGCTCGGCAGGGTCCGGCAGGCCACGACGCCGACGCGCGCCGAAGAACCCGGGCCGTCGCAACCGTCGTACGGTCCGGCCGCCTGCCCGGGCACCGGCGCCACGCCTGCAGCGATCGCCGCCAGCGCGGCCACGGCGGCCAGGAGGCGCGGCATGTGGAGAACTTCGCCGCCCCGGCCGCCGATCCCTGTCTCCTGCTAGCCTTGTCGGTCGATTCCGGCACTAGCGAGACTTCGAGGTAGACCCCGCGTGGCCAACATCAAGAGCCAGATCAAGCGCATCGGCACCAACGAGCGCCGTCGCCTGCGCAACAAGGCGGTCAAGAGCGAGCTCAAGACCGCCGTTCGCCGCTTCCGTGCGGCCGCCGACGCCGGCGACGCCGAGGCCACGACTGCGGCCCTGCGCAGCGCCTCCCGCTTGCTCGACAAGGCCGCCAGCAAGGGCGTCATCCACCAGAACCAGGCGGCTAACCGGAAGTCCGCGATGGCCCACCGCGCAGCCGCGAAGTAGCCGACGCAGCCTCCGACGGCGCTGTCACCCGCTCGGGTGGCGGCGCCGTTCGCGTTCCCGAGCCGAGTAGCCCGCCGAGCACGTCGTGGGCCTTGACGAACACCGTCGCCGCGACGGGTAGCACCAACAGTGTCCAGGCAGTAGCGACATCGGCCAGGACGAGGATGACGGCAAGAGCCAGCACCCCTTCGACGAGGACCGCGCGCTGCCAGCCGTTGGGATGCAGGTGCCGAAGCCGAAGCGCCCGCCAGTAGAGCGGTGGCTTGAGCTCCGGTTCGGCCGGCTCCGGGGTCATCGGCCCGCGCAGCCCGCGACGGTGATGACCGCGCTCTCCGCGGCGAACGCCGCGTCGGCGCCCTCACCCTTGATGTTGGCATCGGCGGTCGCGACCGCGTGCACCGCCTCGGCGAGTGCTGCCGGCTTCCAGCGCTTGACCCAGCCCTGCGCCCGGCGGATCTTCCACGGCGGCATCCCGAGCGGGCCGGCGAGTGCGTCCGGCGAACCTCGCCCGGCCGACCCGACGAGGGCGATCGTGCGCAGGTTGGACGCAAGCGCGGCACTCACGAGGACCGGGTCGACGCCGGTGGCGAAGGCCCACCGCAAAGTCTCGAGCGCCGCGCCGACGTCGCCCTCGACGGCGCGGTCGGCGACGGCGAACCCGGTGGACTCGGCCCGGCCGCGGTAGTAGGCCGCGACATGGTCCGAGTCGATGCGCGGACCAACGTCACTGACCAGCTGCGCACTTGCCGTGGCGAGCTCGCGCAGATCGCCACCGATCGAGGCCAAGAGATCCGCCGCCGCGTCCCGATCGATGGCACCGCCAGCAGACTTCACCTCGTCGATGACGAACTGTTCGCGGTCTCGCGTGGTCTTGATGCGGGGCGCATCGACAACGCGCGCGCCTGCGCCTTTCAACGTCTCGAGGACCGCCTTGCCCTTGGCGCCACCGGCGTGGAGGACGACGAGCCGGATCTCGTCCGCGGCCGTCGCGGCGTGCTGCGCGATCGCCCCGGCGACCTCTTTGTCCGCGTCCTGACCGGCATGTACGACGACGACCCGGGCGTCGCCGAACAGCGACGGCGAGGTCAGCTCGGCGAAGCCGTCGACCGTGATCTCACCGGCCTCGATGTCGTGGACCGTGACGTCGTCACCGGCCTGGGTCCGAGTGTCGACGATCACCCGCTGCACGGCGCGTGCGACGAGGAGCTCCTCGTCACCGACGACGAGGGTCACCGCGGGCATGGCCCCAGCATCGCACGGTCGCGGTGCCGCCGGAGGGCATGTGCAACGAGCCAGCCGGCGGCACCGAGGCCGCCGACGAGCGCGACTCCGGCGATCCCTGACGGCCCGCGGAGCCCGGCCCCCGGGAGCGCGGCGAGCGTGCGCGCGACGACGGCGAGCCAGCCGGCGGCGAGTCCGGCGACAAAAGCCAGGGCGGCTGCCGCATGGGCGTTGACGACAGCCAGGAGAGCGCAGCCGATGCCGACGATCGTCGCCGGCGCCACCGCGGGCGCGGCCAGGAGATTGGCGACCACGGCGAGCGGGGTCAGCTGTCCGAACGCCGCGACAAGGATCGGCGTGCAGGCGAGTTGGGCGGCCGCCGGGACAGCGACCGCGGCCGCCATCGGCTGCGGCATGACCCGAGCGAGCCGCCGGGTCCACCGGGGGGCGAGGAGGACGATCGCTGCGGTCGCTGCGACGGACAGAGCGAAGCCTGGGCTGCGAGCGAGGAACGGGTCGACCAGCACGAGTGCGAACACCGTCGCGGACAACACCGGGATGGAGGCAGATCGCCGCCCGAGCACGTCGGCGGTCAGCACGAGTCCACCCATCAGCGCGGCGCGCAGGACACTCGGTGACGGGCGAACGAGAACGACGAACGCCGGCAGCGCCAGTCCGGCCAGGACCGCCCGCAACCGGCGGCGCGCACCCGCCCACCGCAGCGCCGCCAGAACCGCACCGACGACGATCGCGCAGTTGGCCCCGGAGACTGCACAGAGATGCGTGAGTCCCGTCATCCGAAACGCAGTTGTGAGGTCAGGCGGCATGGCCGCGACGTCACCGAGAACCAGACCGGGCACCAGCCCGCGTTCGTCCGCGCCCAGTCCCCCGCACACGGTTCGCAACGCCGATCGGATTCGGCCCGCCCACCGCTGCAGCAGCGGCGGTCGGCCGGCCAGCTGCGGGTCCGACGAAACGAACGCAACCGCGGCCACGAGATCACCGGCTCGTGCCGGTCGCAGTCGCGCGTCGACCGTCACCCGCTGCCCGGGCAGCAGGCCAAGCCAATGTCCGGCGACGGCGAACATGGTGACCGGCGCCCGATCAGCGAGCCACTCGCCGTCGTCGCGTCGTACCGCATGAACGGTCGCATCGATCACGGTCAGACCGCGTCCCGTGCTCGCGCGCACCTCCACCGGATCGCGCACCACGGTCAGCTGGAGTTGTACGGCGCTGCTCGTGCGGGCGTAGCTCGCCACCGGGCCGCGGTGCAACGCGGCGAGATGCATAGCCATCGCGGCCGCCCCACCGGCGCAGCCGAGAAGCGCCGCGGCGGCCGGCAACGACCACCGGGACCGCGTCGCCCGGAATGCGGCAACCGCAAGACCGAGCAGCGCGCTCGTCAGCGCGACGACGAACCCGTCTCGCACCGGCCGGGTCTGCACGGCCGCTGCCGCCGCCCACGCGGTAACAGCCGGAACCGCCAGCCGCAGATCGATTCGCCGAACGGCGCTCAAACGGTGACCAGCGGCTCGAGCTCCGCATAGATGCTGTCGCCGATGCCGGACACCTGGTCGAGGTCCCGCACCGAACGGAATCCGCCGTGCTGCGTCCGCCAGTCGACGATCCGTTGCGCGAGAACCGGACCGATGCCCGGCAGCCCGTCGAGCTGATCGACGGTTGCGGTGTTGAGACTGACCGGAGCACTCGGACCGGCCGATCCATCCGCGGCTGCGGCCGGATCCGTCACGCCGACCACC
This sequence comes from Mycobacteriales bacterium, assembly GCA_036269855.1. GTDB lineage: Bacteria > Actinomycetota > Actinomycetes > JAFAQI01 > JAFAQI01 > DATBDO01. Next base: position 6,685 of record DATBDO010000060.1, read on the forward strand.
AGCAGCTGGCCGTCACTCACCCGTGCGGCAAGGTTGACCAGCGCCAGGTCGCGTGGCCGCAATGCCCCGCCGGCGGCACGCACCGCATCGGAGACACGAGATCCGGCCGGCAATGTCACCAGGCCCGGACGCCGCACCCGACCGGCGACGTCGACGACGATCCCACTCGGCGTCGGTGCCGGCAGCGCGGCAACCGGCAAGGGCGCCGCAGCAGCCTGCGCCGGCGCGCCGTGCGGCCGCATCAACGCCCACGCCGTCACCAGCAGGAGGACGGCGCAGAATGCAGCGAGCCCGAGGAGAGCACCGCGCGACGAGGTCAGGTCGAGCTCGCGAAGTCGAGAAGCCAGGTCGTCGCGGCGAGGCGGCGGCGCACTCACGTCGGCCGGCAGCGGTGGTGCAGGGAAGATGCCGGTCTGGTCCGGCACCCAGCCCGCTCGGCCGAATCCGAGGTCGGTCAGCCGCTGGCGGGCGACGTCGTCCTGCTCGTCGGGTCGGGGCACGGCGCGACGCTAGGCAGCCATGACGGCCGCCCCGGCATCGGTCACCAGTGTTGTGGACGCCAAGACGCCGACCTCAGCGGCGGTGGATGACGACGCCGAGCAGGCCGACACCGACATGGGCGCCGACCGCAGCCCCGACCTCGCTGACGTGCAGGGTCTGCACGCCGGGGAGCCGAGCCCGCAGCCGCTCGGCCACCGCGCCGGCGCGGTCTGGTGCGGCGAGGTGGTGCACGGCGAGGTCCACGGCACCCTCGCCGGCCGCGTCCGCGACGAGGTCCTCCAGCCGGGCGAGCGCCTTCGACGTGGTGCGCACCTTCTCCAACAGGCCGATGCGCCCGCCGGTGACCTGGAGGAGCGGTTTGACGAGCAGCGCGCCGCCGACGAGCGCGGCCACCTGCCCGATCCGGCCGCCACGGCGCAGCGCATCCAGTGAGTCGACGTAGAACAGCACGTGGGTGCGATCAATCGCGGCTTGCGCGGCCGACACGACGTCGTCAACCGCGGCATCCGCCGCTGCTGCCTCGGCTGCGGCAAGCACGCAGAACCCGAGCCCCATCGCGGTCGACCGCGAATCGATCACGTGCACGGGAACGCTCGCATCCGCGGCGGCCAGTCGGGCGGCATCCAACGTGCCGGAGAGGCCGGCCGATATGTGCGCCGACACGATCTGCTCCGCACCGGTGTCCGCGAGTCGTCGGTAGGCATCAAGGAACGCCTGCGGTGAGGGCCTGGAGGTGCTCACCGCGGCACGTGCGGTCAGAGCCGCGGCGACGTCGGCCGACGTCACGTCTACGCCTTCGGCGCCCACCCGGCTGCCCAACACGACCTGCAGGGGCACGACGGTGACGTCGTACTTGTCCAGGACCGCATCGGGCAGCGCAGCCGTCGAATCCGTGACGACCGCCACCCGCACCATGGACAGATCTTCGCCGCTACGGCCGGTTTAGCCTGCGACACGCCCGAAAAGCGGCGCTAGCGGCGAAGATCTGCGCAAGTCAGCCGGGTACGACGTTGACCAGCCGGGGCGCACGGATGACGACGGTGCGCACCGGTCGATCGCCCAGCGCGCGGCGTACGGCCTCACTCGCCAGCGCCCGCTCGCGCAGCTCATCTTCGGTGACGTCGACCGGTACCTCGAACTTGTCCCGTAGCTTGCCGGCCACCTGGATGACACATGTGACGGTGTCCTCCACGAGAAGTGCTGGGTCGGCCTTCGGCCAGCCTGCGTTGACGACCGAGGGCTCATTACCCAGCAACTCCCACACCTCCTCCGCAGCGAACGGCGCGAAGATGCTCAACATCCGGGCCAGGGCCTCGGCACCTTCGCGGACGGCAGCGGCACCGGCGGGCGACGACAGAGCG